>CAXUFZ010000009.1:0-28201 GCA_964250345.1 uncultured Rubrobacteraceae bacterium
GGGATGCTGCCGGGCAGGCGGCGGAGGGTGCGGGTGACGCTGCCGGGCAGATCGCGGATCAAGCGGGCGAAGCCGCGCAGGGAGCTCAGGACATCGCCGGGCAGGCCACGGATGAGGCCGGGCAGGTCGCGGACCAGGCCGATGGCGCGCAGGACCAAGTCGGCCAGGCCGCTCAAGGAGCGCAGGATGCGGTCGGAGACGCGGCCGACCAGACACAGGCCGCTACGGGGCAGGTCCAGGAGACCGCCGAAGGCGTGAACCAGCAGGCGCAGGACGTCGCCGGGCAGGCGACGGACCAGGCGGGGCAGGCCACGGAACAGGCGGAGGGAGCCACCCAGCAGGCCCAGGAGACCGCGGGACAGGCGGCCCAGCAGGGGCAACAGGCCGCCGGTCAGGCTAATGGTGGAGCCGGAAACGGTGGAGAGGAGCAGGCCCAGCCTGACGTGGTCGATGAGAGCGCCAACGGGGGAGGCCAGACCGTGCAGCGGGCGGTGGACCAGACCGGGGACATCATCGAGATCACCCTCAACGAAGACGGCGAGGTCGTGAGCGAAGAACTCATGGGCAACGTCGGCGATCTGCCTACGGAGGAAGAGTACGTGGACGATGAGGGCCGGGTCGTGCGCCGGGTGAGGGACGAGGCGGGGAACGCCGTCGAGCAAGTGTTCGACGACGAGGGGAGAACGGTCGGCATAAGGATCGTTTGAGAGGGAAACCGAGTCGAGCAGACCAGGTAGAGAGGAGATTCAGATGACAGAGAGACAGACGGAGGCGCTGGAGAGGCTGAACCAGGGCATTCAGGAGTCCAGGCAGGAGGTCCAGCAACGGACCATGAGCCTGGCCCAGGACTATTTCGGGGATTCGACCGACGCGCTCAAGCAGCAGATAAAAGACAGCCGCTCCACGCTGGAAGGCTTACCGGACCAGATCCCCGGGGGTCGGGAGGAAGCCTTCCAGACGATGTTCCAGGAGTTGATGGACAACTACTCCTCCATGGAGCAGTGCATCGACGAGGCGCGGGACAACGTCGCCAACCTGGACACGGACAAGATCCGGCGCCAGGGCGAGATCGAGGCCACGGACGCGGCCCGCCGCGAGGCGAAGGATCGGGGCGTGGACCTCACGCAGGTCGAGGGCACGGGCACCGACGGGCGGATCATCGTCAGCGACGTGGTGGAGGCGGCCGAGGAGATGGAGGCGGAAGAGTCCGAAGCCTCGGAGAACGGGGCCGCCGGGGAGGCCGCAGATCAGGCCTCGCAGACCGCGGGGCAGGCCGTGGAGGGTGCGCAAGACGCCGCGGGCGGCGCCGCGGATCAGGCCGGTCAGGTGGCGGGCCAGGCCCAGGACGCCGCCGGGGGGGCCGCCCAGCAGGCCCAGGACACGGCCGGTCGGGCCACCGAGCAGGTTGGGCAGACCGCGGGGCAGGCGCAGGAGGCCGTCGGCGGGCTCACGGGTGAGGGTCAGGAGGACGGCGGCGGCCCCCTTGGGGGGGTTACCGACCAGGTGGGCCAGGTCGCCGGGCAGGCGCAGGGTGCCGCAGGGGGGGCCGTCCAGCAGGCGCAGGACACCGCGGGCCAGGCGACGGACCAGGCCGGTCAGGCGGCGGGTCAGGTGCAGGACACCGCGGGGGGAGCCACCCAGCAGGCCCAGGAGACCGTGGGCTACGTGCCGGAGCAGGCGGTGAACGCCGCCGGGCAGGGCACCGGGGGAGACGAGGCCGAGAGGCCGAAGGCCACCAACGCCGCCAGGCGCAAAGCGGAAGAGATGGGGGTGGATCTCTCCACGATCCAGGGCTCGGGCTCCGGCGGGCTCATAACCATCAGGGACGTGGTGGGGTCTTGAAGGCATGAAGAGGGAGGGAACAGGCGACCCACGGGCCCCGGACATCGCGTTCAGCGCGAACGTGAAGATGCGCGAGCTGTACTTCGAGGACGTGCCGGACCCGGAGGTGCGCTTTCGGGGAAACACGGAGCGCAACTCCGTGTGGGAGAGCCGGCGCGAGAACCTGCCGGACGGGGTGCGGGAGGGCGTCGTCTATCGCGACGCCGGGATCCGGTTACGGATCGCCAGCGAGGTAGCCGGTAGCGACCCCGACCCGTCGAACGGTCCCGACAACGAGGGGGAAAACGCAGACCAGGAACGTCGGAGACAGAAGACCGGACAGCAAGAGACCGAGACCAAAAAGGAGAAAAAGTGAGCGAGCAGACGCAGCAGCAGACGCAGGAGCAGGAGTATCTGCAGCAGGCCCAGGACTTCTTCGGGCAGTCGATGGGCAGGATCAAGGGCCAGATGCAGAGCGACAGCGCCCAGCTTCAGAGCTACATGCAGCAGCTCCCCGAGGAGTCGCAGGCCCAGCTCCAGCAGATGACCGACTCCTACACCCAGTTCGAGGGCACCATAGACCAGGCCGCCCAGGACGCGGGCGTGCAGGACTCGCTGGAGGAGTCGGCCCAGGAGGCCCGTCAGCAGGCCGACGAGGCGGCGGGCCAGGACCCGACCGACGTGGCGGCCGACCAGGCGGGACAGGTGGCGGATCAGGCCGGTCAGGTGGCGGGCCAGGCCCAGGATGCCGTCGGTGGGGTCGCGGATCAGGCGCAGGACGCCGCCGGTCAGGCGACCGACCAGGTTGAGGATGCCGCGGATCAGGCGCAGGACAACCTCGGCGAGTTGGCGGACAGCCTGCCGGAGGGCTACGAGGCGCTGGGACAGCCGTTCACCGACCAGCAGGGCAACCAGGTCCTGCAGGGCCAGGACGAAGAGGGCAACACCGTCATCGTCCAGCGCGCCGAGGACGAAGAGGGCAACCTCGTGGACTCCATCTACGACCAGCAGGGCAACCTGATGGACGAGGTCATGCCGGAAGAGGAGGAAGGCGGGGAGGAAGACGAGGCCAGCCAGATGGCCGAAAACCTGCCCGAAGGCTTCGAGGCGGTGGGCGAGCCGACCACCGACGAGCAGGGCAACACCGTGCTTACGGGCCAGGATGAGGAGGGCAACACCGTCACCGTCCAGCGCGGCGAGGACGAAGAGGGTAACCCCACGGACTTCACCTACGACCAGCAGGGCAACCTGATGGATCAGGCCCCGGTGGAGAACGGCGAGGCGGGTGAGCAGCCCATCGAGGACTCCTCTAGCTCGGACAGCAACACGACGACGGTCGAGGAGAAGAAGGGCGAGGACGGCCTCCTTGGCGGCGGCCTCCTCAGGCTGGACCTCCTCCCGCCCGCCGAGAGCACGACGACCACCGTGGAGTCCGGCGACTCCGAGGATTACTACGGACCATCGGACGGGGAAGGCCAGGAAGGCGAAGCCCCCCAGGAAGGTCAGGGAGAGCAAGGACAGCAGGAAGAAGGCGGTGGGGGCGGACCCGTCGACCAGGTGCAGGACACCGTTGGCGGGCTCACCGGCGGCGGCGAAGGCGGGGGGCCCGTGGAGCAGGTCCAGGACACCGTCGGGGGTGTTACCGGCGGCGAAGAAGGCGGGGGGCCCGTGGAGCAGGTCCAGGACACCGTGGGCGGCCTGACCGGCGGCGGCGAAGGCGGCGGACCCGTCGACCAGGTGCAGGACACCGTTGGCGGGCTCACCGGCGGCCTGACCGGCGGCGACGATGACGACAACGGTGGCGGAGGCCTTCTGTAGCCTCGTAGCGACGGGATAGGCGGGGCCGGCCGAACCGGCCCCGCCATCGAATAAGGTAGCGATCGAGAAAGGACGCAGCATGACCCAGGGTATGAACCTTCAAGACCAGATCCAGCAGCAGTCCCAGCAGAGCGCCCAGGAATTCTACGCGCAGTCCGTCGGCAGCCTGAAGAGCCAGATCCAGAACTACCGCGAGCAGCTCGAGCAGTACGCCGAGCAGCTCCCCGAGGGCGACGCCAAGGCCCAGGTCCAGGAGATGACCGACTACTACGTGGAGCTCGAAAGCTCCATAGACCAGACGGCCGAGGATCAGGGCATCCAGGACCAGGTCAACGAGGCCGTCCAGAGCACGCAGCAGAAGATGACGGACTTCGCGCAGGGGGCGGCGGACCAGGCCCAGGACGCCGCCGGTCAGGCGACCGACCAGGCCGGCCAGGTCGCCGGTCAAGCGCAGGAGACCGCCGGTCAGGCCACCGATCAGGCGCAGCAGGCCGCCGGTCAGGCGACGGACCAAGCAGGCCAGGTGGCCGGACAGGCCCAGGACCAGGCCGGACAGGTCGCCGGGCAGGCCCAGGAGGCCGTCGGCGGGGTCGCGGGCGGCGGCCAGGAAGGCGGAGGAGGCCCCCTCGGGGGAGTGACCGACCAGGCGCAGCAGGTCGCTGGGCAGGCCCAGGACACGGCCGGTCAGGCGGCGGGTCAGGCGCAGGAGGCCGCCGGACAGGCGACGGACCAGGCGCAGCAGGCGGCGGGGCAGGCCACCGACCAGGCGGGGCAGGTTGCCCAGCAGGGACAACAGGCCGCCGGTCAGGCCACCCAGCAGGCGCAGGACACGGCGGGTCAGGCCGCCCAGCAGGGGCAAGAGGCCGCCGGCCAGGCTGCGGGACAGGCCCAGGAAGCCGCGGGGCAGGCCGCCCAGCAAGGACAGCAGGCGGCCCAGCAGGGCGGTGGTGGAGGCCAGCAGGAGCAACAGCAGCCGAACGCCACGCACGCCGCCCAGCAGAAGGCGCAGGATCTGGGGGTGGACATCTCCCAGGTGCAGGGCTCCGGGGCCCAGGGCCGCGTCACCGTGAGGGACGTTATCGGCGCCGCGAACCAGTAGTCGCGGTCTCCAAAGGACCGACGAGGGAAAGGAGTGGCCGTGGACGACAAGACCAAGGGCCGGGCCAAAGAAGCCTGGGGCGCCATGACCGGCGACGAGGCCCAGAAGGAGGAAGGCCGGGCGCGGCAGAGGAAGGCCGACGCCGAGCAGGAGGCGACGCAGAAAGAGAGGACCAGCCGGGCGAAGGGCGAGGCCCGGCAGGCGGAAAAGGAGCGGGACCGGCAGAAGGCCAAGGACGAAGGGCTGCTCGGCGGCGTGACGGACTCGTTGTCCGGGCGCGGTCGGGGGTCCGGGTCCTGAGCCCGGGGACGCTTCGCCGGTGACGAACACGGGGCCGCGTCCTGGCATCGCCACGGGCGCGGCCCCGTCCCGGGTCCGAGGCGTCGAGGGGCGCGGGGGGGGGGGCTCCCCCCCGGGGCGCGGCGGGGTGCCCCCCCCGGCGCGCCCCCCCCGTCCCTGGTACGAGGCTTCTACGGGAGAGACGGTTCGCGGCGGTCTGGGTACGAGGGCATCGAGCGAGATCGGTAAAGGAGGGAGTTGCGCGTGGGTAGGTCGAGAAGACAGAGGACTTCGCACAAAGCCAACCCGAGGACGAGATCCGGAGCCAGAGGGGGCGCGAGCCGCGGCGGTTCGAGGGGCGTGACCATAACCTCGATGAGCCCCGTCGGGAACATCAGCGGCTCCAGGCCCACGGTGCAGGCTACCGTGACGGACAGCGCGACCACCCTGTCCCCATCCGACATAAACATCTACCTCGACGGGGAGCAGGTGAGGGACTTTCAGTACCGCCGAACCACCGGCAGCCTGAGCTTCACGCCCCGCAAGCTCGACTCCGGCGCCCACACGGTCGAGATCTCGGCCGGCGCCGCCGAAGGGAGCAGAAGCGCCAAAAAGAGCTTCAGCTTCGTCGTGAGCTGACGGGGCCGGAGGGGAGGACGCGCGTCGGGTCCCGATCCGCGGCTTCTATTCGCGCGGTGAGAGAGTTATGCTGTCTCGGAGGGTGCTTGCATTGTCGGAGACCGCGTAAGGAGGGGACCTCGTGCCCAGAAGACGCAGGAGGGGCGGCCGGGGGCCTCGCGGGTCCTCGATCCGGGTCACGAGGACGACGGGTTCCGGTCCCGGTCAGACCAGCAACTACAGCACGGGCGGCCTCTCCATAACCGGCATGAGCCCTACCGGCAGGATCTCCGTCTCCCGCCCCACCATCCGGGTGACGATAAGGGATCAGGGGACCGGCCTCTCTAAGAGCGACATAAAGCTGTACGTCGACGGGTCCGAAAAGTCCAGGTTCCGCTACGACGAGGCCAGCGGTCAACTGAGCTTTTACGTGGGCAACGCGCTCTCCCCCGGCACCCACGAGGTTAGGATAGAGGCCGAGTCCGAGTCTTCGGGGGATCAGGCCCGGTTCGGCGGTAAGTCCAGCAAGCGCTGGAGCTTCACGGTCGCGCGCCGTTGAGGAAGGTGGCCTTCACCAACGCGAAGGGCGGGGTCGCGAAGACCACGACCTGCGTGAACTTGGGCGCGGCGCTCGCGCTGGCGGGCCACCGGACCCTCCTCGTGGACTGCGACACCCAGGGGCAGATCACCAAGAGCCTCGGCGTCCAGGCGGGCGAGGGGTTGGCCGAGCTTGTGCAGGGCGAGGCCGGCCTCGGGGACGTGCAGGTGGAGGCGCGGGAGAACCTGTTCGTGATCGCCGGGGGGGGGAACCTCTCCGGGGTGAAGCGCGAGATCTCCCGCAGGGACATGCGCTCGGAGCTGGTGCTGAGCGAGGCCCTCGAAGGCCTCCGGGGCTACGACTTCGTGCTGCTGGACGCGGCGCCCTCGTGGGATGTCCTCAACGTCAACAGCCTCTTCTACGTCGACGAGATCCTGATCCCCGTCTCGATGGAGGTGCTGGCGCTGCAAGGAATAGGCGACTTCCTGGGCCGCGTGAAAGAGGTGCAGCGCTACCGGGACGGCCTGACAATCCGGGGCATAATCCCCACCTTCTACGACGGTCGGGTAAAGAAGAGCGCGGAGATCCTGGACCAGTTGGAGCGGCACTTCCCCGACACCGTCTGGCCGGTCGTGCGCTACAACTCGAAGCTCTCGGAGGCGCCGGGCTTCGGCCAACACGTCTTCGAGTACGCCAGGAGGAGCCACGGGGCCGCCGACTACAAGCGCCTGGCAGAGCGGCTCGCCAAAGGGGGATAGACGCAAGCATGGGCAAGAGACGCAGCGTGCCGGAAGACCTCATGGGAACGATCTTGGGCGAAGGCTTCGACGCCGACGAGAAGGAGGCCCCCTCGGAGTCCCGCGGTTCGCCCGGCGTCTCCTGGGACGAGAGGCCGGAGCGGGTCGGCGTCACCTTCAACCTCTCCAAGCGGCTCGCCGCCGAGTTGGAGGGGCTCCGGTGGGATCTGCGTTCCGGGGACGACGTCCGGCCATCCAGGTCCGAGGTCGCCGAGGTGGCGCTCAGGATCGCCGTGGAGGACGTCGGGGAGAGGGGTGACGCGAGCGAGCTGTCCCGGAGGCTGGAGGAGCGTCGCGGGGCCCGGCTCCCGGGAGCCGCCGGGACGGCGAGGCGCAGCGTGGACGACTCCGGCTTGATCTTCGAGACCACCTACGACGGAGACGGGCGGGTCGTCGACGAGGACGTGGTCGGCGCCGTCGCCGACCTTCCCATCATGGACGAGTACGTGGACGAACAGGGGCGGCTGGTGAGCGTGGCCGAGGACGAGCTGGGCAACACTTACGAGCAGGTCATGGACGGGGAGTTCAACGCGCTCGAGACGAGGTTCCTTCCGGCCCGGGATCGGGACGCCCGGTGAGATCGAGCAAGATCACGGGGAGACAGCGAACAGGCGGGACGGGTGCGTGCCGGACGCTCTCCGTCTGGATCCGGCACTAGCTTGGAGGATCTATGCAGGCCAACGGGGGACGCGGGCAAACGATGATGCAGGATCAGAAACGGCAGCTCGTCAAGGCCGCCAGGATGCTGGCGATGTGCCAGAAGGCCAGCATCCCAGAACCGCTGGACATCACGGGGTTCGCGGTCGCGGCGTTCGAGGACATGGAGCTCAGGCAGGCCATGCTCTTCGTCAGGACGAACGAGCAGAACATCAAGGACCTCGCCTGGGCGCTCGGCAACTCGAGCTCCGCCGAGGAGTTCGAGCGGCGGGTCAAGGAGATAAAGACCCTGCCCAACTCCGGCGAAGGTCGTCGGTAGAGATCCCACCTCCCAGCGACACGAGCCGCATGTGGACGGGGCACTTCCAGATCCCCCAAAGTATTGTGGTGACGGCAGAAGAAGGTTTACGGAGCCGGCACCAGGCGCCTAAAATGCCCGAAAATCGTGGAGGTTGGCATGTCCGAGGGGTTCACCGGCGGGGGGAGGAATTTGCGGGACCGCCGCTCGTGGCGGCTCCTTCTGGCGCGGTTGCACCCCGACGCGGGGGGCGACCACGAACTCTTCCTACTCGCCCGCGACGCGATGGACAAACTTTGCGGGCCGCGTCGCGCGACGTCCGGGAACGGTCCGGATCACGCCTTCTCCGACTGGCGGGGCGGGATGACCTCTTGGGCGTCGCGGAACCGCGAGGGCCTAAGAAAGCCCCGGGCGCCGCGCCGCGGCCGGTAGACCGCGATGCCGGGTTCGGCGCCGGCTCTGATCCGCCGCTAGCCCTGCTGTTGTTGCTGTTGCATCTGCTGGATCACCTGCCACACGAGGTCGCCGGCCTCGCGCTGCATCTTGATCGCCTCGGTCTGACCCGGGTTCTGGAGCTCCAGCATGTTCTGCACCTTGCGGATGTCCGTCAGAGCCTTCCCCATGAGCTGCATCGGGTCCGGCTGCTGCTGTTGCTCGCCCTGCTGCTGACCCCCGCTTTGTTGCTGCTGCCCGCCCTGCGCCACAGGTCCTCCCCGGTCTCTCGCCCGCGTCCGGGTCTGGCCCGGCCTTCAGGGGTTACTACCCGCGGCGCGACGAAACTAGACCGGCCCGCCGCCCGTACCCGTGCGGGACGCGGCGTTTATCCCGCGAAGGGCGGGGGCACGAAGACTTAGATGCAAGATGGAGACACACCTTTGAGCAGGGAAACGGCATGACCGAAAAGGGACCCGACGGCCGGAGGGACGAGGAGCTTCGCGACGGGGACGAGCCGGAGGTCGTCGAGCACGGCCGGGCGGAGGCCGACGACGACACGGACGTCGTCCTCGACATACCCGTCCTCAACGTCGAGGAGCTGGACCTCGAGGTCGAGGAGCTCCGGGCGCACGTCTCGGCGCGGGCGGAGCTGGCCGGTTTCCTGAACATAGACATCGGCGTGAGCGCCTACGTGGACAAGGTCAAGCTGCACGTCAAGGGCATCGAGGCCCAGGTCCAGTTGAAGGTGAAACTGGAGCGTATCCTCGGCAGCGTGGACCGCGCCCTGGAGGCCATAGACAACAACCCCCAGATCCTGGACCCCGACTTCCGCCGGTCCAGCGGGGAGCCGAGGGACGAAGAAGAGGACCCACGCCAGATCACCGCCGGCGCGGAAGAGATGGTCGAGGAATCGGCCGAAGACCCGGCGCGGGACGGCGCGGAACCGGGGGCGACCGCCGCGGCCAGGAAGAAGGCCGCCGAGTTGGGCCTGGACCTCTCCAGTATAGAGGGCACGGGCTCGGGCGGGCGCGTCCTCATCCAGGACGTAAAGAAGGCGGCCGGGGGGTAGCACCCCGGCTTCGTCGCCGGGGTTACAATACGTGCGGCGCGACAGGAGGATCGGCATGGCGAAGTTTTTCAAGCAGGGTTCGGCGGAGATCCTCTCCGACCTTCTCTCGGACAAGACGGTGAAGCGCGTCCGGGAGTACGTCGGCGGCGAGGACTTCAAGACCGACCGCGAGCGCATTCGAAAGAACGCCGCCGAGCGGCTGAAGAACGTGCGCGCCCGCTACCGCAAGGGCCAGCGCACCCCCGAGACGGCCGCCAAAGAGCGGGAGCTTACCCTGCGCCTCGCCGAGGTCGAGGCCGAGGCCGCCGACCTGCGCGTCCGCCTCACCGAGCTGCTCGGAGAAGAGGAGAAGCTCCGCACCGCGCTCGACGACCTCTAGACCCCGCCGATCCCGGCAGGCCGACCCGCTGACCGTGTACAGTTGCCGGGGAACTGGTGATCGAGCAAAGGGGAAGGCGTGGCCGAGGAGACGGTGGTGTCGGTGGTGGCCCAGATGCGGGCGCGCGAGGGGATGGCCGAACGCCTGGGCGAGGAGGCCGGCAAGCTCGTCGAGCCGACGCGCTCAGAGGAGGGATGCCTGAACTACGATCTGCATCGGGGGATAGAGGATCCCTCGGTGTTCTTCTTCTATGAGAACTGGAGAAGCCAGCGGGACCTCGACGAACACCTGGAGAAGCCTTACCTGAAAGAGTTCGCGCGGAAGCTCGAAGACATCGGCGAGTTGGAGATCACGACCCTGCACATGGTCAGCGCCCCGGACGCCGGGACGGCGGGCCGCTAGGGCGATCCGCGATTCGGGTGAGACCGTCGGGGCCCGAAACTCGAGGGATGCTCGGCGGGGCGGGGTCCCGACGACGTACCCCCCCGAGCCCAACAACCCGCGAAGAGGGCGACCTCGAGGTCGCCCTCTTGTAAACGCGGCTACTTTTCCAGAATGCCTCTATCGCGCTAGTACGTAACGGGCTTGTTACGCCCTTGTGCTGGGCTGGACGTTCGTGTAAAAAGTGGGTTACTTTCGCACCCTAGGTATCGAAGGAGAGGACTTGCTGACCCCTGGAGCCGGACTTTACGACCCGCGGTACGAGCACGATGCTTGCGGCCTCGGGTTCGTAGCCCGCATCGACGGTCGGCAGACGCGGGAGACGGTCGAGGAGGGGCTCGAAGTCCTGCTCAACCTGGAGCATCGGGGGACGACCGGGAGCGATCCCGAGACGGGGGACGGGGCCGGCATCCTCACCCAGATCCCGGACGGCTTCTTCCGGCGCGCGTGCAAAGGGCTCGGGATAGAGCTCCCGCCCGTGGGGCGGTACGGGGTCGGGGTGCTCTTCGAGTCCGGCGAGGACGGGGGGCAGGAGGCCGAGCGGGAGCTTGTGGAGATCTGCGCCGCCGAGGGCCAGGAGTTTCTGGGCTTCAGGGACGTGCCGGTCGAGCCCGACGCCGTTGGGGAGGACGCCCGGAGCGTCATGCCGCGCATCCGGCAGTTCTTCGTCGGGCGGCGGGCGGAGGACGAGGCCGCGTTCGAGCGGAAGCTGTACGTGATCCGTCGCCGGCTCCACAAGGCCGTGGAGGCTTCGCAGGCGTGCTACGTCGTGAGCCTGTCTTCCCGGACGGTTATCTACAAGGGGCTCTTGAAGGGCCAGCAGCTGGCGCCTTTCTATCCGGATCTCGGGGACCCGAACTTCGCCAGCGCGATCTCGCTGGTCCACGAGCGGTTCTCGACGAACACTTTGGGGTCCTGGGAACTCGCGCACCCTTACAGGTACGTGGCGCACAACGGCGAGATCAACACGCTGCGCGGGAACATCAACTGGATGCGCGCCCGCGAGAGCCGGCTGGAGTCCCCGCTCTTCGGCGAGGACCTGGCAAAGCTCTCGCCGGTCATCCACCCGGACCAGTCCGACTCGGCCTCCTTTGACAACGCGCTGGAGCTGTTGCATCTGGCGGGCCGCAGTCTCCCGCACGCGGTCGCCATGATGATCCCGGAGGCCTGGGAGAACGACGAACTAATGGAGCCCGAGCGACGCGCCTTCTACCAGTACCACTCCGCCCTCATGGAGCCGTGGGACGGCCCCGCCGCCGTCGCCTTCACCGATGGCCGCACCGTTGGGGCGACGCTGGACAGGAACGGTCTCAGGCCGGCGCGGTACTCCGTCACGAGGGACGGGCGGGTCATCATGGCTTCGGAGGACGGCGCGCTGCGCGTCCCCGCGGAGGACGTGGTCGAGCGGTGGCGGTTGCAGCCGGGCAAGATGCTCGTGGTGGACACGGAGCAGCAGAAGCTTTTGCACGACCAGGAGGTCAAGAAGCCGCTGTTCAATCGGCAGCCTTACCGGGAATGGTTGGACGAGGGTGAGATCCACCTGAAAGACCTCCCCGACGCCGAGGTCGGGGGCCGTCCGGAGCCCGCCACCCGCTTCCAGCGTCAGCTCGCCTTCGGCTACACCATCGAGGACCTCAGCGTCCTCCTGACGCCCATGGCCCAGAACGGCAAGGAGCCCGACGGCTCGATGGGCACCGACACGCCGCTCGCCGTGCTGTCGGAGAGGCCGCAGCTCCTGTTCTCGTACTTCAAGCAGCACTTCGCGCAGGTCACGAATCCCCCGATAGACCCCTTGCGCGAGGAACTGGTCATGTCGCTCAACATGAGCCTGGGTCCCGAGCAGAACCTGTTCGACGAGACCCCGCAGCACTGCCGGCGCGTCCTCATAGACCAGCCCGTGCTCACGGCGGGGGAGCTGGAGAAGATCCGGAACCTCGGCGACGAGCGCGCGAGCTCGACGACGCTCTCCACTCTCTTCCCAGTCGCCGCCGGCGAGGCGGGCATGGGGGAGGCCCTCACGAGCCTCTGCGAGAACGCCGAGAGCGCCGTCAAGGGCGGTTCGGCGGTCCTGGTCCTGAGCGACCGGGGCGTCAACGAGACGCAGGCGGCCATACCGAGCCTGCTGGCGACCGCCGCCGTCCACCACCACCTCGTGCGGGCCGGCATCCGCACCAACTCCACGCTCGTCGTCGAGACCGCCGAGGCCAGGGAGGTCCACCACTTCGCCCTGCTCGTCGGCTACGGCGCCACGGCCGTCAACCCTTACCTCGCCTTCGAGACCGTCGAGGCGATGGCGGGATCCGACCTTCTCGAAGGCGTGAGCCCGGAGGAGGCGTCCAAGAACTTCGTCAAGGCCGTCGGGAAGGGCCTGCTCAAGGTGCTCTCCAAGATGGGGATCTCCACGCTCTTCTCGTACAGCGGCGCCCAGATCTTCGAGGCCGTCGGCCTGGACACGGATTTCATCGAGCAGCACTTCACCGGCACGGCCTCCAGGGTCGGGGGCGTCGGGCTCGAAGGGCTCGCCCGCGAGACGCTGGAGCGCCACCAGAGGGCGTTCGGCGCCGTGGAAGACAACGCCGGGGAGCTCGACGTCGGGGGCGAGTACCAGCTCAGGATGCAGGGGCAGTACCACCAGTGGAACGAGACGAGCATCCCGCCCCTACAGCGGGCCGTCAAGACCGGGGACTTCGAGACCTTCAAGGAGTTCACCAGGCATTTCGACGAGCAGAGCGCGCGCTACGCGACGCTCCGGGGGCTCTTCGAGTTCGGCGGCGAGCCCGTTCCGCTCGAAGAGGTCGAGCCGGCGGCGGAGATCGTCAAGCGGTTCACGACCGGGGCGATGTCGCTCGGGTCCATCTCCAAAGAGGCGCACGAGACGCTCGCCATCGCGATGAACCGCATCGGCGGCAAGTCCAATACCGGTGAAGGCGGGGAGGATCCTCGTAGGTTCACGAAGGACGAGAACGGCGACAACCGCCGCAGCGCCATCAAGCAGGTTGCCAGCGGCAGGTTCGGGGTCACGACCGAGTACCTCGTCAACGCCGACCAGTTGCAGATCAAGATGGCGCAGGGGTCCAAGCCCGGCGAGGGCGGGCAGTTGCCGGGGCACAAGATCAGCGATTACATCGCGAAGATCCGGTACTCGACGCCCGGTGTCGGCCTGATCTCACCGCCCCCCCACCACGACATCTACTCGATAGAAGACCTCGCCCAACTCATCCACGACCTCAAAAACGCCAACCCCGCGGCCCGCATCAGCGTGAAGCTCGTCGCCGAGGTCGGCGTCGGTACGGTCGCGGCCGGGGTCGCGAAGGCCAAGGCCGACCACATCACGGTCTCCGGGCACGACGGGGGGACGGGGGCCTCGCCCCTGTCGTCGATCAAGCACGCGGGGCTGCCGTGGGAACTCGGGATCGCGGAGACGCAGCAGGTTCTGGTGAAGAACAAGCTGCGCGGGCGCGTGATCCTGCAGACCGACGGCCAGCTCAAGACGGGCCGCGACGTCGCCGTGGCGGCGCTCCTCGGCGCCGAGGACTTCGCGTTCTCGACGGCGCCGCTCGTCGCCACCGGCTGCATCATGATGCGGGTGTGTCACCTGAACACCTGCCCGGTCGGGATCGCGACGCAGGACGAGGAACTGCGTAAGCGCTTTACGGGGACGCCGGAGCACGTCATCAACTACTTCTTCTTCGTGGCCGAAGAGGTGCGCGAGTACATGGCGAAGATGGGTTTCAGGACGTTCGGGGAGATGATCGGGCGCACCGACATGCTCCGGACGAAGAAGGCCGTCGAGCACTGGAAGGCCCGCGGCGTTGACCTCTCGGCCATCCTGCACGAGGCCGAAGTCCCCGAGGGCGTCGCTATCCACCACGCCGAGAAGCAGGAGCACAACCTCGGCAAGGCTTTAGACAACGAGCTCATAGAGAGTTGCCGGACCGCCCTCGAAAACAAGGAGCCCGTGCGTTTCGAGCAGCCCGTGCTGAACGTCAACCGCACGGTCGGCGGGATGCTCTCGGGCGAGGTCGCGCGCCGGTACGGCAACGACGGGTTGCCGGACGGCACGATCCGGCTGGACATGCGCGGCGTCGGCGGCCAGTCCTTCGGCGCGTGGCTGGCCCACGGCGTCACCTTCTCGCTCGAAGGTACGACCAACGATTACGTCGGCAAGGGCCTCTCCGGCGGACGCCTCGCCGTCTTCCCATCCGAAAAAGCCGCCTACGACGTCGAGAACAGCGTCGTCATCGGCAACGTCGCGCTCTACGGCGCGACCTCGGGCGAGGCCTACTTCCGCGGCTTCGCCGGCGAGCGGTTCGCCGTCCGCAACTCCGGCGCCCGCACGGTCGTCGAGGGCGTCGGCGACCACGGCTGCGAGTACATGACCGGCGGGGTCGTCGTGGTGCTCGGGCAGACGGGACGCAACTTCGCGGCCGGCATGAGCGGCGGCGTCGCCTTCGTCTTCGACGAGGGGGAGCGCTTCGAGGAGCTCTACAACCCCGAGATGGTCGGGCTGGAGGCCGTCGAGTCGGACGAGGACGTCGAGCTTCTGCGGGGCATGGTCGAGAAGCATCTGGAGTGGACCGGGAGCGAACGGGCCCGGCGTATCCTGGACGAGTGGGACGATTCTCTGTCCAAGTTCGTCAAGGTTATGCCGAGCGATATGAAGAAGGTTCTGGAGGAGCGGCAGGAGTCGGAGTTGGAGGTGGCGCGGTAGTGGGGGACGCCAAGGGATTCTTGAAGATCGGGCGCAAGCCCACCCCGAAGCGCGAGGTCGAGGAGCGCGTCCAGGACTACCGCTACGTCTACGAGCCGTGGCCGGACGAGGACCTCAAGGGCCAGGCGTCGCGGTGCATGGACTGCGGAGTGCCTTTCTGCAACACGGGCTGCCCCTTGGGGAACCTGATCCCGGACTGGAACGACCTCGTCTACCGGGACCGCTGGCGCCAGGCCATAGACCGCCTGCACGCCACGAACAACTTCCCCGAGTTCACCGGGATGCTCTGCCCCGCCCCGTGCGAGTCGGCGTGCGTCCTCGCCATCAACGACAGCCCCGTCACCATCAAGGAGATAGAGCTCTCCATCATCAACCGCGCCTTCGACGAGGGCTGGGTCGTCGCCAAGCCCCCGCCCCCAGAGAAGCGCACCGGCAAGAAGGTGGCGGTAGTTGGCTCCGGTCCCGCCGGCCTCGCCGCGGCGCAGCAGTTGAACTGGGCCGGGCACTCGGTCGTCGTCTTCGAGAAGGACGACAAGGTCGGGGGCCTTCTCAGATACGGCATCCCAGACTACAAGATAGAGAAGTGGGTCGTCGACCGCCGCGTCGCCCTCATGGAAGAGGAGGGCGTCGAGTTCCGCACGAACGCCCACGTCGGCGAGGACCCGACGACCGAAGAGCTTAAGACGGACTTCGACGCCGTCGTGCTCGCCGTCGGCGCGTTGCAGGGCCGCGACCTCGACGTGGAGGGCCGAGAGCTCGGCGGCATCCACCTCGCGATGGACTACCTGACCCAGCAGAACCGGCGTGTAGCCGGCCTGCCCACGAACGCGGAGATCGAGATAACCGCCAGGGACAAGAACGTCGTCATCCTCGGCGGCGGCGACACGAGCGCCGACTGCCTGGGCAACTCCCACCGCGAGGGCTGCGCCTCGGTGAAGGTCCTGACCCACGGCCCGAAGCCGCCCGAGAACCCGGACCACCTCACCTGGCCCGACTGGCCCTTCATCCTGCACACCTACCCGGCGCACGAGGAGGGCGGGGAGCGCGGCTTCAGCGTCGCCGTCAACGGCTTCTCGGGTTCGAATGGTCACGTCGAGAAGATGCACGCCGTCGAGACCGAGCGGACGTCCGAGGGCAAGACAGTTCCGAAGGAGGGGACGGAGTTCGAGATAGACGTCGACCTCGTCCTGCTCGCCATCGGCTTCACCGGTCCCGTCAAGGACCGCTTCCAGGAGGAGATGGACCTCGGCTACACCGACCGCGGCGCCATCCACTCCGAGAACGGCTTCGGCACCAACGAGCCAGGCTTCTTCGTCGCCGGCGACGCCAAGCGCGGCGCCTCGCTCATCGTGTGGGCCATCGCCGAAGGACGCAAGGCCGCGAAGCAGGCGGACGAGTTCTTGATGGGCAAGAGCCTGCTGCCGGGCTAAAGGTTCTGTCTTGAGGGTGGGTGGATCTCCCGCGTTCGTCTGGGGAACGACCCTCGCGGAGCGAGGGATGAATTTTCCCTGCGACCGGTTTCTCCCCGACGCCGACGGCGAGTATTTCCGGGCCGTGGGCGTCGCGACGTCTGCGGACGTACTGTTTCGCTGGCTGTGCCAGTTGAAGGTCGCGCCTTACAGCTACGACATGGTGGATAACTTCGGGCGCCGGAGCCCGAGGGAGCTGACGCCCGGCGTCGAGAAGCTGGCGCGCGGCCAGAAGGTCATGACCATCTTCGATCTCGCGGATTTTCGGGAGAACGAGCACCTGACGTTGACGCTGGGTGGTGCGTGGATGAACGTGGTCTTAGGGCGGGCCGTGTTGAGCTACGTCGTGCTGCCCGTCTCGGAGGGTCGTTGTCGCCTCGTCGCAAAGCTGCGCGTGCGCTACCCGGAGCGACCGCCGGGCTCCTGGCTGCGCTGGTTACTGCCCTGGGGGGATCTCCTGATGATGCGCAAGCAGTTGCTGACCTTGAAGCGCCTGGCGGAGGGTCAGCGGCCCGGGCCGGTCTGAGGGCGCGCCTGGTACTCGCGGAGAACCCGGACGCGGGCTTCCATCTTCCCCTAGTCCCGCGCAAGTGGCATTTCGCTCGGCGCCCAGGGAACAACCCGTCGGCTCCTTGAAGGATGTTTCTCCAGAGACGCGTTCTCGCTAGACGTATCGCGCCGCGTCCTCGGCCTCCGACTCGAACTCGCTCAGGGAAGCGTCGTAGGTCTTCCCTCCGACGTCGAACGTCGAGGTCATCCAGTGGTAGAAGTTGTCTCCTCTATCTTTCAACTTGCCGTACAGGCGGCTCATCAACTCCCGTTGCACGTCGCCGAACTCTGGCCGATCGTAGCGATTCTGGAGCTCGTGCGGGTCGGTTTGCAGGTCGTAGAGCTCGTTGACGTCGGCGGGGTTGACGACCAGCTTGTAGCGGTCCGTCCGGATCATGCGCTGCGGGTAGGGGAAGTGGTGGCCGTGGAACTCACCGATGACTTCCCGAGGCCAGCCGGATACCTCCTCCCCATGGATCAGCGGCAGCAAGCTCCTACCGTCGAGCTCCGGTGGAGGGGGTATGTCCGCGAGGTCCAGGAAGGTGGGTGTGAGATCGGTGAGGGTCGCGAACCGGTCCTCGACTTTGCCCCCGGCGACGCCCGGCTCGCGCACGATCAGGGGTATACGGTAGATGTCCTCGTACATCGCCGGACCCTTGTCGTTCATGCGGTGGGCGCCGGTGAACTCGCCGTGATCTGCCGCAAAGACGACGGTCGTGTCGCCCCTTAATTCGAGGTCGTCTATCTCTTTGAGCACGCGGGCGATCTGTCCGTCTATGAGGGTGACGTACCCCCAGTAGACGGCGATGAGCTTGCGCCACTCCTCGCTCGTGAAGGAGTCGAAGGCCCAGTGCTCCGAGTAGTGGCGCTGCACCCTCGGCTTGCCCGCGAACGTCTCGGCCATTGACGGGGGTAGCTCCACGTCGGCCGGGTCGTACATGTCGTGGTACTCGCGGGGGATCAGGTAGGGCAGGTGCGGCCCGAAGAAGTGGCAGGCCATGTAGAAGGGCCTGTCGGTCTGGCGGTAGTCGCCCGCGTACTCGCGCAGCCGTTCTATGGTTCTCTCCGCCAGAAAGTACTCGAAAGTTGCCTCCACCGGCTGGTCGAGGACGCCCGAGATCAGGTTCCCCGGCTGCCCGTTTGGGAACGCACCCTTGCGCTCTTCGCTGATGCCGAAGGCCGGGAGCCCCCGCTCCTTCAGGTACGCGACGTACTCGGGATGCTCCACCGGGTTGTGCCAGCCGAAGTAGTGCGGCCCCTGAAAACCGTGATCCTCCGGCCCTTTCTCCCTGCCCACGTGCCATTTGCCTTCGAGGCCGACGTTGTAGCCGGCGTCTCTCAAGTGCCGGGAGAAGGGTACGTGCCGCTCCTGCAACTCCTCCCGGAAACCCACGTTCCGCTCGTAGTTGGCGAGCAAGGCATGCCGGTACGGCAGAAGGCCCGTCGCCAGGGTGGCCCGCGCCGGGGTGCAGATCGCCGTGGGCGTGTAGCAACGGTCGAACCGCGTCCCCGCCGCCGCGAGCCCGTCCAGAGCCGGAGTCCGGCAGACCCGGTTGCCGTAACATCCCAGAGTGTCGGCCCGATGCTGGTCGGTGAACAGGAACAGGACGTTGCGCCGCCCCCCGCTCATCCCAGAAGATTCCGCAAAGCGCGAACGCGCTTCCGCATCCAACCCCCGCCATCGCCCCGTTCCGTCGGCAAAACTGCTCCTTCTCTTCGCAACGCGTCCCTTGAGCCAGTATCACATAAACCCCGGAGCGATTCAGACGAAATTAATTGTTTGCCGGATGCGAACCCCAAAAAATATCTCACTGACCCTAGTAATGTAGCATATATGATTTGACATCAAGTTTAACTGAATCTAAGATGCTGGCCGGGCGAGGTTGAGAAGGGATCATATGAGGGCCGGGACGAACCTGCCGAGGGTGAAGGAGTACAACCAGACCGTCGTGCTCGACATAGTGCGGCGGGGGGGAGCGGTCTCGCGGCGGGGGATCTCCGACGCGAGCGGCCTCACGTTTCAGACCGTCTCGGAGATCTCGCAGAGGCTTCTGGAGGCGGGTCTTCTCGTCGAAGGGACCGCCCGGAGTCACCGGGGCGGTCGCCAATCCCGCGTGCTGAGGCTGGATCCGAACGCCGCCTACGCCGTGGGGGTCCAGTTCACGCGTTCGGAGCTCTCGGTGACCGTCGTAGACCTGGAGGCCAGGGTGCTGGCCCAGGAACGGGCGGAGATCGGCGGGCTCGACGGTCCCGAGTCCGTCTTGCCGTTGGTCCGACGGCTGGTCACGGGTGTGATCCCGGCGGCGGGCCTGACGGCGGAGGAAGTGCTTGGGGTCGGGGTGGGCGCGGTTGGGCCGCTCGGCGTCGAAGGCGGTAACGTCTTGCTGCCGCCGCCGAAGTTCGTTGGTTGGCGGGACTTCCCGCTCAGGGACGAGCTCGAAGACCTGCTAGGTCTGCCGGTCGTCGTGGACAACAACGTGACGGCAGCGGCCATGGGCGAGCGGTGGAACGGGCTCGGCAAGGGCGCGTCGGATTTCGTCTACCTGTACTTCGGACCCGGTATCGGCGCCGGCGTCTTCGTGGACGACCAACTCCGCCGTGGGAGCCACGGGAACAGCGGAGAGATAGCCCACGTGCAGGTCGAGCCGGACGGCCCGCAGTGCTACTGCGGCAACCGGGGATGCCTCGAAGTCTACGCCACGCCACAGGGGATACTGCGCGAAGCGCGGCAGGCGCTCCTCGCGGACTCCCACCTGCGACCGGGAGACGACCTCGCGCTGCCGCAGACCATAGAAGAAGTTGTTGGCAGCGACGATCCTACGCTGGCCGCGGTGGTCGAGAAGGCCGGGGAACGCGTCGGGAGGGTGACGTGGAGCATGGTGGGCATCCTCGATCCCGAACTCGTGGTGCTCGGTGGGCCCGCGAGCGGGCTACTAGGTCCACCGTTTAGGGAGGCGATCTCGGAGATGCTCCGGGCTCTGTCGCCGCCGAACAAGCCGCTGCCCAGCGTAGAGGTCTCCAATTTGGGCATCGACGCCGGGCCTGTGGGGGCGGCGACGCTCGTCTACCAGGGGCTCTACGCGCCGAACACCAGGAGGTTGAGCCTTGCGTAGCGCCATGCTCGCCGGAGGAGGCATACCGGGCTAATGGACAAGAGCGACAGCCGGCTGCAGCCGCCGCGGGTGACCGGGTCCGATCCATCGGTGGGGGAGTCTCCGCTGGAGAAGGAGCCCCGGCGATCCTTCTGGACCAACCGGCTCAGGCGGCTCGTGTGGTACGCGGTCTCGGTGGTGCTGGGCATCGCCGGGTGGTGGATAGCGGCCCTTGCCGACGGGTCGGCCACCGAGGGGCTCCTGCCCACACCCGGCGCGGTCGGGAAAGAGGCGGTCGCGGGGTTCTCTGAGGGATGGTTGCTGGACAATATAATTGCCAGTTTGCTCAGGGTTCTCGCGGGTTTCTTTCTCGGGGTGGTGCTGGCGGTGCCGGTGGGGTTCTTGATGGGATGGTTCCTTTGGGCCAGGGGACTCATCGAGCCGTGGGTCCAGTTCTTCAGGACCATACCGCCGCTGGCCCTGATCCCGCTGGTTATCCTGTTCCTGGGCATCGGTGAGACGGCGAAGGTGTTCCTGATCTTCCTCGCCTCTTTCCTGGCCACCGTGATCGCCACCTTCGGGGGCGTGCGCAGTGTGGACAAGACCCTGATCGACGCCGCGAGGGTCCTCGGGGCCAACAGCTTCTCGGTCTTTCTTCGGGTGGTCGTGCCGGCGGCCTTCCCGTACATCCTGGTGGGGGCAAGGATCGGGCTCGGTAGCTCCTGGGCGACGCTCGTCGCCTCCGAGCTTATCGCGGCCAACGAGGGGCTCGGTCGCATGATGCAGCGCGCCTCCCAATACTACGACGTCCCGACGATCATGGTCGGCATCGTCTCGATAGGCGTCCTCGGTTTCGTGATGGACCGCGGGTTGCTGATCCTCGAGGAGCGACTCACCCGGTGGCAAGAGACGCGAGAGGCCTGAAAGGACGCCTGGGGATGAAGATAGAGATCGAAGACCTAACCAAGGTGTACCGGGGCGGCCGTGGCGCGGTGACGGTCCTGAAAGACTTCGACCTCGGCATAGGCGACAACGAGTTCGTGACGATGGTCGGGCCTAGCGGGTGCGGCAAGACGACGCTGCTGAAGCTGATGGCCGGGCTCGAAGGGCCCTCCTCGGGGGAGATGCGCGTGGACGGCGAGGACGTGCGCGGTCCCGGTCCGGAGCGTGGCGTGATCTTCCAACAGTACGCGCTCTTTCCGTGGCTCTCGGTCCGCAAGAACGTCGAGTTCGGCCTCAAGGAGCGCCGGGTGTCGCGCGAGGAGCGCCGCAGGACGGCCGAGCACTACATAGACCTGGTCGGCCTCTCGGAGTTCGCCGACGCCCTGCCAAAGGAGCTCTCCGGGGGCATGAAGCAGCGGGTCGCCGTCGCGCGGGCCTACGCCGTGAACCCCTCGATCATGCTGATGGACGAGCCGTTCGGGGCGCTGGACGCGCTCACCAAGGTCGGCCTCCAGGATCGTCTGCTCGAGGCCTGGAGCCAGGAGAAGAAGACGGTCTTCTTCATAACCCACGACGTGGACGAGGCCGTCTACATCTCCACCCGCGTGCTGGTAATGAGCCCGCGCCCGGGACGCATCGTGGACGAGGTGGAGGTGGACCTGCCCTACCCGCGCACAGAGAAGATGCGCACCTCCGACGAGTTTACGGAGCTGCGCAACCGCGTGTGGAACGGCGTCTACCACTAGGACAAGGGTAACGGCAAAGGGGAGGGCGATGGCTTACGGAAAGTACACCCGAAGAGACTTTTTGAGGCTCGGCGGAGCCGGGCTCGCCGGGGCGGCGATGCTCGGCGTCACGGGATGCGGCGGCGGGTCCGGCGGTGGCAGTGGTGGAGGCCCCCCGAGCCTCCGCATCGGTTACATCGAGGACGTTCACGGCGGGGGGCTCGTAGCCGTCGCTGATGAGCAGGGTTACTGGGAGGAAGCGGGGGTGGACCCGGATCTCCAGTCCTTCACCGACGGGCCGACCCAGATCCAGGCCATAGGCGCGGGCGAGCTGGACTTCGGCTACATAGGCCCCGGCGCGTTGTGGCTGCCGGCCTCCGGGCAGGCCACCGTGGTCACCATCGACTCTCTGAGCTTCGGCGACACCATCATCGCCCGACCGGACGACGTGGGCTCGCTGGAAGAACTGGGGGGCAAACGGGTGGGCGCTCCCGAGGGGACGTCGGGCGAGATGATCTTGAACCTCGCGCTGGAGAGGGCCGGCCTGACCAGGGAGGACATAGAGTTCGTGCCGATCACGCCCGAGGCGGCGGTGACGGCCTTCGTCTCCGGCGACATAGACGCCACTTGCCCGTTCCCGCCGGGGGCCTTCGAGGTCCTGAACCAGGTCCCCGACGCGAAGATCCTGGTCTCCACTCAGGACTTCCAGCCGGAGTACACGTTCCCCGAGGTGTGGGTCGCCAACAACGACCTGATCGAGGAAGACCCCGGAGCCGTCAAGGCGTTCCTGCGGGCGTTCGCGCTGGCGAACGACTGGCGCGCGGCGCACGTCTCGGAGACCGTAACCCTCACCGCGGAGCTCTCCAACACGCCCGAAGACGGCAACAGGTTCTTGGCGGAGAAGACCAAGTGGCTCACCTCCAAGGAGATAGTCGAGGCCAACGAGAGCGGCGACACCTTCGACTGGATGAACGGTCTGCAGGGGCTCTTCGTGGACATGGGACAACTCGACGGGGAGCGCCCGCCCGAGGAGTTCGTGGACGTGGACCTCCTGAGCCAGGCCGTCGAAGAAGTCGGCTGAGAGGGCAAAGCTTCGGAGTAGGAATCGAGCAGTGTAGGAGTCCGGTCCTGCTCGGCGGGGACCGGCCTTGAACAGAGGAGCGAGATGAAGGGCAAGGCAAGAAAACTGGCGGGCCTGATCGCACTGGCCCTCCTGATAGGCTTGGCGCTGGCCCCGACGTCCGGGATGACCCAGGAGACCGGCACGTACACCAACGCGGTCTCGGAGGGGACCGTGGACACCTTCCCTGATCCGGCCGTCATAAAGGCCAAGGACGGCTACTGGTACGCCTACGGGACCACCAACCCGGTCTTCCAGAGCCGGGGCGAGAGTGGAGAGCGCTACCTGCCCATCATGCGCTCCAAAGACATGGTCAACTGGGAGTACGCGGGTCAGGTGTTCGATAGCCCGTCGCAGTTCCCGAGCTGGTTCGGCCAGGACGCGCGGCTGTGGGCGCCGGACGTCCGGTACATAGACGGCGAGTACTACCTCTACTACTCCGTCGCCGGCGGTGGCGGCGGCATCGGGCTCGCGACGGCCCCGACCCCGACCGGTCCCTGGACGGACTCGGGCGGGACCGTGGTGCCAAAGGGGACGCAGGACTGTCCCACGAACGACATCGACCAGGCGCAGTTCACCGACACGGACGGCAAGCACTACCTCTACTGGGGGAGCTACGACGTCGTGTGCGCGGCCGAGATGAACGCGGACGCGACGCGCATCGTCGGGACCCCGAAGGAAGTGCTGATCTCGCGCCGCGGCGAGGGGCCGTTCGTCGTGCGGCACGACGACTTCTACTACATGTTCTATTCCGAGTCCACCTGCTGCTCGGGCGCTTTCAGCGGCTACCAGGTCAAGGTCGGCCGTTCCGAGAGCCCGATGGGGCCGTTCGTGGACGACCGGGGCACGCCGCTCACGGCGCTGGAGCCGAAGGAAGGCTTCGTGCTCGCCGCCAACGGGAACCGCTGGATCGGGCCCGGCCACCACGCGCATTTCACCGACCTCTCAGGCCAGGACTACTTCGCCTACCACGCCATCCCCGAAGAAGACCCGGACCTGGACCCGACCCCGAGCCTGGGGGGCCGCAGGCTGACCACCCGCCCGCTCCTGATCGACCGCCTCGACTGGATCGACGGCTGGCCCACGGTCCGCGCCGGCGAGTGGGCCTCCGACACCGCCCAACCGGCCCCGGTCACCGAATGGACCGCCGGCGACGACTTCAACGGGAGAGACAGCATAGGCGGCCAATGGCGCCGCGAGGGCGAGTCGCCGGGCGGCTGGCGGCTGCAGACCGAGCAGGACGCAGGGGGCTACGTCCGGCAGGCCAAAGCCTCCGACAAGCCCTCCTACCTCGTAAGCGCGGAGCCGGTCCCCGAAGATCTGCGCGCCGAGGCCGACCTGCGGATGCCGACCCGCTCGAACGGCTCGGCCGGCCTGATCACGCACTACGAGGGACCCAACAACTACGTCGTGTCCTGGCTCAACGCCGGGACGGACGAGCTGGTAACCGGCGGCCGGGTGAAGGGACGCGGCATCGGCGTCGAGCGTACACCGCTGCCCGAGAACTTCACCGTCGACGAGTGGCACAACGTGGCGGTCGAGGTCCGAGGCCAGACCATGAAGGTGCAGGTAACGGGCGACCGCCTCAGCGACCCGCTGGCCGTCCAGGAGCGCGAGCTTCCGGCGGCGGTGGACGGTGGGTCCGTGGGCGTGGCCGCGCAGCGAACCACCATGAGCGCCGACAACGTGGGCGGTGCCCCGCTCTACGAGCCCGTCACCGAGAAGGTGCCCGATCCGGAGGCAGGGGTGCTCGACCCGGCCTACAGCGACGAGTTCGACGACGGGGTGAACCCCGGCTCCGAGCCCGCCTCGCCGTGGACGTGGGTGAGGGCGCCCGAGGGCGGCGAAGCCAACGGGACGTTCAACTGGACCACCGACGGCGGCGAGCTCGCCGGGACGAACAACAGCGCCTCGGTGCTCAAGCGCGAGGCGCCGGAGGGCGAGTACATAGTCGAGACGAAGCTGAACCTGAACCCGCAATCCACCTTCCAGCAGGCCGGCCTCGTCCTGTACGGCAACGACAACAACTACGTCAAGCTGGCGCACGTGCGGATCAACATGAACCCGGACTACGGCGGCCGGCCGGCGCGGGTGACGGAGTTCGCCAAGGAGGGACCGCGTCCGGATTTCAACGACCCCGCCGCCTACGCGGCCACGTACGTGGGCCCGCCCGCGCAGACGATGTACATCAGGCTGCAACACCGCCTCGATCCCGAAGAAGGGGAGCACGACGTCCGCGCCGCCACAAGCATCGACGGCGAGCGCTGGGTGTGGGGCGGCGTGTGGAGCGTCCCCTCCGACCTCGACCTCGACATCGGCCTCGTCGCCCTGAACACCGCGGGCGCGCAGGCCCAATTCGACTACGTCCGCACCTACCGCCCGTAGTCCGCACGCCGGGGTCCGCGGGCCGAACCGCCCACCCCGGCACGCCTCGCCGCGGCGGGCCCGGGGGGGCGGGGGGTCCCCCCCGCCCCCCCCGCCCACGCCCGCCGAGAGCGGTCGCCGCGGTCGGATGCCAGCTTCGGACTCATCGCTACTATCGAAACCGCGTCTGCCGCGTATAACCAGGGTGGTGGTCTTCTGCCGGGAAGAGGTGGGTGGGGATGGCGTTGAAAGGATCGGACGCGGTGCTCGGGGTGCGCGAGCTCAACCGCGCCCTGCTGGAGCGGCAGATGCTGCTACGCCGCCGGAAGATGCCCGTCATCGAGGCGGTCGAGCACCTCGTCGGCCTGCAGGCCCAGGCTCCCGATCCGCCGTACTTCGGCCTGTGGGCGAGGCTCGAAGGCTTCGATCCCGGCGAGCTTTCGCGCCTGATCCTGGACCGGGAAGTGGTGCGTGCTTCGTTGATGCGGGCGACCATCCACCTGGTCGCCGCCCGCGACTGCCTGGCGCTGCGCCCCCTGGTGCAGGTCGTCATAGAACGCAACCTCTACACCGGAGGTCCCCACCGCGCGGCGATCAGGGAGATAGATACCGGGGCGCTCGTCGCGGTCGGTCGCGCCCTGCTCGACGAACGGCCGCTCGCCGCGAAGGAACTCGGCGAGCGGTTGCAGGAGCGCTGGCCCGACCATGACCCCGCCTCACTCGCCCGCGCCATCCGCTGCCTGGTGCCGCTGGTGCAGGTCCCGCCCCGCGGCGTCTGGGGAGAGAGCGGGCCGCCAGTCCACGCCACGGTCGAGACCTGGCTGGACCGTCCACTCGCCCCGGACCCTTCGCTGGAAGATATGGTCCTGCGCTACCTCGGAGCGTTCGGGCCGGCGAGCGTCAAAGACGCGCAGACGTGGTCCGGTCTGACCCGGCTCGGGGAAGTCTTCGACCGTTTGCGTCCGCAACTGGAGACGTTCCGCGACGAGCGGGGCCGCGAGCTGTTCGACCTTCCCGACGCGCCGAGGCCCGATCCGGACACACCGGCTCCGGTGCGCTTCGTGGCCGCCTTCGACAACCTGATCCTCTCTCACGCCGACCGCACCCGCATCGTCGCCGACGAATACCGCAAAGCCATCGCCTCCAAGAACGGCATGGTCCCGGCGACTTTTCTCGTAGACGGCTTCGTCCGTGGGACCTGGAGAACGGAGCGGACCCGTGCCGCGGCGGCGCTCAAAATCCAGCCGTTCGAACCTCTGACGAAGACGGACCGCAACGCCCTGGCCGAGGAGGGGGAGCGGCTGTTGCGTTTCGTGGCTGGACCTGGGGATGCCGGCGACTTCGAGATCGAATTCACCGAACCGTAGAGGCGTGGGAAGTCCGCTCCCAGAGAATCGGTCCTCGTCCGGCGGAGACGGCTCGCGTATAACCAGGATGGTCTGTCGGCGGACGGGAGGTGGACGTTTGGAGTTTTCGCGAGAGGCGGCGCGAGCGATGCTGCTCGCCGCGCAGGGGCTCGACTCTGTCCCCAGGCGAGCGATAAAGGACGACGTCCGGAGGGTCATCCAGAAGATGGGGGTCTTGCAGATCGACTCCATCTCCGTCGTCGCCCGCAGCCCCTACCTGGTGCTCTGGAGCAGGCTCGGGCACTACGATCCCATATGGCTGGACGAGTTGCTGGCGGAGGGGGCGTTGTTCGAGTACTGGTCGCACGCGGCCTGTTTTCTGCCGATCGAGGACTACGGGCTGTACCGGGGCCGGATGCTGGATGGCCGGCAGAAGACGGTGGATTGGATGCGGGCTCACCCCGAGGAGATCGGGCGCGTCATGGGGCGCATCCGCGAGAACGGGCAGACGCGCTCCGTGGAGTTCGAGCGGACGGACGGCAAGGCCGGCGGGTGGTGGGAGTGGAAGCCGGAGAAGCGGGCTCTGGAGCACCTGTTCGCGGCCGGGGAGCTCATGATCCGGCGCCGCGACCCCAACTTCCACCGCGTCTACGACCTGCGCGAACGCATCCTGGAACACGCCCTCCCCGGGTGGGAGGACGCCCTCGCCCCGACGCCGGAGGAGGTCCGGCGGACGCTGGCGCTTAGGGCCGTGAAGGCTCTCGGCGTCGCCGTCGCGCGGTGGGTGCCGGACTACTACCGCACGCCCAAGAAGGGCGTCGCGGATCTTCTCGACGAGTTGGCCGACGAGGGTTCGCTGCTTCGCGCCGGGATAGAGGGCCTGGACGGGACGGCCTACGTTCATGCGGAGAACGCCGCGCTGGCCGAGATGGTCCTGTCCGGTCAGTCGAAGCCTTCGCGCACGACGTTGCTCTCGCCGTTCGACCCGGTGGTGTGGGACCGGGCGCGGGCGTCGGAGCTGTTCGGGTTCGACTACAAGATCGAGGTGTACACCCCCGCCGCCAAGCGCCGCTACGGCTACTACTCGCTCCCGATCCTGCACCGCGGCGCCCTCGTGGGCCGGCTCGATGCGAAGGCGCACCGCAAGCAGGGCGTCTTCGAGGTGAGGGCGCTGCACCTGGAGCCGGAGACGCCCGTGGAGGACGGGCTCGCCGCCGGCCTCGCCGGGGCTCTGCGGGACTGCGCCGGCTGGCACGGGACGCCGGAGGTCCGGGTGAACCGTTCGGAGCCGTCGGAGTTCGCCGGGCCGTTGCGGTCCTCGCTCGGGGAGTACGCCGCGCGCTAGACGTCCCGGCGCGGATGGGTCTTCCGGTATGGATCCCGCAACACCCCGACGACCGCACCCGTCGGGAGGGACAACCCCCGCCCTCATCGGCCGGCCTTTCTTTGTCCTGCCGGCCGATGAAATGCGCCGGCGGCTTGGCATAAGGTACCCACGTTGCCGGGTTTTCCCACGGAGGGACTGGGGGGTCATGGAACGGAACGGGTTCCGAAAGATGGTGGGGGTGTGATGGGCGTGCCGGACCTCGCTTCGAGGGCGGCGGCGCGGGCTTCGCGGCTCGCCGGGATGAGCC
>CAXUFZ010000010.1:0-26064 GCA_964250345.1 uncultured Rubrobacteraceae bacterium
CCTTTTGGGCATAGACTTCGGGACGGGGGGGGCGAGGGCCGGCATCTTCGACGTCGAGGGGAAGCCCATCGCCTTCGGGGAGAAGGAGTTCTCGCTGAAGCATCCGCGGCCCGGGTGGGCCGAGCAGGATCCGGACGAGTGGTGGGACAGCCTGGTGGCCGCGGTGAAGAGCGCGATGGAGGAGGGCGGCGTACCGGCCGGGGAGATAGCGGGCATCTCGATGGACGCCATGAGCAGCACCGTGCTCGCGATGGACGACAAGGACCGGCACCTGCGGCCCGCGATCATGTGGATGGACATCCGCTCCTCCGACGAGGCCGACAGGATCGCCGCCACCCGCAACGACGCCCTCAAGTACAGCGGCCACGGGGCCGTCTCCGCCGAGTGGGGCCTGCCCAAGGCGCTCTGGATCAAGGGCAACGAGCCCGACGTCTACAAGAACGCCAGACACATCTGCGACTGCGGCGACTGGCTCCTGCATCGCCTCACCGGCGAGTGGGCCACCTCCATAAACTTCGCCTCCGCCAAGTACTTCTACGACCGCGACACCGGCGGCTGGCCTGAGAGCCTCTACGACGCGGCGGATGCGGGCGACGTGCTGGAGAAGTTCCCTAAGGACGTGCTCGACCTCGGCGCGGTGGCCGGGGAGTTGCGCAAAGACGTGGCCGAGGAGATGGGCCTAAAGCCCGGCACGCCCGTCGCCGTCGGGGGGGTGGACGCGCACGTCGGGGCGCTCGGGCTCGGGGTGGTGGAGCCGGGGAAGATGGCTATTATCACCGGGTCGTCGCACGTCATGATCGGGCAGCTCGACGAGCCCATCCACGACCCTGGCTTCTGGGGGGCTTTCACGGACGCCCTGATCCCGGGCCAGTACACGGTCGAGGCCGGACAGGCCTCCACGGGCTCCATCGTCGCCTGGTTCAAGAACCAGTTCGCCGGCGACGCGGCGGCGGAGGCGAAAGAGCGCGGTGTGGACACCTACGACGTTCTGACCGAGCTCGCCCGCGACATCCCCATCGGCTCGGACGGCCTCATCGTCCTCGACTACTTCCAGGGCAACCGCTCGCCCTACACCGACCCCCTGGCGCGCGGCGTGATGTTCGGCCTCACCCTGAGCCACACCCCGGGCCACGTCTTCCGGGCCATCATCGAGGGCATCTGCTACGGCACCGAGAACATCCTGCGAACCATGCGCGGCCAGGACTTCGAGCCGCGCCTCAACGTCGTCTCCGGCGGGCCGGCCAAGAGCGACCTCTGGATGCGGATGCACGCCGACGTCTCCAACGTGCCCATCGCCTTCACCGAGGTCGCCGACGGACCCGCCTTGGGCTCCGCGATGCTGGCCGCCGTCGGGGCGGACATCTACCCCGACATCCCGACCGCCGCCGAGCACATGGTCCACACCGCCGACACCATCGAGCCGGACGCCCAACGCCACGAGGAGTACAAGTTCTACGTGGAGCGTTACCTGGAGACGTATCCGCAGATGAAGGAGATCATGCACAAGACCGAACGCCACGTCGCCGGCAGCGGCAACCAGGCGCCAGAGGACGCATGAACCCGAAAACCGCGACCGGAACCGTCAGACGAACGGGGGATAACCGTTGAACGAAGAGCGGATAAACGCCGCGCTCGAAGAGGCCACCGACACCCAGAACGTGACCATCCGCGAAGGCGCCCTCGAAACCGTCCCCGAAGCGTTCAAAGAGGCCTTCGGCGACCAACAGGCTGTCCTCGTCGCCGACGCGAACACGATGGACGTGGCCGGCGAGGAGGTCCGGAGGCTGCTCTCGGAGGCCGGCATAGAACAGGTCGACCCCTACGTCTTCCCCGCCGAGCCGACCCTCTACGCCGACTACGGCAACGTAGAGAAGCTGCGCGACGCCCTCGAAGAACACGACGCCATCCCGGTGGCCGTGGGTTCCGGCACCCTCAACGACCTCGCCAAGCGGGCCTCCGGAGAATTGGAGCGGCCCTACCTGTGCGTCGGGACGGCGGCTTCGATGGACGGCTACACGGCGTTCGGGTCGTCCATCGAGAAGGACGGTCACAAGCAGACGCTCGGCTGCCCGGCCCCGACGGCGGTCGTGGCGGACGTGAACGTGCTCGTCGGGGCACCGAAGCGGATGACGGCCTCCGGGTACGCGGACCTGCTCGGTAAGGTCACCTCAGGGGCCGACTGGCTGGTCGCCGACGCGCTCGGGGTGGAGCCCATCGACGGGCAGGGCTGGTCGATGGTGCAGGACCACCTGAGGGACTGGGTCGACTCGCCCGCGGAGCTCCGCGGGGGCGACGAGGAGGCCATGGACAAGCTCATCGAGGGCCTCGTCATGTCCGGCCTCGCCATGCAGTCCTACCAGTCCTCCCGCACGGCCTCCGGCGCCGAGCACCAGTTCAGCCACCTCTGGGAGGGCGAAGGGCTCGGCCGCGACGACGATCCGCCGCTCTCCCACGGCTTCAAGGTGGGTGTGGGATCCATCGCCATCGCCGCCCTCTACGAACGCATCTTGGAGCGCGATCTTTCGGACCTCGACGTGGACGCCATCCGCGGCTCCTGGCCGACCGAAGAAGAGGTCGAGAAGAGCGTGCGCTCGATGCACACGATAGACGAGCTCGAAGAGGCCGCCGTCAAACAGAGCCTCTCCAAGCACCCGAGCCCCGACGAGTTGGTCGAGAGGCTGGGGGTGCTCCAGAAGCAGTGGCCCGAGTTGCGCGGGAAGATAGAGGAGCAGTTGATGACCGCCGACCGGCTGCGGGCGTTGCTCGAAGAAGCGGGGTGTCCGGCGAGCCCAGAGGAGATAGGTCTCAGCCGCGACGAGCTTCGGGCGACGTACTTCCGGGCCCGCACGATCCGCTCGCGCTACACCGTCCTCGACCTCGCTGCCGAGACGGGAATCTTCGGCGAGTGCGTCGAAGAACTCTTCGCCCCCGGCGGCTTCTGGGGCCAGTAGGGGGGCCGGAAGATTCCGAGACAGGACGAAGGGGAAGACCCCCGGCCCACCTTCAGCGAGTTCTCCGACCCCCGGCTCGTGGCGGTCTACGACACCGTGAACCCGTTCGCCGCCGACACGGAGTTCTACCTGCGGCTCGCGTCCGAATCATCGGCGGCCTCGATCGTCGACGTAGGTTGTGGCACCGGGCTACTGACCTGCGAGCTGGCCGAACGCGGTCACCGGATGGTCGGCGTGGACCCTTCGGGCGCGATGCTCGACGTCGCCCGGCATCGCCCCGGCGGCGAGAAGGTGCGTTGGATCGAGGGGGACGCGCGGCGGCTGGGCGGAGTAGGAGCCGACCTCGTGGTCATGACGGGCCATGTGTCCCAGATCATCCGGGACGACGAGGGCTGGTCCGCGACGCTCTCGGCCATCCACGGGGCGCTGCGACCGGGCGGTCGCGTGGTCTTCGAGAGCCGCAATCCCAACGCACGGCCGTGGACCGCGTGGAACCCGCAAGATTCTCGACGCAGGGTCGAGGACGCGGTTCACGGGGAGATCGAGACGTGGATTCAAGGCGTGGAGGTAGACGGCGACCTGGTGCGCTTCGAGAATCGCTATCTTTTCGCGGAATCGGGCGAAGAGCTGGTCTCGACGGGCGAGTTGAGGTTCCGTGGCAGGGAAGAGTTGGGCCGTTCGCTGGCGGACGCCGGGTTCTCGGTGGAGGACGTCTTCGGCGATTGGGATGGCCGTCCGGCGGACGCGGAGAGTTCCGAGCTGATCTTCGTCGCGGCGTGCGGATGAGCTTTTATTGGTTTTTCGGCGGGATTTCGTGAACGAGCATCCTGGGTATGAAGAAGTGTATCGACGATAATGGGTAACGGTGGATGGCAAGGGGAAGGAGCGGGACGTGGCTGAGGGGTTCAGGGGCGTGGTCTTCGACGTCGACGGTGTGCTGGTGGATTCGCCCCACGAGCGGGCGTGGCGGGATGGATTGCAGCAGCTCATGGAGAACGACTGGAGCGACATCGCGGGGGAGACCTCGTATTCGCCGGACAAGTTCACGCCCGAGGTCTACCAGCGGCAGATGAGCGGGATGCCCCGGTACAAGGGCGCGCAGGCGGCGCTGGAGTACTTCGACGTGCCGGACGCCGAGGAGCGGGCGCAGGAGTACGGGGACCGGAAGCAGGAGATGATCACGGAGCTCATCGACCAGAGCGAGTTCCACGCCTACCCCGACGCCCTGCGCTTCGTGCTAAAAGTAAAGGCGGCCGGGATGCGCATCGTCGCCGCCTCCTCCTCCAAGAACGCCAACGCCTTCCTGGAGCGCATCAGGATGGACGAGTTCGTGCGGGAGGAGGGCCTCGACTACGACTTCGTCGAGTCCGGCATGACGTTGCTCGACATGCTCGACGCCAACGTCAGCGGGCGGGACTTCGAGCAGGGCAAGCCGCACCCCACGATCTTCCTGACCGCCGTCGAAGAGCTCGGGACGTCGCCGGAGGACAGCTTCGTCATCGAGGACGCCTCCAACGGCGTGCAGGCGGCCAAGGCCGGCGAGATGGCGGCCCTCGGCCTCGCCCGCGCCGACGACGAGGAGCTCTTGGCCGACGCGGGGGCCGACCTCGTCGTCACCTCGCTGGACGACGTCTCGATGGAGGCGTTGTCCGAGGGGAGGTTGGAGCAGGGCAGCGTCCGTTAGAGCAGAGCGCGACAAACGTGGTGGAGATCTAGAGAGGAATACTGGGATGACCCAGCGGATACCGGAGAACATCGAGGCTCGGCCTTACGACCTGATCGTGATCGGGGCCGGCATCAACGGCGCCGGCATCGCCCGCGACGCCGCCATGCGCGGCTTGAGAACGTTGCTTCTGGACAAGGGCGACATCTCTAGCGGCACGACCCAGTGGGCCACGCGCCTGATCCACGGCGGCCTCCGCTACCTCGAATCTTACGAGGTCAACCTGGTGAGGGAGTCCCTCTCCGAGCGCGAGAAGTTGCTCCACATCGCGCCGCACCTCGTCAAACCTCTACGCTTCGTGGTGCCCGTCTACGACCGCTCGTCGCGCGGGGTTGGCATGATCCGGCTCGGCATGATCGGCTACGACGTCCTCTCCTTCGACAAGTCCGTCCCGAACCACAAGATGCTGTCGAGGGACGAGGCCTTGGAGCAGTACCCGGGCCTGAACCCCGACGGGCTGCGGGGAGCGGCGACCTACTACGACGCGCAGGTCGAGTACGCCGAGCGCGTCGCGGTGGAGAACGCGGTCAGCGCGGCGCGGTTCGAGGCCGACGTGATCCCGCACGCCGAGGTGACGCGCCTGCTCTTCGACGAGGAGGCCGACAGCGACGCCCCCCGCGTCTCGGGCGTGGAGATAGAGGACCACGTCGGCGGCGGGACCTACCGGGCGTACGCCCCGGTGGTCGTCAACGTCGCGGGGCCGTGGGTGGACCGCGTGATGCAGAGCGCGGGCGACACCCTGGGCATGGAAGAAGGCTCCAGGGAGAAAGCCGAGAGGGGGGAGGGCACCGACCTCCAGGAAGACCGGCGCATGATCGGCCCGACCAAGGGCTCGCACCTGATCGTGGACAACTTCCCTGGCGCGCCCAAGGACGCCCTCTACGTCGAGGCCCGCGCGGACGGCCGCCCCTACTTCATCGTGCCGTGGAACGGAAGGTACCTGATCGGCACCACGGACTTCCGTTACGAGGACGACCTCGACTACGTCTCCGCCGAGTACGACGAGATCGACTACCTCATAGACGAGACCAACGCTGTCATCCCGGAGGCGGACCTGACGCGCGATTCGGTGCTCTTCACCTACTCCGGCGTCCGCCCCCTGCCCTTCAAGCCCGAGGGCAGCGAGAGCTCGATCACCCGCAGCCACGTCGTCTATGACCATGCCAAGGGCAAGTCCGCCGCCGGCGGCCGGCTCAAGGTCGAGGGCGGCCCGAAGGTCGAGGGCCTCATCTCCATCGTCGGCGGCAAGCTGACGACCTACCGCAACCTCGCGAAGCAGACCGTAGACGTGGCGTACAAGAAGCTGGGCCAGAAGCCCCCGAAGAGCGCCACGGACCGCGTCCCGCTCCCCGGCGGCGCCGTCCGCGACCTCGCGTCCTTCTCGACCGGCTTCCGGCAGCGCAGCGGCCTCCCCGACGTGCTCGACGAGCGTCTGCTCAAGATCTACGGCGCCCGCGCCTACGACGTGCTCGCCGAGGCGGGGGATGATCCTTCCCTCAAAGAGCCCCTCACCTCCGGCGAGGTCACCGTCGAGACGGGCCTGATGGGCTGCGAGGTTCTCTACGCCGTCCGCCACGAGATGGCCGAGACGCTCGCGGACGTCCTGCTCCGGCGCACGATGGCCGGGTACGGGCCCGACGTCGGCCTCGACGTGGACGAGGCCGCCGCAAGGGTAGCCGTCGAGCACCTCGGCTGGGATGAGGAGCGGGCCGAGCGCGAGGTCGCCGAATACCACAGCTACATCGAGCGCTACACGCCGAAACGCTTCCGCGAACGCGAAACCGCGGGGGCCTAGAGGCGGTGGCAAAGCAGATCGGGGACCTCTCCGACGCGCTGGAGGAGGGCGGCGAACTCGCCAACCGCCTCGAAGGCAACCAACCCGCCGTCTTCCTCGACTACGATGGCGTCCTCACCCCCATCGTCGAACGCCCCGAGGACGCCGTCATCTCCGACGGCATGAGGGAGGTCGTGAAGAACCTCGCCGAGCGGACCAGCGTCTGCGTGGTCAGCGGGCGGGACCGTCCGGTCGTGCAGGAGCTCATGGGGTTGGATAACCTCGTCGTCGCCGGCAGCCACGGCTTCGATATCTGGAGCCCGGAGGAGGGCAGGATCGAGCGCGACCAGGACGACGACTTCGAAGAACTGCTAGACGGGGTGAAGGACCGGGTCGAGAGGGAGGTCGAGCCCATCGAAGGGACCTCCGTCGAGCCGAAGGCGGCCTCCGTCGCGGTCCATTACCGGCAGGTCGCCGACGAGGAGAAGCCGAAGGTCGAGGAGATCGTGGACGGCATCCTCGGGGAGCATCCCGACGAGTTGAAGATGACGCCGGGGAAGATGGTCTACGAGATCCAGCCGAAGATCGACTGGGACAAGGGCAAGGCCGTCCTCTACCTCATCGAGACGCTAGGGCTAGACCGGGGCGATATGGTGCCGATCTACCTCGGAGACGACGTCACCGACGAGGACGCCTTCAACGCCCTCGCCGACACGGGCATCGGCGTCTTCGTGGGCAGCCCGGACGACCCTGAGGTGGCGGGGCGCACGACGGCGGCGAACTTCGTGCTCGACTCCGTGGACGACGTAGAGAAGTTCCTGGATAGGCTGGCGCGCTAGAGGGTACAGGGGAGACGGCGGTTGGGACAGGGCGAGGCCGGTATCGGCCGGGGAGGAGAACGCGTGGAGAACTGGACGCTGACCTACGACTCGTACGATCCCGAAGAGGAGGGGCTGCGCGAGGCGCTGACCTCGACCGGCAACGGGTACTTCTGCACCAGGGGGACCGCCCACTGGTGCGACGCCGACGACGTGCACTATCCGGGGACCTACGTCCACAATGGGTACAGTCGGGAGACCACGATCATGGCCGGCCGCCCCGTCCTGAACGAGGACCTCGTCAACCTGCCCAACTGGCTCGTCCTGAAGCTCCGCATCAACGACGACGGCGAGCCCGTGGACTTCGACAACGTCGAGATCCTCTCCTACAAACACGAGCTGGACATCCGGCGGGCTGCGGTGGTCCGAAACCTCCGCATCCGGGACGGCGAGGGGCGCGAGACCTCGCTCGAGAGCCGGCGTTTCATCAGCATGTCGGACCGGCACCACGGGGGCATCGAGTGGACGATCACGCCCGAGAACTGGTCGGGGAAGGTCGAGATCATCACGGCCCTAGACGGCCGCGTGACGAACGGCGGCGTCGCCCGCTACCAGGCGCTCGAAGGGCGCCACCTCGACGCGGTCTCCCCGCGCACGTTCGGGCCCGAGATCATCGCCCTTGAGGTCCGCACCCGCCAGTCGCGCATCTACGTCGCCCAGGCCGCCCGCACCCGCGTCTACGACGAGGACGGCCTGCTCCCGGTCGAGCGCGAGCTCTACCAGATGGACGACTACATTCACCAAGTCCTGACCTTCGAGGTCGAGCAGAACGCCCCCATCCGCGTCGAGAAGATGCTCTCCTTCTACACCTCGCGCGACCACGCCATCAACGAGCCGCTGGTAAACGCCGGCAAGGCCACCCGCCGCGTCGACACCTTCGCCGAGTCCTTCGAGCGCCACGTCCGGGCCTGGGACGAGCTCTGGGAGGTCTGTGATGTGCAGGTCCCCGGCGACGACCGGGTCCAGCTCCTGCTGCGCCTGCACGTCTACCACGTCCTCCAGGTCTGCTCCCCGCACACGGCAGACCTCGACGCGGGGATGCCCTCGCGCGGCCTGAACGGAGAGGCGTACCGCGGGCACGTCCAATGGGACGAGCTCTACGTCTACCCGTTCCTCAACTTCCGCCTGCCCGAGGTGACGCGCGGCCTGCTCATGTACCGCTACCGCCGGATAGGCGAGGCCCGCGCGGCGGCCAAGGAGGCCGGCTACCAGGGTGCCATGTTCCCGTGGCAGAGCGGGTCGGACGGGCAGGAGGAGACGCAGGTGATCCACCTCAACCCCGAGTCCGGCTCGTGGGACCCGGATCTCAGCCACAACCAGCGCCACGTCGGGGCGGACATCTTCTACAACGTCTGGCAGTACTACCAGGCCACCGGCGACCTCGAGTTCCTGCTCGACGCCGGCGCCGAGATGATGCTCGATATCGCCCGCTTCTGGGCCAGCATGGTCCACTACAACGAAGAGCGGGACCGGTACGAGATCCACGGCGTCATGGGCCCCGACGAGTTCCACGAGAAGTACCCGGACTCCGACGAGGAGGGCTTCAGGAACAACGCCTTCACCAACGTCATGGTCGCGTGGCTCTCCGACGTCGCCCGCCAGGTCCTCGACCTGCTCCCCCCGAAGCGCCGCGCCGCGCTGCGTGAGGCGATAGGCCTCACCGACGAGGAGATAGAGCTTTGGGGCGAGCTGAGAGAGAAGATGTTCGTGCCGTTCCACGACGACGGCATCCTCAGCCAGTTCGAGGGCTACGAGGACCTCGAAGAGCTCGACTGGGACCACTACCGCGAGGAGTACGATAACATCCAGCGCCTCGACCGCATCCTCAAGGCAGAGGGCGCGGACCCCGACCGCTACAAGCTCGCCAAGCAGGCCGACACCCTCATGCTCTTCTTCCTCTTCCCCGAGGACGAGCTAAAAGGTATCTTCGAGCGCCTCGGCTACGAGTACACCCCCGACACGGCCCGCAAGAACGTCGAGTACTACGAGCAGCGGACCAGCCACGGCTCCACCTTGAGCTTCATCGTCCACGCCCACATCCTCGCCGACGTAGACCCCGAGGCCTCGTGGAAGATGTTCATGACCGCCCTCGAAAGCGACGTCGGGGACATCCAGGGCGGCACGACGCAGGAGGGCATCCACATGGGCGTGATGGCCGGGACGCTCGACCTCATCCAGCGCGGCTTTATGGCGAGCGAGATCCGGGACGGCGGCATCTTCTTCAGCCCCAAGCTCAAGGACAAACTCGAAGGCCTCTCCTTCCCCATGCAGTTCCGCGAGACCCCGATCCAGCTCGCCCTGCAGAACGGAACCCTCACCGCCACGGCCCAACCCGACGGCGCCGGCCGCACGGTCAAGGTAGGCGTCGGCGACGATGTGCAGAGCTTGAAGCCGAACGAGGAACACGCTTTCGAGTTGTAGTCGCCCCGAAAGCCCGGAGAGTAGGGAATAGGGAGTAGAGAGTAGCAAGCCCCCCAACGTGAGCCCTTTCTACTCCCTACTCACCACTCCCTACTCACTCCGAACGGGCGGCTCATATCCTCACGCGGCAGTGCTCACCGCAAACCTTTGAAGAAGGCACTCCACGGAAGGTCCAACGGTTCATCATCGGCGATGACGGCGTGGAGGTGGCGCATCAATGGGAAATCGTCTGGTTGGATGACGCCGCGTTCGGTGAGCGGTTGGAGCGCGCCGCCGATGACTTCGATGGCGGCGGCGCCTTCTAGGGTTACGCCGGCCATCTTTTCGCGGGCTTCGGAGAAGCGGAGGCCCGTGCCGATGAGGCGACCGACGCGGACGTTCCGGCCGCCGGCGCTCGTGACGTACATGTCCCCGACGCCGGCGAGGCCGTAGGCGGCGTCCGCGTTGCCGCCGAGCAGCTCGACGAACTGGCCGACCTCGACGGCGGCCTGGCCGAAGAGCGCGGCCTCGTAGTTGTGGTTGCGGTCCTTGCCGTCTTCCTCGCCGAGCTTCTCCAGGATCCCCTCGGCGAAGCCGACGCCGAGCGCGTAGCAGTTCTTCGTGGCGGCGCACACCTCGACGCCGACGAAGTCCGTGGAAGTCCAGACGTGGTACCAGTCGGTGCGGAACGTGCCGGCGAGGCGCTCCAGGACGTCCCCGTCCTCGCCGGTGAAGACGACGCTCGTCTGGCGGCGGGCCGCGACCTCGCCGGCTATGGACGGCCCGGCTATGGCGGACCAGGAGACGCTCTCGCGCACGTCGGGCGACGCCTCTTCTGCCAGGACTTCGGGCATGATACGCAGGTCGCCGTTCTCCGCGGCCTCCATCCCCTTTGTGATGGAGAGGACCATCTGGCCCGGGCGGAGGAGGGGGGCGAGGCGCTTGCCCGCCCACCGCACGCCGAAGGAGTTGACCCCGCTCATGACGATGGTCGCGCCCTCGAAGGCCTCCTCGATGTCCTCAAGCTGGAAGGCTTTGACGGACTCGGGGACCTTGCGGTCCAGGCCCGGGTGGGTGTTGCTCCCCTGGATGCTCTCTATGACCTCTTCGTCCAGGTGCGTGCCCACCAGCCGGACGTCGTGCCCGTTGTCCGAGAGCGGGAAGGTCAGGGCCGTCGCCATCACGCCCGACCCCAGGATGCTTACGGTAGCCACGATAGAACCTCCTCAAGAGTTCCGGGTTCCACAGGCCTTACCCTGACGGGCGGCCGGCTACCCAGGGTACATCAAGACGCCCCGCGTAACCTCGACGGGCCGGCCGATGGGTGTTGGTCGTCGCGGTGCGGGATGACGATCGGGGCGGAGCCACACCGGAGTTTCGAGACGCGTGAAACCCGGGGAGGCGGCGTGCCGTTATGATGTGGGGGCCGGCAGAGCAGCCAGAACGGTACGTGCGGCAAGCTGGAGGGGTGGTGGCGCGGCGGGCCGGTGACCGTAGCCCCGAGACGGGCCGGCGTGAGAGGAGAGACGACGATGAACTTCGACCTTACCGGGGAGCAGCGGCGCTGGCGGGATCTCGCCCGCGAGTACGCGCGGGAGGAGATAAGACCCAGGGCGGCCCGGCTGGACCGGGAGCAGAAGTTTCCCTACGACATCGTCGCCAGGATGGCCGACCTCGGCCTGATGGGCCTCACCGTGCCGGAGGAGTACGGCGGGACAGGCGGGGACTTTGTCGGATACAACCTGGCGCTCGAGGAGATCTGCCGCGCCGACACCTCCGTGGGCATCACCATGGAGGCCCACATCTCCCTCGGCTGCGCCCCGATCGCCGGCTTCGGGACGAAAGAGCAGAAGGAGCACTTCCTCGGCGAGGTCATCCGGGGCGGCAGGAAGCTCTGGGCGTTCGGCCTCACCGAGGAGAACGCCGGCACCGACGCGGGCGGAACCGAGACGACCGCGGAGCTCAGCGGCGGCGGGTGGGTCATAGACGGCTCGAAGAAGTGGATCACCAACGCGGGCACGGACATCACGGCGGGCGTGACCGCCATAGCGAAGACGGGCACCCGCGAGAACGGCAAGCCGGAGCTCACCGCCATCATCGTCCCCCAGGACACGCCGGGCCTCTCCCACGGCCCGGGCTACGAGAAGCTCGGCTGGCGCGCCTCCGACCAGCGCCCGCTCCGCTTCGAGGACTGCCGCGTGCCCGAGGAGAACCTTCTCGGCGAGCGCGGGAGGGGGTTCAGCCAGTTCCTCCAGACGCTGGACGGGGGAAGGGTGGCGGTCGGCGCGTTGTCCGTAGGGCTGGCGCAGGCGTGCCTGGACGAGGCGCTCGCGCGGGCCAGGGAGCGGCGGCAGTTCGGGCGGTCCATCGGGGAGTTTCAGGCCATCCAGTTCAAGCTCGCGGACATGGCGATGGAGGTGGAGCTGGCGCGGAACATGGTCCTCAAGGCCGCCTGGCTCAAGGACGGGGGGCATCCCTTCTCGCGTGAGGCGAGCATGGCGAAAGTGTTCTCCAGCGAGGCTGCGAAGCGGGCGGCGGACCAGGCCGTCCAGATCTGGGGCGGGGAGGGGTTCATGGAGGGGAGCGCCGTGGCGAGGTACTGGCGGCAGGTCAAGATCAATGAGATAGGCGAGGGGACGAGCGAGATCAACCGCCAGATCATCGCCCGCTCCCTCCTGCAAGAGGACACCGCCGAAGAGGTGAAGGCGAAGATGGTCGCCCAGTGATCGACCTACCCGACGTCGTGAAGGTCAAAGAGGCCGGGCCGCCGAGACAGGTCACGAAGGCCGGGGGATGCGAACACCCGGCTGGGACGTCGTGAGCGCCATAAAGACCCTCGTGGACGCGAAGGGGGAGGACTTCCGGCGCAACGCCGAGGCCTTCGAGAGGCTCCTCAAAGACCTCCGCGGACGTTCGGCCGAGGCCCGGGCCGGCGGCGGGGAGAAGGCGCGGCTGCGCCACGAGGGCCGCGGGAAGATGCTCGCGCGCGACCGGGTCGAGCGGCTGCTGGACCCCGGGACGGCCTTTCTGGAGCTCTCGCCGCTCGCCGCCCACGGGATGTACGACGGGCGGGTGCCGGCCGCGGGCCTGGTGACAGGCGTGGGCCGCGTCTCGGGCCGGGAGTGCGTGATCCTGGCGAACGACGCGACCGTCAAGGGCGGCACCTACTACCCGATGACCGTCAAGAAGCACCTCAGGGCGCAGGAGGTGGCCGAGCAGAACCATCTGCCGTGCGTCTACCTGGTGGACTCCGGCGGCGCCTTCCTGCCGCTCCAGGACGAGGTCTTCCCCGACCGCGAGCACTTCGGGCGCATCTTCTACAACCAGGCCAGGATGAGTGCGAAGGGCATCCCCCAGGTCGCCTCCGTCATGGGCTCGTGCACGGCCGGCGGGGCCTACGTGCCGGCGATGAGCGACGAGGTCGTCATCGTCAAAGGGACGGGCACGATCTTCCTCGGCGGCCCCCCGCTCGTGAAGGCCGCCACGGGCGAGGAGGTCTCGGCGGAGGATCTCGGCGGGGCCGACGTGCACACCCGCCTGTCGGGTGTCGCGGACCACTTCGCCGAGAACGATGAGCACGCCCTAGCCGTCGTCCGCCAGATCGTGGAGAACCTGAACCGGGAGAAGCGGGTTCCCTGGACGGTCGAAGAGCCAGAAGACCCGGCCCACGACCCGCGGGAGCTCTACGGCGTCGTGCCGACCGACTACCGGCAGGGCTACGACGTCAGGGAGGTCATAGCGAGGATCGTCGACGGCAGCCGGCTGCACGAGTTCAAGCCGCGCTACGGGGAGACGCTGGTGTGCGGGTTCGCGAGGATCATGGGCCACCCGGTCGGGATCGTCGCCAACAACGGCATCCTTTTCTCGGAGAGCGCGCAGAAGGGCGCGCATTTTATCGAGCTGTGCTCCTCGCGCGGCGTCCCGCTCGTCTTTCTGCAGAACATCACGGGCTTCATGGTGGGGCGGGAGTACGAGGCCGGCGGGATCGCCAAGGACGGCGCCAAGCTCGTGATGGCCGTGGCCAACGCGAACGTGCCGAAGCTCACCGTCGTAGTCGGGGGCTCCTTCGGCGCGGGCAACTACGGGATGTGCGGCCGGGCCTACTCGCCCCGCTTCCTCTGGATGTGGCCGAACGCCAGGATAAGCGTGATGGGCGGCCAGCAGGCCGCGAACGTGCTCCTGACCATCCAGGAGGACAACCTCGCGCGCGAGGGCAAGGAGATGACCGACGAGGAGCGCGAGGAGTTCCGCCGGCCCATCCTGGAGAAGTACGAGGAGGAGGGCAACCCCTACCACTCGACGGCGCGGCTCTGGGACGACGGCGTCATAGACCCCGCCGACACGCGGATGGTCCTCGCTCTCGGCCTCTCGGCGGCGGCGAACGCGCCCCCCGAAGAGACGACCTTCGGCGTCTTCAGGATGTGAGCGTGGGGTACGGCGAGAAGGGACGCGAATGGTAGTGCTGCGTGGCAGGAAGGAGATCGAGGGGCTGAGGCGCGCCGGGGATCTGGTCGCCCGGATCCTGGCCGCTGTGCGCCCGCGCGTCCGCCCCGGCGTCGGGCTTGACGAGCTGGACCGCTTCGTCGAGGATCTCCTCCGTTCGGAGAACGCGAAGTCCCCCTACAAGGGCTACCGGCCGACGCCCTCCGTGCCGCCCTTTCCCGGCTCTATCTGCGCCTCGGTCAACGAGCAGGTCGTCCACGGCATCCCGTCGGGCAGAAAGTTGCGCGACGGGGACGTCGTCGGGATCGACGTCGGCGCCGCGCTCGGCGGCTGGGTCGGCGACGCCTGCTACACGTTCCCCGTGGGCGACGTCTCGCCGCGGGCGGGCCGGCTGCTGGACGCGGCGGAAGAGAGCCTGCGGGCGGGGGTCTCGGAGGTCCGGCCCGGCGGGCGGCTCGGCGACGTGGGGGCGGCCGTCCAGGAGACCGCCGAGCGCCGCGGCTACTCGGTGGTTCGCGAGCTCGGGGGGCACGGCGTCGGCAGGATGCTGCACGACGAGCCGCACGTGAACCATTACGGCCGCCGCGGGCACGGCCTGCGCCTCAAGGAGGGGATGGTCTTCACGGTCGAGCCGATGGTCAACGAGGGGAGCGCCGGCATCCGGCTGCTCAAGGACGGATGGACCATCGTCACCGCCGACGGCCTGCTCTCGGCGCAGTACGAGCACACCGTCGCCGTCACGGCCGACGGCTGCGAGATCCTGACGCCCTGGCACCGCCACATGGAAGTTACGGAACCGACGGGAGCGCGCCGAAGTTGAAAGATCACCAGCACCTGAAGAGGACCGACGACGGGGCGGTGACAACCGTCGCCCTATCCCGCCCGGACTCGCACAACGCCCTGGACGCGACCTTGATCGGCGAGATCACGCGCTGCTTCGAGGACCTGGCCGGGGACGAGAACGCGCGGGTGGTGGTCCTCACCGGGGAGGGGCGCTCGTTCTGCGCGGGGGCGGACGTCGGGTACATGCGGGAGACGGCGGGGCTCTCCTACGAGGAGAACCTGGAGGACGCCCGGCGGCTCGCGGAGATGTTCCGGGCCGTGGACGAGTGCCCGAAGCCGGTGGTGGCGAAGGTGCGCGGGGCCGCTATGGGCGGCGGGGCCGGGCTGGCGGCGGCGGCGGACGTCGCGGTGGCGGCGGAGGGTACGCGGTTCGCCTTCTCGGAGGTGCGGCTCGGGATCGCGCCGGCTACCATCGCGCCTTTCGTGTTGCGCAAGATCGGGGTCTCCCACGCCCGCTCGCTCTTCCTGACGGGCGAACGCTTCGACGCGGCCCGGGCGCGGGAGATCGGGCTGGTCCACCAGGCGGTTCCCGACGACGAACTGGACGCCGCTGTTGACGAGAGGGTCGAGCGGCTATCGGAAGGCGGTCTGGACGCCCAGGCGGCGGTCAAGGCGTTGTTGCGGCAACTGGAGGTCGTCGAGCCGATGGACGCGCCGGGCTTGATGTCGCGCGTGATCTCGGAGCTCAGGGCCGGCGAGGAGGGCCAGGAGGGCCTCGCGGCCTTCCTGGAGAAGCGGGAGCCGCGGTGGAGGGGCGGCCGATGACGTTCCGCAGGCTACTGATCGCCAACCGCGGCGAGATCGCCGTGCGCATCATCCGCGCGTGCAAAGAGCTGGGGATAGAGACGGTCGCCGTCTACTCCGAGGCCGACGAAGGAGCGATGCACGTCCGCCTCGCCGACGAGGCGTACCTGCTGGGCCCGCCGGGTGCGGCCGAGAGCTACCTGAACGTCGGCCGGATCGTGAAGGTCATAAAGGAATCGGGGGCCGAGGCCGTCCACCCGGGCTACGGCTTCCTCTCCGAGAACGCGTCCTTCGCCCGCGCGGTGGAGGAGGCCGGCGCCACCTGGGTCGGCCCCCCGCCAGAGGCGATGGAGAAGGTCGGGGACAAGGTCCGCGCGAAAGAGTTGGCGAGAGAGGCGGACGTGCCGACGGTGCCAGGGTACGCGGGCGAGGACGTCGGCGAGGAGCGTCTTGCCGCGGAGGCCGAGGGGATCGGCTACCCCGTACTCGTCAAGGCGAGCGCCGGGGGCGGCGGGCGCGGGATGCGCCCCGTGCACGACCCCAAAGACTTCGTCGACGCCGTCAGGAGCGCGCGCCGGGAGGCCGAGTCCGCCTTCGGGGACGGTTCGGTGTTCCTGGAGAAGCTCGTCGAGCGTCCGCGGCACGTGGAGGTGCAGGTGTTCGGGGACCGGCACGGCAACGTCGTGCACCTCTACGAGCGGGAGTGCTCCATCCAGCGCCGCCACCAGAAGGTCGTCGAGGAGGCACCATCCCCGGTCCTGGACGACGAGCTCCGGGAGCGAATATGCGCCGCGGCGGTGCGCCTGGCGAGGGAGGCCGGTTACCAGAACGCGGGCACGGTCGAGTTCCTCCTCAGCGAGGAAGGAGAGTTCTACTTTCTGGAGATGAACGCGAGGCTGCAGGTCGAGCACCCGGTCACGGAGCTCGTGACCGGGCTCGACCTCGTCCACCTCCAGCTCGCGGTCGCCGCCGGGGAGCCGCTGCCGATCGCCCAGGAGGACGTCGCGCTAAGGGGCAGCGCCATAGAGGTGCGCCTCTACGCCGAAGAGGAGGGCACGGGGCTGCCCGCGGGTGGCATGCTCCTCCGGTTCGCCCCGGCCGAGGGGCCCGGCGTTCGCAACGACGCCGGCGTGGAGACGGGAGATGGGATCCCGCTTCACTACGACCCGATGTTCGCCAAGCTCATCGTCCACGCCTCGAACCGGGAGAGAACCGTCCCGCGGCTCCGCCGGGCGCTCTGGGACTACGCGGTCCTCGGGATGCCGACGAACCTGCCGCTGCTGCGCCGCATCGCGGATCATCCCTCATTCGTCGCCGGGGAGACCACCACAGACTTTCTCACGGAGCACGGGCTCACCGCGGCGCCCCCGCCCTCCTCACCTCCGGCGGAGGCCATCTTTCTCGCGGCGGCGGGCGAGCTGTCGCGTTCCGCGACCGGGAAGCCGCGCGACCCCTTCTCGGCCGGCCCCTGGCGCCTGGGCGGGGCGACCCGGCTCCGCTACGAGGCGGGCGGGGAGGAGTACAACCTCGAGGCCGAGCGCTCCGGGTGCGGGACCCTGAAGCTGCGCCTAAACGGCCGCGAAGCCACCGTCGAGGTGCTCTCCGCGCGCGGCGGCGAGGTACAGGCCAGGGTGGACGGCCGGCACGTCGCGGGGGGCTTCGCGCCGGACGGCGCGCACCTCGTGGTCTCGCTAGACGGGGTGAGTTACCGGCTCTCCAGGCCGCCGGCGCCCGACGTCGACGGCGCGGGGCCTGGCGGTGGGGAGTCGGGCGGCGCGAGGTTAACGGCCCCCATGCCGGGCACGGTGGTGAAGGTCTTGGTGGGCGAGGGCGACGAGGTCGCGGAGGGGCAACCCCTCCTTGTCCTGGAGGCGATGAAGATGGAGCAGTCGGTGACGGCGCCCCACGAAGGCGTGATCGTCTCGCTCCCTTACGGCGAGGGCGCGAGCGTCCCCGGCGGGGGCGTGCTGGCGGAGCTCGAGTGAGCCCGGGGGGATGCAAGGGTCTCGTTGAGGACGCTCCCGGGCTAGCTCGGGCGCGCGCAAAGCCCCTCCGAGACGGCCTCCGGCGGGACCGTGCTCGACCCGGAGGTGGTGTGCCAACTGCTGGCCCGCGGGAGGCGCAACGACGGCCTCGCCTCCCCTCACCCCGCGGGAGAAGGACGTCCTCGCCCTCGTCGCCGAGGGCCGCACCAACGGGGCCATAGCGGAGAGGCTCTTCGTCACCGGCGGGGCCGTGGAGAAGCGCATCAAGAGCATCTTCGGCAAGCTCGGCCTGGCCCAGAGCGACGCCGACCACCGCCGCGTGCTCGCGGTCCTGGCCTACTTGCGGGGCTAGGGATCCTCCCGACGATCGACACGGTACCGCCGGGGGACGGCCGCGAACGCGGGGGGTCTCCGTGCCCTCTGCCCGGGCCCGTCAGACGATCCCGCTTCTCTTCCGGAGATCGTCACGGGTGACCGGCGCGGCTACTCCAGCGGTGAACGCTCGGTGCAGGCGTCGAACTCCCGGGTCTCGCTCGGCATCCCGTCGAACCGCCTCTCGAACAGCGCCGTGACTCGCGGCCTGGCGAGATGTGCGTCGACGGCCTATCGATCCCGCCAACGTTCCAGGGTCGGCACGCTATCGGTAACCGACTCTTCGACGTCCGAAGGCTCCACCTGCACGTGTCCGACGATGATTAGCGACTTCGCGCCTCCTGGGTAGCGGCGGCACGGCCGACCCGTTGCGGGCGGTACGCCCGCTACGACCCCGAAACCGTCTGCGTGTAGAACAGGCTCGGATCCGCGGCCAGCGAAACCTTGACCTGGGCGCTGTCGTCGTCGGCGAGGACCTCGAGCTTGCCCGATTCCAGGCCGTCCAACGCCGCGCGCACGACGTCGGCGGGGTCGCTCTTGGGCACGTCGAAGCCGGCCATCAGGTCTGTGTCGACGCTGCCGACGTGCAGGCCCGTAACCAGGGTTCCCTGGTCGGCGAGCTCGAGCCGGATGCCGTTCGTCAGGCTCCACTCGGCCGCCTTCGCCGCGGCGTAGGCGTTGGCCCCGTCGTAAGAGAACCAAGACAGCGCCGACAGGACGTTGAGGATTGCCCCGCCGCCGTTGGCGGCCAGCACGGGCGCAAAGGCCCGGACCACGCCCAGCGTGCCGAAGTAGTGCGTGTCCATCTCCAGGCGGATCTTGCCCAAGTCACCGGCGACGAGGTTCTCGTAGGTGGAGATACCCGCGTTGTTGATGAGCACGTCGACGTCCGTGGCCGTGGCCGCCGCAGCCTCGACCGAAGCCGGGTCGGTAACGTCGAGCCGCAAAACCTCCACCCCGGGGATGTCCACCCTCTCGGGGTTGCGCGCCGTCGCATAAACCCTGGCGCCCCGCTCCAGTAGCTGCTGGGCGAAGTGCCGGCCCATCCCGCGGTTCGCCCCGGTGACGAGGGCCGTACTCCCGGACAGTTCCACAATAGCCTCCAAACTCGAACGATCCACGTCGTCGTGGTGGTCACAACGCAAAACAGTATATGCAGCAGTATTGGTTCAAACCATGCCTAAAATACTCATTTTTGTACCATTTTGTCTTACACAAATGCCGTTTGTGGTCGTTGTGGGCATGAGGATTGTTTGATTCGGGGGCTTGTTCTGGTACGTTACGCGCATGGATTTGCTGTCGGACGTGCTCGCCGTATCCGGGGTCCGCGGCACCGTGGGGGCGCGGGTCGAGGCGGGGGAGTCCTGGGCGGTTTGGCGGCCTAGCGATCCGGGGGCGGCTTTCCACGCGGTCACCGCGGGCGTCGCGTGGGTCGGGCTGCCTGGCCGGCCGCCGATAAGGCTGATGCCGGGTGACGTCGTTCTCTTGCCGACCGGGACTGAGCACAGCCTGTCCGGCGACCCCGACGCGTCGGCGGGTCCGCACGAAGACGCCGAGATCACCCGGGAAGACGGCGGGGTCTACAGGGTCGGCTCGGGCCCGGTCAGGACCCGCATCCTGTGCGCGCACTACGAGCACGACCCCGCGGTCTCGAACCGGGTCCTGGCATCGCTCCCCGAGGTCGTACACGTCCGCGCGGACAACGGCGGCGGCGGCCTTGACGACACCGTGCGGCTGCTCTCCCGGGAGCTGGCGCACCCCCGGCTCGCGACCGACTTGGTGCTCGACAGCCTGGTCGACGTTCTGCTCGTCCAACTGCTCCGGGCCTGGCTGGCGTCCGAGCCGGACCCGTCGGGGTGCACCTGGCTGGGCGTGTTCGGCGACCCCGTCATCGCCGGGGCGCTGGCGAAGCTCCACGGGGACCCCGCCAGGGCCTGGACCACGGCCGCCCCGGCCAAAGAGAAGGGCGTGTACCCGGGCGACCCTGGCGCGGCGGTTCCCCGCCGTCGTCGGCCAGACCCCCGCGGCCTACCTCACCAGATGGCGCATGGACCTCGCGGCGCTGCGGCTCAGGAACACCGACGACACCCTGGAGGATGTCGCCCGCTCCGTCGGGTACACCTCCGTCTACGCTTTCAGCCGGGCGTTCAGGCGCGTCCGTTCCCAGCCGCCCGGCCGGTACCGCGCCACCTCCCGGGTCCGGGACGGGTCCCACGCCCGTGAAGGCGCGCGCCAGGCGGTGAACGGCGCGTCCGATCCGACACGCTGAGTCTATTACTTCGCCGGAGATGAAGAAAGATCGGAGGGCGCGGCGCCGACGGGATCTTCACCGCCGAAGCAACGAGGCGGGGTCCCCCGGTACCAAACGGACCATCCCGAAGGCCGCTACCGACACCCCGAAGAGCACGAAGACCCCAGACACCAAAAGCTGGGAGAGGAAGGAGACCACGGCGCGGTCCTACTCGGGGACCGAGGCGTCTTGCAGGTAGAAGGCCCCGTCCCGGCCGACCTCGACGCCTTGAACCTCGCTCCGCGCCGCCAGGTAGTCCCGGTCTACGATGATCGGGGCCCACACCGCCTCGTCCACCAGGATCTCCTGGGCCTCCCGGGCGAACCCGTCGCGCTCCGCCGCCGAGGTGGCCCACCGCCAGGATCACACCTACGAGCAACACGACCGGGATCGCGATTATCGCCAGAAGCCTACCCCTGCCCGACGTAACCCCCCTCTTGCTCGTGGGGACCCCGACCGTCGAACCGCACCCGTCGGCGCCGCGCTACATCCTCAACCGCCCCGCTCTTGATGGTCCTCCACGGGCATGGACACGAAGCCCATCACCCGCCAGCGTCTCCCGGCCTCACCCTCCGCGCCGTCCTCTTCGAACCCGTCGATCGCCTCCTCGAGGATCTCCGCGACCTTCGCCGCTTCCTCGTCGGTCAGGCGGACGGGCCTCTCGATAAAGTGCAGCGAATCCCCATCGGGCTCCACCTTCTCCAGACCCAGGTAGTCCTCGAAGTCCGTCTGCAGCATGGCGAGAAAGGAGGCGAAGTAGCCCCGCAAATCCCCGCGGCCGAGACCGCGGATCTCCTCCCTGTCGAAGCCCACTCTCTCGGACACCAACGCGTAGGTCTTCTCGACGATCCCCCGCACGCGGCGCTCGCCGGCCACCTCCAGCACGCCCGCCTCCAAAAGCGTCCGCAACTGCCGGTACAACGTCGCCTGCGGCACGTCCTCGAGTACCCCGCCCAACTCCGCCGTGTTCATGTTCCGCCGCGACAGGGCGTGCAGAACCCGGATGCGCACCGGGTGCAACAGCAACTTGACCCTGTCAGAGACGCCTTCCATGGTGCGCGACATTATTCTTTTGAACGATAACAGTGTCAATACGACAAATGTTATCGACAATGATAAGGTGCAAAGAACGTGGAGGATCCGGCGTCGGGGTGGGGCGTTCCCCGGGGAGGAGGGAGATGGGACTCGGCTCGCGGGAAGACGCGTTGCGGACTACGTTCGAGGGTCCTGTGGGGGAGCATCGGGTTCCGGGGGCCTCGCTCGCCGTCTACCGCGGGGGGAGACGGTCGAGGCGGCGACGGGCTGGAGCTAAGCTCCTCCAAGAGCGGCCCGCTGGCCGACCTCGCCCCGGAGTGGGAGCACGAACCCCTGCGGCCCGCCAACGCGGACACCTTCCTCGTCCGCTCCCCGGTCTCGGGGGACTTGTATCCCGCGACCTTTACCGACACCGACCGCTCACGCTGGCTGTACCTGGGCGCCAGGGCGCACCGGAGGGATGGAGGTTAGGCCCGGACGCCGGACCGGGCGCGAAGAGACCCGACCGAACAAAGCACAGGGTGCTCGAGGAGCCATGGTCATGCCGACCGCCGAACGGTCCCGGGGGCGTCACTGCGGGCAACGCAGCACCCGCGACTAAACCCGAACACGCGGCACCCGGACAGAAACGAAGTCCCGTCTTCGCGGGACTTTCGCGGGCGCGCTCGGCAGGACTCGAACCTGCGACCTTCTGATTCGTAGTCAGACGCTCTATCCGGCTGAGCTACGAGCGCATCGAAGAGTCTATGATACCGCCGCACCGGGTATCTCTCAAGGCGGGCGCTCCTGTCGGGTCGGTTTTGCGGATATACTTGCGGGGTGGTTGTGGTCGGACGGTCGAGGACGGGGTATTGAGCGGGTCGGTTCTGCTGGTCATAGGGGACGACGAAGAGAGGCTGCACCTGAGGCGGGCGTTGTCCGGGGAGGGGTGGCGTGTGATCCCGGCCGGCTCCGGCAACCAGGCCCGCCAGATGGCGGGCCGCGAAGACTTCGAGATAGCCGTCGTAGATAACCGTCTCCCCGACGAACGCGGCTTCCAGGTCATCTCCGCCGTCCAGAAGCCGAACGTCTCGACCGTGGCCCTTCTGCGCGACGAGGACACGATGGACCGCATCGTCGGCATCGAACTCGGCGCGGACTACTACATGAGGAGCCCCGTAAACCCCAGGGAGCTCGTCGCCCGGGTAAAGCAGATCTTCCGCAAGCGCGAGCGCGGCGGGGACGAGGACTCGGGTCGCATCTTCGTCGGGGACCTCGAGATCGACCCGGACCAGGTCCTCGTCCGCAAGGGAGAAAAAGAGATCCTCCTCTCACCGAGGGAATTCAAGCTCCTCCACACCCTGGCCCGCTCCCCGGGCCGCGTCTTCCCCCGCACGGCCCTCCTCCGCCAGGTCTGGGGCGAAGACGAGTTCATCGACGAGCGCACCGTCAACGTCTACGTCCAGCGCCTCCGCAACAAACTCGGTGACAACCCGAACGAACCGACCATGATCGAGACGGTGAGGGGCTTCGGATACCGGCTCGTAAGACCGAGCAGCTAGGCCGCAGGCCCCCGCCAATACTTGATCTTCGGGTTCTGCAGCTTCGCCGAAGGACCCCGGTGCTCTACGAGCGCCGCATCAGCGCCCCGCCCCTTATCGTCTCGCCCGGTCTGACGTTGTAGCCGTGGCCGACGATGCAGTCTTCGAGGTACGCCCCGTCGCCGATCATGGCGCCGGGGAGGAGGATGGAGCGTTTGATGGTGGCGTCGGGCCTGACCCAGCAGTCGGTGCCGACCGTCACGTCGCCTTGGAGGGTGACGCCGCGGCCGACCACCGCGTCGCGGCCGACGAGGACGCTGCCCTCGATGTTGGCGGCCGGGTGGATCTGGGCGTGGTCCCCGACCCACACGCCGTCCCCGCGCCTCTCGCCCGGGATCTCGACCCCGACCTTCCCGGAGAGCACGTCGTACTGCGCCTGCCGGTACGCCTCCAGCGTGCCTATGTCCGACCAGTAAAAGTCCCCCTGATAGCCGATGAACCGCTCCCCGTTCTCCAAAAACTTCGGGAAGACGTCCTTGGCGAAGTCGAAGAAGGTGCCTTCCGGGACGTAGTCGAGCGAGCGCGGCTCGAAGACGTAGATGCCGGTGTTGGCGAGGGTGCTTATGGCCTCCTCGGCGTCGGGCTTCTCCTGAAAACCCGTGACGTTGGACCCGTCGTCCACCACGACCACCCCGAACTCGGAGGTGTCGTAGACCCGGCGGAGGGCTATGGTGGCGAGCGCCCCGTTCTCCTTGTGGAAGGCGACGAGCTCCCCGATGTCGACGTCCGTCAGGGCGTCGCCGGAGACGACGACGAAGGTGTCGTCGAAGTGCTCCGCGAGGCGCTTGACGCCGCCGGCCGTGCCGAGCAGCTCGGTCTCCCGGTTCAGGCGGACCTTCATGCCAGCCATCTCGGACTCCTCGCCGTAGGCTTCGAGGAGGGCGTCGGCCAGGTAGAAGATGTTGACGTGGACCTCGTCGATGCCGTGCTTCGCGAGCAGGCCGAAGATGTGGCCGATTATGGGCGTGTCCACCACCGGGGCGAGGGGCTTGGGGATCTCGCCGGTCAGCGGAAACAGGCGGGTGCCCTTGCCCGCCGCCAATGCCATCGCCTTCATCGTCTGCCCACCACTCTCAGCCCCCGTTCCGCCGGGTCCGTCTGCAGGGTATTGCCCCGTGCACTATATTCATCCCCGTGCAAGACGGCACTTTACACCGGCTCTTCCCCTCGGCCAAGTTCGACGAACCCCTCAAACGCTACACGGCGTGGAAGATCGGGGGCCCGGCCGACGCCCTCCTCGAACCAAAGAGCGCCGACGAACTGGTCGCGGCCGTCGAGGTGGCCCGCGAACACGACGTCCCCGTAACGGTCCTCGGCGGCGGCACGAACGTGCTCGTGCGCGACGGCGGCGTCCGCGGCCTCACCATCCGCCTCGCCAAGTCCCTCACGAACGTCGAGATAGACGGAGCCTCCGTGGTCGCCGACGCCGGCGTCCTCTACCCGGTCCTCGCCAACACCACCGCGGCGTCGGGCCTCGCCGGCCTCGAGTTCGCCACCGGCATCCCCGGAACCGTCGGCGGCGCCGTCTACATGAACGCCGGCGCCTACGGCTCAGAGACGGTGGAGGTGCTGGACTGGGCCGACGTGTTCCGGGAGGGCCGGATCGTCAGGATGAAGAACGGGGACCTCGACCTCTCCTACCGCCGCAGCCTTCTTCACGACCACCCCGACTGGCTCGTCCTGCGCGCCGGCTACACGCTCTCTCCAGGCGACCCGGACGAGCTCAAGGCGCGCATAAAGGAGTTCCGCGCCCAGCGTATGAACGGTTCCCCCAACAAGCCGAGCTGCGGCTCGACCTTCAAACGTCCGCCGGGCGACTTTCCGGGGCGGGTTATAGAAGCCGCCGGCCTCAAGGGGACGAAGGTGGGGAACATCGAGGTCTCGCCCGTCCACGCCAATTACCTCGTCAACCTCGGCGGCGGGACGGCCGAAGACGCTTTGGGGCTTATAGAGCTCGTCCGCGAGACGGTCCGCGAGAAGCTCGGGGTGGAGTTGGAGTCCGAGGTGCGCGTGATCGGGGAAGCCTAGACCCCGGGACGTTCGGGCAGCCGGAGTTTCATGCCCTCGTGCGTGGCCTCGAAGCCCAGGCCCTCGTAGAAGCGTCGGGCGTCGGAACGGCGCTTATCCGTGGTGAGTTGGACCATCCGGCAGCCGCGTTCTTCGGCGCGCGACACGACCCACTCCAACAGCCCGCGGCCGACGCCCGTTCCGCGATGGCCCGTTGCGACCCGCACGCCCTCGATCTGGACCCGTTCTCCCCCGAGGTGGCTCAGCGATGGCAGAAAGGTGAGTTGCAGGGTAGCCAGGATCCGACCGTGTTCTTCTATCACCACGAGTTCGTTGCGGGCGTCCCGGTCGATCTCCGCGAACGCTTCGAGGTAGGCGTCGTCCAGGGGGCCGCCGCTCCGCTCGCGGTCGCGCCCCAGTTCGTCGTCGGCCAGGAGCGCGACGATCCCCGGCAGGTCTTCCGCGCGGGCGGGGCGTATCTTCGGAGCTTCTTCCACGTATGCACCCTTGCGAGTTTTGTATGGACCAAACCGCCGCGGGGAGGAGCTACCCCGACTGCTGGAGCTTGTAGCTCGACGCCTTCTCGCGGAACAATTCCGGTATCTCGCCGAGGTCGGTGTGTTGGTCGCAGACGTCGAGGAGGGATTGGGAGGTGCATTGGGCGGCGCTTATGACCTCGACGCGGATGCCGCGTTCGCTCTGGAGGTACTCGACGGCGTCTACGTAGTCGCCGTCGCCGGAGACGAGGACGTAGGCGTCGGCGTGGTCGGCGAGGCGCATCATGTCGACGACGATGCCAACGTCCCAGTCGCCCTTGTGGGAGACGGTGCGCTCGCCCTCGGCGGTGAAGGTCTCGTGGACCTGGAGGGGCTTGGAGCGGACCTTGTAGCCGAACTTGTTGAGGTTGTAGACGAAGGAGCGGGCGCCCGGGGTCTCGTCGGCCTCGTGTTTCTCGACGATGTAGAAGGTCGCGCGGAGAAGGTCGCGGTCGCCGACGGCGGCAGAGAGCAGTCGGGAGTAGTCGAGGACGGCCTTGTAG
>CAXUFZ010000011.1:0-26015 GCA_964250345.1 uncultured Rubrobacteraceae bacterium
GGAGGGGGCCGAGGAAGACCAGGATGGGGGTGACGAGGAGGGCGACCTGGATCGAGGAGCCCAGCGAGATGCCCATCGAGAAGTCGAGCTGGTTTTTGTAGGCGATCTGGACCCCCACGATGTGCTCGGCGATGTTGCCCACGACCGGCACGATGATGATGCCGACGAAGAGCTCGGAAAGTCCGACCTCCTCCGTGAGCGGCTCCAGGGCGACGAAGGCCTCCGAGACGTAGGCGACGGCGGCGGTCGCGCCGAACAGCACGACGAAGGACAGGATCCTCCCGAACTGCGGCTCGTGTTCGGGTCCGGCACCCTGGCCCTCGGAGGAGGTGAAGACGAAGATCAGGTACAGGATGTAGAGGACGAACATGATCACGGCGACCTCGATGCTCAAGCTCGTCGGCGGCGTCCCCGGGGTCGTCGCGGCGAAGATGGTCGGCAGCGAGAGGGCGACGGCGACGATGGCGAGCATGGAGGCGTTGACGCCGGCGATCGTCGCCGAGAAGGTCTGGGTGCCGTTCTTGAGGCCGCCCAAGAGCAAGCTCGCGCCGAGGACGAAGAGGACGTTGCCGATGATCGAGCCGACGATGGAGGCCTTTACGACGGTCGTCAGGCCGGCGGAGAGGGCGAAGATGGTGATGATGAGCTCGGCGGCGTTGCCGAAGGTGGCGTTCAGGATGCCGCCTATGCGCGGTCCCGAGTGGGCGCCGAGGCTCTCGGTGGCCTGCCCGAGCACCCACGCGAGACCGATGAGGGCGAGCGACGTGAGCGCGAAGATGATCAGGGTATTGGCGTGCAGCAACTCCACGACGACGACCGCCACGGCCAGCGCCGCCGTGACGCCGTAAGCTATCCTCCGCAAAACCCGGCTCCCCTCGCTCGTCGAACCTTTTGGACGAAAACGTCCCGGCTATCTTATAAGATTAGACGGACGTACCCGGAGGACCGAGAAAGAGAACCCTTGATCGACTACCACCTGCACGTCGTAGCCCACGACGACCGCCCGATGACGGTCGAGAACATCCTGCGCTACTGCGAGGTCGCCGAGGAACGGGGCGTCCGGCAGATGGGGATCACGGAGCACGACCGCTACCTGGACAAGATAGACGTGGCCGCCTTCCAGGAGGCGAGGGAAGCGTGCGAAGACGTGGGCCTGCGCCTCGGGATAGAGATAGACTTCGTGCCGGGCCGGGAAGAACGCATGGACGCGGATTCCACGGCGCTGCCCTACGACTACGTCATAGGAAGCGTGCACCGCGTGGACGGCGACGAGATCGACCGCGCTACGGACCAGAGCGTCTACGAGCGCTTCGACACCTTCGACCTCTACGCCGCGTACTACGCCAACGTCCGCCGGGCCGCCCTCTCGGGCCGCTTCGAGGTCATCGGCCACCCGGACCTCATCAAGATCTTCGAACGCTACCCGGACCGGGACATCACCCCACTACTCGAAGAGACCGCCGACGCCGTCGCCGAATCCGGCGTCGCCGTGGACGTGAACGCCGCCGGCCTTCGGAAACAGGTGGGGGAGATCTACCCCTCCAGAGAGTTCCTGGAGATGTTCCACCGCCGCGGCGTCCCCATCGTCCTCTCCTCGGACGCCCACGCCCCGAACGAGGTCGCCGCCGGCTATGACAGGAGCCTGAAGCTCGTCCACGATGTCGGCTACCGCGAGGTCGCCACCTTCGAGAACCGCGAGCGCGGCTCCCTGCCGCTGTGACGCGGGAGCTCTTCCTGACCGACGCCTACCTGGGCGAGTTCCGGGCCCCCGTGAAGAAGATCGACGGCCGCGAGGTCGTCCTTGGGGAGACCGCCTTCTACCCCGGCGGCGGCGGGCAGCCGGCGGACAAGGGATCCATCGGCATCGGCCCGGTGAACGCGGCCGTCGTGGACGCCCGGCGGGAGGGGCGCGGGATCGTCCACGTCCTCGATCGGGCGATACCCGGCACCGTAAAGGAACTCAAAGGCGAGCTCGATTGGGGGCGGCGGTACGCGCACATGCGCCACCACACGGCGTTGCACGTGCTCTCCGGCGTGATCTGGAAAAACTTTGGGGCGAAGGTGACGGGCGGCCAAATGCGTCCCGACCGGGCCCGGATGGACTTCTCCTTCCCCCGCGAGTGGACGGCCGACGTCGTCGGCGAGATAGAACGTTTGACCAACCAGGCGCTCGCGGAGAACCGTCTGGTCAGGGTCTACGAGTTGTCGCGCGGGGAGGCGCTGTCAAATCCCGACCTGATCCGCACGCAGGTCAACCTCGTACCCGAACGCGTGAAGACCATCCGCATAGTCGAGATAGAGGGTTTGGATACTCAGGCCGATGGCGGCACCCACGTCGCCAACACCGAAGAGGTCGGTGAGATCGGGATCACCGGCCACAAGAGCAAGGGCCGCGAGAATAAACGCGTGGAGTTCTCGCTGCGATGAAGCCCTGGAAGATAACCGCGGTCGCCCTCGCTCTCCTGCTCGCCGGCTGCGGGCAAAGCGAGGAGAATGGGACCGCCTCCAGCCGCGAGCCGTCCGAGTCCGGCGCCGGGGAACGGTCATCGCCGGCTTCGGAGACCACTCGGCAAGTCCCCCCGACGCGGACCGTGGCGATAAACGCCTCCGGCGGGGACGACGTTGAGGTACAGGTAGAGATCGCGGACGACATGAACGAGATGGCCCGGGGGTTGATGGGCCGGAAGGAGTTGGCCGAAGACGCCGGGATGCTCTTCGTGTACCCGGAGGAGCGCGAGCTGTCGTTCTGGATGAGGAACACCCTGATCCCCCTCTCCATCGCTTACATGGACTCCGCGGGACGCATCGTGGACATCCAGGACATGAGGCGCCTGGACGACGAGCCGCCCCATTACACCTCCGCCGAGCCCGCGCGCTACGCCCTGGAGGTCAACAAGGGCTTCTTCGACGAGCGCGGCGTCGAGGTGGGGGATAGGGCCCGGCTGCCCGTTTAGGCCTGGATCTCGACCTCCGCGGCGACGAAGACCGCGTGATTGAGCGGCAGGGTGGCGACGCCGGGGGCGCTGCGGGCGTGGGTCCCGGCCTCGGGGCCGTAGAGGGTCAAGATCAGGTCCGAGAAACCGTTCAGCACGGTCGCCGTACCGCCGAAGTCCGGCGCGGCGTTGACGAGACCGTGCACCACGAGCCAGGCGCTTACCCGGTCGAGATCCCCCAACTCGCGCTCCAGGCTGGCGAGCACCGAAAGGGCGGCCCCTCTCGCGGCCTCGTAGCCTTCCTCCGGGGAGACCTCGGCCCCGACCTTGCCGAACGGGCCGCACAGGGAACCGTCCGGGTGGAGCGGGCCGTGGCCGGAGACGTAGGCCCGGTCCCCGCGCGCCCTGACCCACGAGAACGGGAGCTTCACACCCGGGGGAAGCCGCATGGGTTCGGGCAGGACAAGACCCATGTCCCGCAACTTTGCCTCGACGCGGGTCATGTTGTTTGGATCCCTCCCGGCTCGCCGCGCAGCGCCTCCGCCACCCGGAACGGGTCCGAGGCGACGACGGAGGCGGCGTAGAGCTCCATCGCGCCCATGTCCGACGTGCGGTTGGCCGGGTCGCCGCGGTCCACGAGGTAGACGACGGCCGGAAAACCGGACCAGTCCTCGTCGGTGGGCGCGAGCGGCGGCAGGTAGAAGGCGACGTTGAAGGCCCGCGCGCCGAGGAGTTGGACGTAGTCCTGGAGGAGCCTCCCGACCGTTCTGTGGAGCGCCTCGTCGTCGGCCCGCTCGCCGATGACCACGACCTCTTTCTCTTTTACCGGGGTGAGGCTGGCGAAGGCCCGGACGCCTTCTTCGGCGGGGATGGAGAGGCCGAGGGCGTCGTGGGTCTCGTGGAGGTCGGCGAAGTAGTCGGAGTTGTGGTCGGCTCTGTAAGACAGCGCGGCGCGGCGGAGGCGTTCGACCTTGGGATAGTGGGCGTTGCGGGTGGCCGTCACCTGGGCGTGGCCGTGGATGATCGAGCCGCCGGCCCGCCAGAGGCAGTTCCACATGACGAAGGGATATTTCGCTTCGGGGTCCGCCTCGAGCGCTTTCCGGCACCACTCCAGGGCGACGGCGAGGTAGTCGGAGACCTTCTCGGGCGTGAGGTGGAGGGGGTTGTGGTCGTCGAAGACGACGACGCCGTGGAAGCCGTCGTACTTGGCGATGTTGGAGGCGGTGGTGGCGTGCTCGCCCTTTACCCTCCCGAAGACGTCGGCGGGGGTTCCCTCTTCCGGGCGGCAGAAGGGGTCGCCTTCGGTGGCGGAGATCTCGCGGTCCAGGTCGAGGCTGACGCCGGTGTCAAGGGGGCGGCGGGCGCGGAGCTCGTTGAAGAGGGTGCCTTCGAGGGTGACCCTGTTCGTCGTTTTTACGATGCGCTGGGCCGTCACGGCGTCCACCGAGCCGAAGGACTTCTCGATCCAGGGCCTCATGCCCTCGGGCGGGTCGAGGCGGCCCGTCGTCGCGGAGACGTCTAGGACGCGGTCCGCGACGGTGCGGTCGTCGGGGGGGAGGGCTGAGATCAGGTCCGGCAGGTCGGTGATTCGGCGCTCGGGCATCTCTCTCCTACAAAGACGGTTAAACAACGCGGCACATTATGCCCGGCTAGCTCCATCGTCGCGTACCCGCCCGTCGGCTCCTCCCGCGCTGAGGGCGTGCCGCCAGAGCACTATGCCGAGCAGGACCCAGAACGGGGCACGGAGCAGCGCGGGGGTGAAGGGGAGCCACCCGAAAACGTTCAACCCCAGGCTGTACGCGGCGTAGAGCAGGAGGGGCAAGAGGGAGAGGAAGCCCACGATGAACGGCACGACGACCCAGCGCCCCAGCGCGCGGGCCCGCAGGGCGGCCACCGCGAGCAGCAGAACGCCGCCCGCCAGCAGCGCGTCGCCCGCGAGGTCCACGGCGGTCTGCGGGAAGAACAGCACGGAGCTCCTGATAATGCTGCGGCCGAGGAAGACGATCTGGTACAGGGCGTAGCCGATCCCGACCACCCACGGCGACAGGGCCGCCAGCAACGTCAGGACGGCCAGGACGAGGCCGGCTATCCCGAGCCCCGAGCGCCTGCCCAGCAAGGCGTAGAGCCCGACAAGCGCGACCACATACAGGGACGTCGTAATGATTCCCGCCAGGGTCAGCAGGGGCGGCACCGAGAACGGGATGACCTCGACCGACATCAGGAGCAGGTCGTAGAGGACGTTGACGCAGAACGAGAAGACGCCCGCGACCACCGCCGCGATGCCGCCGAGCAAGACCAGGTTGGAACGGGCCACGCGCTTGTCTCTCCCTCCGGGCTTACCTGAGCAAAAACATGCCGGCGAACATCAGCGCCGCGCCGCAGACGGCGAAGAGGCCGGCCCACATCCGTAGTATCCCGGCGAGCGTCGTCTGCTCCTCGGACATCAACTCCGCCACGGACCCAAAGAAGATCCCGAGCCCCTCGAACAGGCCGAAGTACCGGAAATACGCCTGGTCCGACCGGGGGTCGGAGGGAAAGGCGAGGCCGTAGCAGAGCATCACGAACGACCCGACCAGGCCCACCATCGCCCAGCGACGGCGCGTGGGCTTGCGGAAGAAGTGCTTCTTCCAGTCCTCCTTCCACCGGGACGCGAGGTTCTTGTCCTTGACTTCCACGTCCTACGCCCTCTGGCCGGCGCCTTGCTCGAGGCGCTCGTAGATGGCGTCCCGGTCGATCATGCGCCCGACGTGCCCCTCGACGCCGAGCTTGAGCGCCGCGACCTCGTGGGCGAACCGCACGCACGTCGGCCAGTCCCTGCCGTCGAGGTGGGCGACGAGCAGCGCCGACCAGAAGGCGTCGCGCGCGCCGGTCACGCTCTGGACGTTCACCCTCGGCAGCGGCCCGATCCGCTCGACCGAAGAGCCGTCCGAGACGGTGACCATGCCGCCGCTGCGGGTCACGACCACGACGCCGGCGCCGAGGTCGTGGAAGGCGTCGAGGCAGGCCCCTTCGAGCGCCGCGTCGTCCATGTTGGGATCGAAGAGGCGCTTGGCGTCTTCTAGGGACGGCTTGACGACGGTAACGTAAGGCAGGACCTCGGCGAGGACCTCCCACGCCTCCTCCCGGTCGGGCCAGACGCGCGGGTCGTAGTTGGGGTCGAGGGAGACGACCTTGCCGAGCCTGGCCCCGAGCCGCATGGCCCGGCGCACGGCGAGCCGCTGCGGGTCGCGCGAGAGGGCGAAGGCCGAGGTGTGGACGGCCCGCGCCCGCTCGACGAGCTCGTCGGGCACCTCGCGGATACTCAGCAGCGCGTCCGCCCCGCGGTTGACCTGGAAGTCCGGGACGGTCACCGTCCGGGTGACGAAGGCGCTGGTCGTGGCCGCCTCAGAGGCGCGGTGCAGGCCCTCCGTCGAGACGCCGTGACGACCTAGCTGGTCCTCGACAAACTCGCCGAAGTAGTCCGTCCCGACCTTGCACAGCGCCGCCGAGCGCCCGCCCAGCTTGGCGACGTAGACCGCCACGTTCGCCGGCTCCCCGCCCAGATAGCGCGCGAACTGCTCCGCCGTCCGCAGCGAGATCCTGAACTCGTGCGAGATAAAGTCCACCAAAGCCTCGCCCACGGCCAACACGTCGAGCGCGAAGTACAACTCGTCTAGCGCCTCAAGCGACACGCCCGCTTCGTCGGTGGGGTCGGTGAAGTACGCCGGGATCTCCAACGTGGCCTTCGGCGTGGGTATCCCATCCGCCGACTCTCCGTCGTCGACCCGCCCGTCGCCGGCGATGGCCTCCAGGTAGCCCTCCGCCGTGCGCTCCCACGTGTACTTCGCCAGCACCCGCCCGTAGCCGGCCTCGGCGAAGTGCCGCCAGCGGTCCTCGCTCCCGACGACCGAGTAGAGGCCGGAAGCGACTTCCTCTGGATCGCCCGGGTCGACCAGGACCCCGTACTCCTCGTCGCCTTCGCGTAGGGACTCGCTCGGCCCGCCGTTCTTCGTCACGACGGCCGGAAGCCCCGCCGCCATGGCCTCCAGCGGCGCGAGGCCGAACGGCTCGTAGTTGGCCGTCAGGGCGAAGACCGAACGGCGCCCGGCCAGGAAGCGGTAGGCGGCGGCGAGGCGGCGCTGGCCCCGGATGGCGAACATCGAGACCATGCCGCGCATCCTGGCGTGTTCGATGGTGCCCATGATGCCGTCGAGCACCGCCCGCTCGTCGGGCGCGGCGTCCCGGTAGTCTTCGAGCGGGTTCTCCATGTTACCCGTCACGATGACCAGGTTGGCGCCCTCCCGCAGCGTCGGGCTGCTGGCGAACGCCTCGACGAGCGACTGGTGGTTCTTTTTCGGGTCGAGGCGGCTCGAAGCCACGATGCAGGGGAGATCTCGCCGGTCGGGGGAGAGGTCCCGCTCCAGGCATTCCAGGACGTGCCGGTGCACGGCTTCCTCGTCTTCGGCGCGGGCGTTCTTGTCGAAGATGTGCATGGCGACGCCGGGGGGGACGGCGGCGAAGCGCGAGCCGTCGGTCGGGTCCACGGCGCCGCGGTAGGCGTTGTGCGTGTACTGGACGAAGCGCTCCTGGCCCGTGCTGGTAACGTTCACGCTGGAACGGTTCATCGCCAGCCGCTCGGCCACGATGCGCTTGGAGAAGTGGTAGCGCCCGTCCACCTCGGCCGCGTTGCGACGCCGGACGCCCATCTTGTCCATCTTCTGCGCCCCGAGCGAGTGGGCCGTGAAGCTGAACAGGACGCCTGTCCGGTCCGAGATCAGGGCCGCGCACAGCCCCCCGTCCCCGTAATGCGCCGTGATCGTGTCCGGCATCGAACCCTCTTGCTCGTAGAACGAGAGCAGGTTCGGCACGAACTCCGTTCCGAGGTAGGGCCACAGCTCTTCTTTGGGTAGGAAGTGTTTGGGGCCGCAGGGGATGCGGAGTATCCTCACGTTTGGGGCGTCGGGGTAGCGGTCGGTGGGGGCCTCGAACTCGGGCCAGTCGGGGTCGACGACGCGGCGGGTGACGATGTCTACCCGGTGGCCGAGGTTGCCCATCGCTAGGGCGAGTTCCTTGACGTAGACGAGCTGGCCGCCGAAGTCCGGGTGGGCGGTCCAGTAGGAGTCGTCCGGGTCGAAGTTGCCCTGCGGGTTTATGAACGCTACGTGCATCTACGCATCCTCTCTTTCATGGACCGGACGTTACGGGCCCGGTTCCCAGCTCTCCAGGCGCGGCAGGCTCGCCAGAACCGGGCCGCGGGCGAAGTCCGGGATGGGGAAGTCGGGGTCGCCGGCGCGTTCGGCTTCGGCGGCCTCTTTGGCCAGCCGGAGGTAGCCCTCGGCGGTGCGGCGCCAGTTGTAGGTCTCGCGGGCGCGCTTCAGGCCGCGGTCGGCGAAGGTCTGCCAGGTTTCGGGGTCGGAGAGGAGGCGGAGCAGTTGGGAAGCGAGGTCCGTGGGGTCGTGGGGGTCGGCGAGGAGGCCGGCGTGGCCGTCGGCGGTGGTCTCGCGGGGGCCGCCGTTCTTCGTGGCGACGACGGGGAGGCCCGAGGCCATCGCCTCGACCACCGTCATGCCGAACGGTTCGTACTCGGCGGGAAGGCAGAAGACGCCGCCCGTCTCCGCGCCCCAGCGGTAGAGCGCGGCCAGGGCCGCCTGCCCCGAGAGGTTGAAGGCCGAGACGCGGCCCCAGAGGTCGGCGCGTTGCACTTTGGAGATCAGGGTTTCCAGCACCGGCCGCTGCTCGCCCGAGGCCTCGTCGGGGTCGCGCAAGGGGTCGTCGAGGCCGCGCGTGACGATGAGGAGGTTGGCCCTCTCCCGGAGTTCGTCGCTCCCGGCAAAGGCCTCAACGAGGGCCCGATGGTTCTTCTTCGGGTCGAGCCGGCTCCACGCTACAACGGCCGGCAGGTCGCGCCGGTTGGCGTCGATGTCCCGCTCGATGGCGGCCCGGATGTCCCGTCGCGCCTCTTCTTCGCGTTCGCCGCGGGCGTCGGGGTCGAAGATGTCGAAGTTGACGCCCGGCGGGATCACGGCGAACCGCCCGTCGTCGTCGACGTCGACGGCGCCCCGGTAGGCGAAGTGGTCGTACTGCTCGCGGCGCTCGGCCTCGCTGTTGGCGACGATGGCTACGGACCGGGCCATGGCGGCGCGCTCTGCTTGTATCCTGGCCCCGAAATTGTACCTGGCGTCCGCCGACGCCAGGTCGTACTCATCTTCCAGCAGCGGATCCAGCTTCCACGCCCCCAGCGAGTGCCCGGTGAACGTGAAGGGCCGCCCCGAGATCTCCTCCAGAAGCGCCGCGCAGAGCCCGCCGTCCGCGTAGTGCCCGGTCCAGAAGTCCGGCCACGAACCTTCTTCCCGGTACAGGCCGGCGACGCCCTCCGTCCACTCGCCCAGGTAGGGCCACAGCTCCTCTTTGGGTAGGAATCGGTCTGGGCCGCAGGGGACGCGCAGGATGCGGACGTTGTCGTGGTCCGGGTAGTGGTCGGTGGGGGCCTCGAACTCGGGCCATTCGGGGTCGACGACGCGGCGGGTGAGGATGTCTGCGTGGTGGCCCATCTGTCCGAGCATCCGGGCGACCTCGCGGACGTAGACGAGTTGGCCGCCGAAGTCCGGGTGGGAGGCCAGGTAGCTGTTGCGGCGGTCGAAATTGCCCTGGGGGTTCACGAAGGCGACGCGCATGGGGTGGGGTCAGCCTTTCCGCTCTTTCGAGCCTTCGGTCTTGCCTTCGGTCTCGTCGAGGCGGGCGTAGATCTCCCGGCGGTCGATCTCGGACGGCAGCGGCCCCTTGGTCGTGAGCTTCTTCTCGACGACCTCGCGGGCGAAGAGCACGGAGCGCCCGACAGGATTGTCGTCCAGGAGCGCCGTCAGGAACCCGGCCCAGAACGCGTCGCCCGCCCCGGTGGCGTCCTCGACGTCCACCTCGCGGGTCGGGACGTGGGCCGTGACCTTGCCGTCTTCGGAGACGAGGTTGCCCTCCTTGCCCATCGTAAAGATGACGGTTTCGGGGCCGAGGTCGTGAAACATCTCTACGTACTGTTCGGGCGTGTGGTCCGGGCCGAAGACCCGCCTCGCGTCGTCGGCGGAGGGTTTGGTGACGTTGACGTGTTTGTAGGCCTCACGGATGACGCCTTGCGCCTCTTTGTAGTCGGGCCAGACGCGGCGGCTGTAGTTCGGGTCGAGGGAGACGATCTTGCCCATCTCCCGCGCCCGGCGGAACGCCCCTATCACGGCGGAGCGGCACGGCTCGCGCGAGAGGGCGAAGGTCGAGGAGTGGACGACCTTCGCGCGCTCGATGGCCCCGTCGGGGACCTCCCGGGGCTCCAGCAGGAAGTCCCCGATGCGGAACTCTTCGAAGTCCGGGGTGGCGGCGGTGGAGGAGACGAAGATGACGGTCGTGTGCGTCCGGTGGTCCATGAGGAGGTAATCGGTCACGACGCCGTGGCGCTGCAGCTCGCTCTTCAAGAACTTGCCGAACGCGCCGATACCGGTCTTGGAGATCACGGCGGAGCGCCCGCCGAGCTTGGAGACGTAGACGGCTATATTGGCCGGCGAGCCCCCAAGGTAGCGCCTGAACGTGGTCGCGTTGCTTAAAGTGTCGGTCTTCTCGGCGGAGATAAAGTCCACCACCATCTCCCCGATGGCGAGCAGGTCCAGGTTGTCCGCGTCGGGGGCCATGTCCGTCAGTCTAAAGAACCCGTCGTCCCCACGTCCACCCGGGAGCGCGTTTCGTCCCGGCCGCGCCCGATGGACGGACTTTTTCCGCCGGGCGGTGGACCCACTTACTGACGCCCGAAGGCCGGGCGGCGAAACTCTCCATTCGCATCCCGGGTCAGGGTATAGACTCAGGGCGGTCGCAAGCTTTCGATACCACGAGGAGCGGGTTTGGATAACGCCGGCATGAGAGGGAAGGTCGTCCTGATCACGGGAGGCACCTCCGGTATCGGAAAAGCGGCGGCGACGGCGCTCGCCACGATGGGCGCCGAGATCGTCATCGTCGGGCGCAACCCCGAACGGGGGGAGAAGGCGGCTGAGGAGATCCGGCGCGCGTCCGGCGGGAAGGTGGACCTGGCCCTCGCCGACCTGTCCTCGCAGAGGGAGGTCCGCTGGCTCGCCGAAGAGTTCCGGCGGCGCTACGGCCGGCTCGACGTCCTCATCAACAACGCGGGCCTGGTGCAGAGCGAGCGCACCGAGACCGCCGACGGCATCGAGACGACGCTGGCGACGAATCATCTGGCGCCCTTCCTGCTGACCAACCTCCTGCTCGACGTGCTCAAGGAGAGCGCCCCGAGCCGGGTCGTCACGGTCTCCTCCGAGGCGCAGCGGTGGGCGAGCGGCCTCGACGACCTCCAGTCCAAAGAGAAGTACCGGGGGATGCCGGTCTACGGCAAGTCCAAGCTCGCCAACATCATGTTCACCTACGATCTCGCCGAGAAGCTCGCCGGGACCGGCGTGACGGCGACGTGCATGCACCCGGGGGCCGTCAACACCCGCTTCGGCTTGAACAACCGTGGCTTCGGGACGATCTTGTTCCGGGCCCTCAAACCGTTTATGCGCTCGCCCGAGCAGGGCGCCGACACGCTCGTCTGGCTCGCCTCCTCTCCCGAGGCCGAGGGCCTCACGGGACTGTACTTCGCGGACCGCAAGCCCATCGGGGCCAAGAAGGTCGCCGACGACCCGGCTGCCCGGCGGGGGCTGTGGGAGAAGAGCGAGGAGCTTACAGGGCTTCGGGTGGCGGTCTAGTGGGGTCGGAGCGTGGGATCGAGGTGGAGAACCTCGTCCGGGAGTTCAAGAAGGGGCCGCGCGCCGTGGACGGCGTCTATCTGCGCGTCGAGCCCGGCGAGGTCTACGGCTTTCTCGGCCCGAACGGCGCCGGAAAGTCCACCACGGTCTTGATGCTGACGACGCTGCTGCCGCCGACGAGCGGGACGGCGCGGGTGGCCGGCTACGACATCGTGAAGGAGGGGCCGCAGGTGCGGGCCTCCATCGGGGCGGCGCTGCAGGAGGCGGCGCTCGACCCCTTCCTGACCGGCAGGGAGCACCTGAACCTGCAGGCGGCGCTGCACGGCATCTCGCGGACGGATCGCCGGAAGCGGGGGAACGCGCTCTTGGAGCGGGTCGGGTTGCAGGAGGCGGCCGACAGGCGGGTGCGCGGGTACTCCGGCGGGATGAAGCGCCGGCTCGACCTCGCGCTCGCGCTGGTGCACGAGCCCAGCATCCTGTTCCTCGACGAGCCGACGACCGGCCTCGACCCGCAGAGCCGGAGCGCGCTCTGGAGTGAGGTCAGCCGGCTCGCCAGGGACGAGGGCGTTACGGTGTTTCTGACGACGCAGTACCTCGAAGAGGCCGATGTGTTGGCGGACCGGGTCGGGATCATCGACCGGGGCAAGATCGTGGCGGAGGACACGCCGGAGGCTCTGAAAGACGAGATCGGGCGCCCCAGCGTCGAGGCCACACCGGCCGACGGATCCCAGCGCGACGCGGTCGTGAACGTCCTCGGCCGGTTCGGGCAGGAGATCCCCTCCCAACCAGGCACCGTGGCCGTCCGCCTCTCGGGCGGGGCGGCCGGCCTGGCCGACGTCGTGCGCGCTTTGGACTCGGAGAACCTCAAGGTCTCGAACCTCAGGCTGGAGGAGCCGAGCCTCGACGACGTCTTTCTCGCCAAGACCGGGCGCTCGCTCGAGGGCGCCGGCGACGACGATGAACCCACGGACGCCGAGGAGGCGCAAGGATGACGGGTTCCTCGTTCGCCACGCAGGTCTGGGCGCTCGCGCGGCGCTCGACGACGCGGACCATGCGCCAGCCGGCCGTTATCATCTCGGCGCTGCTGTTCCCGATGATGTTCTTCTCTATAAACGCGAGCGGGTTAGATGCGGCCTCGCGGTTGCCGGGGTTTCCGGCGGACTCGTATCTCGACTTCGCGTTCGCGTTCCCGCTCGTGCAGGCGTCGCTGTTCGGGGCGATCACGGCCGGCAGCGACCTCGCCCGCGACATCGAGAACGGCTTCTTCGACCGCCTCTCGCTCACCCCGATGCGGCCTGCGGCCCTACTTACGGGGATGCTCGCGGGCGTGGTGGCGCTGGGGCTTATCCAGGGCGTCGTCTTTCTCGCGTTCGGGCTCCTGATGGGCGTGAACATAAGCAGCGGCATCCCCGGGATGGTCGTGATCGTGGCGCTCACGGTGCTCGTGGCCCTGGGCTTCGGCGGCCTCGGGGCGATACTGGCCCTACGGACCGGCTCGGTCGAAGCCGTCGAGAGCGCTTTTCCGCTGTTCTTCGTGGCGATCTTTATGTCTTCGATCAACCTGCCGAGAAATTTGATCGAGCAGGACTGGTTCCGCCTTATCGCTACGGTCAACCCGATCTCCTACCTCGTCGAGGGCATCCGCAGCCTCGTCATCACAGGCTGGGACGCGCAGGCCCTCCTGCTCGGTTTCGGGTGCGCGGCGGCCTTGATCGTGCTCGCCATCGGCGGGGCGGCGGCCTCGATGCGGACGAGGGTGGCCTAGGATGGGCGGCTTCTTCGACGTGGCGTGGGCGGTCGCCGGACGTCAGACGTACAAGTACTTCACCAACCCTGCGTTCCTGGCGCCGGCGCTCTTCCCGCTGTTCTTCTTCGTCGCCTTCGCCGGCGGACTCACGCGGGTGGGGGACATACCCGGCTTCGATTACGAGCCCGGGTACATCGCCTTTCAGTACGTTTGGGCGCTGTTGCAGGCGCTCACGATGGGCGGGGCGTTCACGGGGTTCTCCATCGCGGGCGACTTCGAGAACGGGTTCGCGAGGCGGCTCATGCTCGCGGCATCCAATCGGTACGGGATCATCCTGGGCTACACGATGGCCTCGCTGGTGCGCGCCCTCATGACCGGGACGCTCGTAACCGTCGTCGCCCTGATAATAGGCATCCCCATAAGCGGCGGCTACGACCTCTTCGGCCTTGTGGCCCTCGGCGCCCTGGCGAACATCGCGGCGACGCTCTTCGGGGCCGGTGTGGCGATGATACTCAGGACCCAGCAGGCGGGTCCCATCATAAGGACCCCGATCTTCCTGGTCATCTTCCTCGCCCCCGTCTTCGTCCCGCTGAACCTCCTTCAGGGTTGGATCGAGACGGTCGCCCGCCTGAACCCGTTCACCGCCATCCTGGACGCCTCGCGCGGCTTCCTGGCCGGCAACCCCGAGAACGTCCTCCCGGCCTTCGCGATAAGCTTCGTCCTGATCGGGGTCCTCGCCCTCTGGGCCGTCTTCGGCCTGCGCCAGGCCGAGAAGTCCGGCTAGATGCCCCGGGGCCGACCCTACAATCGACCCATCGCCGCGGCCCAGAAGTCGGCGACAAAGCTACACACCGCCCTCTTCCGCGCCACGGACGGCAGGGTCGGCGGGCGGCTGCTCGGCAGCCCCGTCCTGCTGCTCGTCTCCACCGGCCGCAAGACCGGCCGGCAACGCACGACGCCCCTCCTCTACCTCCCTGACGGGGACCGCTACGTGATAGTCGCCTCCAACGGCGGCGCCGCGAAGCACCCCGTCTGGTGGCTGAACCTGGAGGCGGACCCGGAGGCCACGGTCGAGGTCGGCGGGCGCAAGGTCCGTGTCCGAGCTTGGGAGGCCGAGGGGGAGGAGCGGGCGCGGCTCTGGAAGGGCCTCGTCGAGATGTATCCGCCTTACGAGGGCTACCAGAAGAAGACGGACCGTGAGATCCCGGTGGTCTTACTCGAGCCCATCTAATAAGCTAGCCCACAGGCCACGACCCGAAGGAGGGCCACCATGAAGACCATCGAGCGTGAAGAGCTGCGGCAGAAGATCGAGCGCGGCGACGACTTCCTGCTCCTGGAGGTGCTCGGCCAGGCCTCCTACGACCAGGGCCACCTGCCCGGCGCGGTGCGCTACGAGGGACGCGAGCAGGTCGAGAACCTCGCGCCCGACAAGAACGCCGACATCGTCGCCTACTGTTCCAGCCCCACCTGACACTCCTCGACGCGGGCCGTCCGGGAGCTGACGGCCACGGGTTACGGGAACGTCGCCGACTACGAGGGCGGCAAGCAGGACTGGGTCGAGGCCGGCCTGCCCACGGAGAGCGGCTAGGGATCGAAGTCCCGCCCGAGAGCGGGAAGGCCCCCTGACATAGAGACCTACTCCCACGCCTTCTTCACCTGGGCCTTGGCAAAGCACGGCCTGAAAGCCGGCCGGGCCGCCGGGATAGCCGGCACCGTCGGCGCCTCGCTCCCGGACCTGCCGTCTTTCGCCGGGACGGCTTACTACATAGGTCCCGCCTACCTGCGGGACGGGTGGTCGTCCATGGACTCGGAGGAACTGCTCGACGCCATCTACTTCTCCGGCCCCTTCGGCGGCACGGGCAGCGCCCTCCACTCCGCCGTCCCCGTCGCGGCCCTGCTCGGGCTCTACTGGCTGCTCGGGGTCGCACGCCGGGACCACCGGAAGATACTCCTCTGGTTCCTGCTCGGCTGGCTCGGCCACACCCTCGCCGACTTCCTGACGCACGTGGACGACGTGCGCCCGCTCTTCTGGCCGCTCTCGGACTGGACGTGGGCGAGCCCCGTCTCCTACTACAACAGCGCCTACCACGGCCGGGAGTTCTTTCTCGTCAACCACGGTTTGATGCTGCTGACCATGACCGGGCTTCTCGTCGCCCGCCTCCGCCGGCGCGGCAAAGCGTCCGGCGGCGAGACCCCATAAGTTCTCCATCACCGGCGGGTCATTTGGTACACTCTCGACCGTCCTTTGGAGAGGTGTCCGAGTTGGCCGAAGGAGCGCGATTGGAAATCGCGTAGGCGGTGTTAAGCCGTCTCGAGGGTTCGAATCCCTCCCTCTCCGCTCCGGGTAGCGCGTGCTTCCCTCGTGGCCCTCAAGTACACGGACCGACACCCATTTCCTATCTAGATGCCAGGTGAGATCGTCGGGTGTGCATGGTCTCCCTGGCATGACACCCAACCTCTGCTCCGATCCGGGGGCCGCATCTTGCATGGACGCGAGGCGATCATGCCGGCGTCCCGTACTTATGGCTTTTGGAGCAAGATGCCAGGTCTTGAGTTGCCCGGGACCGGGGTTTCGGGGATACTTGCGGTAGGGAAAGATACGGAATGGCGAAACCGTGCCTTTAGATGGACGGGTTCGCCGGGGTAGTCGGGTAGGTTCCCGGCGTTCGGGGGCCGAGGGGAAAGGGAGTGGGATGGCTGCGGGAAGTGCTAGCTCGGGGGCCGCCGAGAGGCGGAGGTTCGTAAACGTCGCGGCCGGGATCACGGCCACGGGTGGTCTGCTGTTCGGGTACGACACGGGTGTCATCTCGGGCGCCCTACCGTTCATAACGGACGACTTCGGCATCTCGGCCTTCACGCAGGGCGTCGTCGTCAGCTTCATACTCGTCGGGGCGATGATCGGTGCGTTCTCGGGCGGTCCGCTCTCCGACCGCATCGGCCGCAGGCCGACCACGCTGATCGCGGCGATCATCTTCGCGTTGGGCGCGCTCGTCGTGGCTTTGACGCCGAACATACCGATCCTCGTGTTTGGTCGTTTCCTGCTGGGCTTGGGCGTCGGCCTCGCGTCGATGATCGTCCCGCTCTACATCGCGGAGATAGCCCCGGCCGCCAGGCGCGGCGGGCTCGTCTCGCTCAACCAGCTCTTGATCACCATCGGTATCTTGCTCTCCTACATCGTCGGCGTGATCTTCGCGCCCGTCGAGGGTTGGCGCTGGATGTTCGCCGTCGCCCTGATCCCGGCCGTCGTCCTTTTCATCGGGATGTTCTCGCTCCCCGAGAGCCCACGATGGCTCTTCAACAAGGGCCAGATAGACAGGGCCAGGTCCGTGCTCAGTCGCTCCCGCAGTCCCGAGGAGATCGAGCAGGAGATCACGGAGATGCAACAGGTCCAGCAGCAGGAGAGCCAGCAGTCCCAGGCCGGCTTCGGGGAGTTGCTCGCCCCCTACGTCCGGCCCGCCCTCATCATCGGTATCGGGCTCGCCATCTTCCAGCAGATCACCGGCATCAACACCGTCATCTATTACGCGCCGACGATCCTCGAGAACGCCGGGTTCTCGGTGCAGGGCGCGCTCGTCGCGAACGCCATCGGCGTCGGCCTGGTGAACGTCGGGTTCACGATCCTCGCCGTCCGCGTCATCGACCGGGTGGGCCGTCGGCCGCTGCTCCTCATCGGGCTCGTCGGCATGACCATCAGCCTCGCGCTGCTGGCGATAGTCTTCACCGTGGGCGGCACGAACGTGAGCACGAGCCTCGGCATCCTGACGACCGCTTGCCTGGGTCTCTACATAGCGTCGTTCGCCATCAGCCTCGGGCCGGTGTTCTGGCTGATGATCTCGGAGATCTACCCCCTGAGAATCCGCGGCACCGCCATGAGCGCGGCCTCCATCGCCAACTGGGGCTCGAACTTCATCGTCGCCCTGATGTTCCCCGTTCTGCTGGAGGGGCTCGGCGGCGCGACCCTGTTCTGGATCTTCGCCGTGCTCGGCATCGCGGCCTGGGTCTTCATCTTCCTCCGGGTGCCCGAGACGAAGAATCGCTCGCTGGAGGAGATAGAGGCCAGCTTCCGCGGCGCGCAGGTCGCCTCCAGCCGCGTCCGCTAGCCGGAAGGGACCTCTGTCGGAAGGTTTCCCGGAGGGGGATGCAGGGCAAGCCGGACCTTGTTGACGCGGAGCGGTAGCCTGGGGGCCTCTCGGTCCCTGGGAGGGGGAGGAGAGGGATGAACGCCATAGGTGTTGACGTGGGGGGGACCAAGATCGCCGCCGCGGTCGTCTCCCCGGAGGGCGAGATCCTCAATGAGGTCCGCTACCCGACCCAGGCGGTCCCGCCGAACCGACTAACGGGGACCATCGCCGGCGCCATAAACGAGGTGAGGGACGGCTACGAGGTCGGCGGCGTTTGCCTGGCGGTCCCCGGCCTCATCATGGCCTCGGTCAACACCGTCATGTTCTCCCCGAACCTGCACGAGATCGAGAACATCCGCCTGGACGAGGAGATCGGCGGCGCGGTGGGGCTGCGGGTCACGGTCGAGAACGACGCCAACGCGGCGGCGTGGGGCGAGTTCCGGTTCGGGGCCGGCAAGGACGTGGACCACCAGATCTTCATAACCCTCGGCACCGGGGTCGGCGGCGGGGTCATCACCCACGGGGTACTGCTCCGGGGCGCCCAGGGCGCGGGCGGCGAGCTCGGGCACGTGACCCTCGACCCGGAGGGCCCGGTCTGCGGCTGCGGCAACCACGGTTGCCTGGAGGCACTCGCGTCGGGTAGCGCCATCGGGCGCCGGGCGCGCGAGGTCGCCAACGACCGGCCGAGCTCGGCCCTGGGCCGGCTCGCCATCGAGCGGAAGGTGCTTGGTGAGGACGTGACGAGGCTGGCCGAAGAGGGGGACGAGGCGGCGCGCTACGTTCTGGAGGAGACGGGGCGGTGGCTCGGCATCGGGCTCGCGGGGTTCGTCAACATGTTCAACCCGGAGGTGATCGCCGTCGGCGGCGGCGCCTCGCAGGCGGGAGACCTGATCCTGGACCCCACCCGCAAGGAGGTCCACCTCAGGGCCCGCTCCCCCTCGCGCGACCTCGTCGAGATCAAAGGCGCCACCCTGGGACCGAAGTCCGGCGTCCTCGGCGCCGCCGCCCTGGCCCGCGCAGAGGACGGCGAATACATCTTAGGACCGTCCAAACGGGTAGCGTGAGACCGGGCCGGACCAACGTTCCGGGGACCGTACGGACGCCGACGTGACGGAGGCTGTCCGGGCAGGACGGCCGGGGAACTATGGACACAACGGGCCGAGATAGACGAGAATTCATCCGGGCCGTGACGGGAGGCGGGTTGATCCCCATCCGTCGCGCGGTCGAGAAGCGTCGGACACGTACACACGGAGGGACGTTATGACGGACTGGACGCTCGCCTACTACAGCTTCGAGCCGGAACAGGAGGGTCTGCGCGAGGCGCTGACCTCGACCGGCAACGGGTACTTCTGCACGCGGGGGGCTCTTTCCTGGGCCGAGGCCGACGGGGTGAGCTACCCCGGCACCTACACCCACGGCGGGTTCAACCGGGAGACGACGATCATGGCCGGGGTTCCGGTCCTGAACGAAGACCTGGTCAACCTGCCCAACTGGCTCCTGCTGGAGCTCAGGATCGAGGGCGAAGAGGCCATCAGCATGGACAACGTCGAGCTGATCTCCTACCTCCACGAATACGACGCCCGCTACGCCGTGGTCCGCCGCGTCACGCGCTTCCGCGACCGGGCCGACCGCGAGACGACGCTGGAGACGAAACGCTTCGTGAGCATGGCGGACATGCACCAGGGGGCGATGCAGTGGACCATCACGCCGGAGAACTGGTCCGGTAGGGTCGACGTCATCTCCGCGCTCGACGGCAGGGTCACCAACAAGGGCGTCGCCCGCTACCGCCAGCTCGAAGGTAGGCACCTCGACCCCATCTCCCCACGCACCTTCGGGCCGGAGATCATCGCGCTCGAAGTGAGGACCCGCCAGTCGCACATCTACGTCGCCGAAGCCACCCGAACCCGCGTCTACAGCGAGGGAGGCCCCGACCCGGTCGTGGACCGCGGCCTGTACCAGATGCAGGACTACATCCACCAGACCCTCTCCTTCGATGTCAGGGAAAGGGAGCCCGTGCACGTGGAGAAGATGCTCTCGTTCTACACCTCGCGCGACCCGGCGATAAACGAGCCTCTGGTCAACGCCGGCAAGGCGGCCGGGCGCTACGGGATGTACAGCGAGGCGCTCAGGCGCCACGAGCAGGCGTGGGACGAGCTGTGGAAGCTCTGCGACGTCGAGGTCCCGAACGACGAGCGGGTCCAACTGCTCTTACGGCTGCACATCTCGCACGTCCTCCAGGTCTGCTCCCCGCACACCGCCGACCTCGACGCCGGCGTTCCGGCAAGGGGGCTCAACGGCGAGGCGTACCGTGGGCACATCTTCTGGGACGAGCTGTTTATCTACCCGTTCCTCAACTTCAGGCTGCCGGAGATCACGCGCGGCCTGCTCATGTACCGTTACCGGCGCATGGAGGAGGCCCGCGCCGCCGCCCACGAGGCCGGCTTCGAGGGCGCGATGTTCCCGTGGCAGAGCGGCTCCGACGGCCAGGAGGAGACCCAGAAGGTCCACGTAAACCCGAAAAGCGGCAAGTGGGAGCCCGACCTCAGCCACAACCAGCGCCACGTCAGCGCGGACATCTTCTACAACGTCTGGCGCTACTACGAGACGACCGGGGACCAGGAGTTCCTGCTGGACTACGGCGCGGAGATGATGCTCGACGTCGCCCGGTTCTGGTCCTCCATCGCGCGCTACAACGAGGGGCGGGACCGGTACGAGATCCACGGCGTCATGGGCCCGGACGAGTTCCACGAGAAGTACTACGGCTCGGACGAAGAGGGCCTCAGGAACAACGCCTACACCAACGTCATGGTCGCGTGGCTGTCGGGGGTGGCGCTGGAGGTGCTGGGGCTTCTGCCCGAGAGTCGTTTGGAGGCGTTGCGGGCCAGGATCGGGCTGACCGACCGCGAGGTCGAGAAGTGGGGCGAGCTCAGCCGCAAGATGTTCGTGCCCTTCCACGGAGAGAACCTCGTCAGCCAGTTCGAGGGCTACGAGGACCTCGAAGAGCTCGACTGGGACCACTACCGCGAAGAGTACGGCAACATCCAACGCCTCGACCGCATACTAAGGGCCGAAGGAGACGACCCGGACAAGTACAAGCTGACCAAGCAGGCCGATGCCGTGCTCCTCTTCTTCCTGTTCACGGAGGACGAGCTAAGGGGCCTCTTCGAGAGGCTCGGCTACGACTACGAGCCCGAGATGGTGCAGAGAAACGTCGAGTACTACGACGAAAGAACCAGCCACGGCTCTACCTTGAGTTTCATCGCGCACGCCGGCATCCTGGCCGGCATCGACCCGGAGAGCTCGTGGGATCGGTACATGGTCGCCCTCGAAAGCGACGTCGGCGACGTGCAGGGTGGGACGACGCAGGAGGGCATCCATCTGGGCGTGATGGCCGGCACGCTGGACCTGATCCAGCGCGGCTACCTCGGGACCGACATCCGCGACGGGGCCCTCCACTTCGACCCGAAGCCGGTGGGCAACCTGGACGGCCTCTCTTTCCCCATGCTGTTCCGCGGCTCGCGGCTCCAGGTCGGGCTGAAAGCGAACGAGCTGACGGTGGCCGTCCGCCCGGACGGGAGGCCCATCGAGGTCCGGGTCGGGGACGAGGCCGCGGAGGTCGGGGCCGGCGAGAGCCGCGCCTTCGCGTTCGGAGGGGCCTCGTGAAGCCGAACGGGGAGAAGGAGGAGAGTTTCCGATGAACCGCATAGTCATCTTTGGGGCGACGGGGGACCTGACGGCCCGGTATCTCTTGCCGGCCCTGGCGAAGCTCTACGAAGACGGCAAGCTGCCGGAAGGGGTCAGGATCACCGGCGTGGACCGCCGGCAGTGGGAGGACAACGACGGGGAGTACCGGACGTTCGTCCTGAACAGCCTGGAGAGCTTCGCGGGCAACCTCCGCCCCGACACCCGCGCCCGCATGGCCGACGAGATCGTGGACTACCGCACGGCCGACGTGACAGATCCCGAGACCGTGGCCCGGGCCTTGCAGCCCCTGGACGAGCCGATCCTCGCCTACCTCGCCCTCCCGCCGGCCGTTTTCTCCCCGACGATAGACGCCCTGAAGGGTGCCGGCCTGCCGGCCGGGAGTCGGGTCGCTATCGAGAAGCCTTTCGGGGTGAATTTGGAGTCGGCCCAGGCGCTCAACGGGCAGTTGCACGGCTTCCTGCCGGAGAAAGATATCTACCGCGTGGATCACTTTCTCGCCTGGCAGCCGTTCCCGACGATCATGGGCCTACGCTTCGCCAACGGCCTCCTGGAGCCGTTGTGGGACCGCAACTACATCGACCGCGTCGAGATCCACTGGGAAGAGACCCTGGCGCTCGAGGGCCGGGCCGGCTACTTCGACCACGCGGGGGCCTTCAAGGACCTGGTCCAGAACCACCTTCTCCAGCTCCTGTGCCTCACCGCGATGGAGGCCCCGACGGAGCTGCACCGGCGCAATTTGCGCGACCGCAAGGTGGACTTGCTGCGGTCTATTCGGCGCCTCACGCCCGAGGAGGCCCAGACGCACACCGTCCGCGCCCGCTACGGGGCCGGCACGATCGAGGAGCGGGGCATCCCGGCCTACGCCGACGAGGAGGGCGTGGACCCGTCGAGGGAGACGGAGACCTTCGCCCAGGTGACGTTCATGGTCGACAACCTGCGCTGGGCCGGGGTTCCGTTCGTGCTGCGCGCGGGCAAGGCCCTGAGCGGGTTTCGGGGGGAGATCTCGGTCCACTTCAAGCCGGTGCCGCACCTCGCCTTCCAGCGGGCCGGGACGCCCAGGCCCAACGTCCTGCGCCTCAGGCTGGCCCCGGACAAGGTGTCCCTGAACCTGAACGTCAACGGGCCCTACGACCCGTTCGACCTGGAGGAGATCGAGATGGACGCGGGCTTCGCCCCCCGCGAGTTCTTCTCCGCCTACGAGCGCGTCTTCGAGGACCTGATGGAGGGGAACACGACCCTCTTCGTGAGGGGCGACGAGGCCGAAGAGGCGTGGCGGGTCTCCGAGCCGATACTCGACGCCTGGAGGAGCGGGCAGGTACCGCTGCTCGAGTACCCCGCCGGCTCCGACGGCCCCACCGGGGCGGGCGTTGCCCCACCGTCCGCCGTCCGGTCCGGCTGACGGCCGCGGCGGGATCCACTGAAACCGAGAGGAGCTTCTATGGAGGTATTCGGTCTGGACATCGGCGGGTCCGGCATCAAGGGCGCGCCGGTGGACCTGGAGACGGGGGAGTTGGCTGGGGAGCGGATCCGGATACCGACGCCCCAGGCCCCGACCTCGGAGGCCGTCGTCGAGACGTCGCTGGAGGTGGTCCGGCATTTCGGCTGGGACGGCCCCGTCGGCGTCGGCTTCCCCGGCGTCGTGAAGGACGGCGTCATCCACACCGCGGCGAACGTCGCCAAGGAGCTCGTGGGCTTCGACCTGCAGGGCCGCCTTCAGAAGGAGCTCGGCAACACCGTGCGCGTCGTCAACGACGCCGACGCGGCCGGGCTGGCCGAGATGCGCTGGGGCGCCGGGCGTGGGCACGACGGCACCGTCATGATGATGACGCTCGGCACGGGCATAGGGACGGCGTTCTTCACGCAGGGCAAGCTCATGGCGAACACCGAGTTCGGGCACATCATGATCGGCAAGCGCGAGGCCGAGCTGCGCGCCTCGGACCGTATCCGCAAGCAGGAGGACCTGAGCTGGAAGAAGTGGTCCAAGCGCCTGAACGAGTACCTCGCCATCATGGAGGCCCTGTTCTGGCCCGACCTCATAATCGTCGGCGGCGGCGTGAGCAAGAAGTCCGAGAAATTCCTCCCGAAGCTCGAGACCCGCGCCGAGGTCGTCCCGGCCCAGATGCTCAACATCGCCGGCATCTCCGGCGCCGCCCTGGCACCCGAAGAGGTGCCGGACATGGTCTCCTCCAGGTAGTGGCGTCAATTCTGGCGCCCGGGGCATGAACGGCCGTCCCCGGGTGACGACGTTGGGGGAGGCCCTGATCGTCATGGACCCCCTCTCGAAGGGCCCGCTCCGGCACGTCGCCCGGTTCGAGAAGAACGTGGGCGGGGCCGAGTTCAACGTGGCCGTCGGCCTCTCGCGCCTCGGGCACGCGGCCGGGTGGGCCGGACGCCTCGGCGACGACGAGTTCGGCGCGGAGGTCCTGGCCTTCGCCCGCGGCGAGGACGTCGACGTCTCCAGGGCCACCCTCGACCCCGACGCCCCCACGGGCCTCTACTTCAAAGAGTGGAGGGCCCTCGGCCAACTGCGCGTCAACTACTACCGCGCCGGCTCCGCCGCCAGCCGGATGCGCTTCGACGAACTCGACGTAGATTACCTGCTCTCCGGCGAGATCCTGCACCTCACCGGCATCACGGCCTCCCTCTCCGAGAGCTGCCACGACCTGATCTCAAACCTCATCTCCGCCGCCAACGAACGCGACGTGACCGTATCCTTTGACCTCAACGTCAGACACGGGTTGTTGAAGGGACGCGACCCGCGGGAGGTCCTCGGACCGCTGGCCGCCCGCGCCGACCTGCTGTTTCTTTCGGAGGAAGAGGCGAAGCTCCTGTTCGGGGGCGACGATGCCGGGCGCGTCGAGGAGGCGCGGGGGGACATAAGGGCCGCGACGGTCGTGGTTCACGGCGCGGAGGGGGCGTTTGCGGTCGAGGAGGGTGGTGTCTCCGAGATGCCGGCTTATCCCGTGGATGTGGTGGATACCGTGGGGGCCGGGGACGCGTTCGTCGCCGGTTTTCTGTCGGGGCGGTTGCGGGGATGGAGTGCCGGGGAGTGCCTGGATCTCGCGAACGCCTGCGGGGCCTGCGCGGTCACCGTGCCGGGGGACCTGAACGGGCTCCCCACCGAAGAGGAGGCGCTCGCGCTGCGGCGGGGCCTCGGGACGCTCGACGCCGGAAGGTAGAGGGGAGACCGCTGGATGGAGCCGGATGCAGTTTTGCGAAGGATCGAGGAGCTCGGCCTGCTCGCCGTCGTGCGCGGGGAGTCGGCCGAAGCCGCCCTCGAGGTCGTCGGCGCGCTGGTCGAGGGCGGCGTCCTCGGCATCGAGGTCACCTTCACCACCCCCGAAGCCCCGCAAGTCATACGCGACCTCAATCAAGAGTACGGACGGGACATCTTGCTCGGCGCCGGCACCGTGACCACGCGCGAGCAAGTAGAACAGTCCGCCGAGGCCGGCTCGACCTTCCTCGTCAGCCCCGGCTGCGACCCGGAGCTGCTGCCCGTCATGTTGGGGACCGGGCTTCTGGTGCTGCCCGGTACGCTGACCCCGTCTGAGGTCATGTTGGCGGGCCGGCTCGGGGCACCGGCCGTGAAGCTCTTTCCCGGTTCTTCGGGCGGGCCTTCATATCTCAAAGCTTTGCGCGGCCCGTTCCCCGGCGTCTCCTTCGTGCCGACGGGCGGGGTTTCCGCAGACAACGTTTCCGACTGGTTCGTGGCCGGCGCCCTCGCGGTCGGTGCCGGGAGCGCGCTCGCTCCGGCATCCCTCGAAGGCCGCGACTGCGCCGAGGTCGTCGAGAACGCGCGGCGGTTCGCGGAGGCCGTGCGTACGGGCAGGTAGCTATCTGGGAGGTGTTGGATAGCCCTGTGGCGGCCCTCGGTATGATTTCGCCGCGCGATCCGTGACGGCTCATCCATCCGGCTGAGCGGGCGGGGCCCAAAAGCTTGTGGAGGTCGTAGGGTGACCGAATCGAAGATCTGCTATCTCGACGCGACGGAGCTTGCGGCCCTCGTCCGGGACCGCGAGGTGTCTGTCAGGGAGGTGACGGAGTCCCACCTGGTCCGGATCGAGAGCGTCAACCCGCGGGTGAACGCGATCGTCACCCTGACGCCGGATCAGGCCCTGCGAACGGCAGAGCTCGCCGACGAGGCGCTCGCGCGGGGGGACGAGGTCGGGCCGCTGCACGGGCTGCCGGTGGCCCACAAGGACCTGACACCCACGCGGGGGGTTCGCACCACGTTCGGTTCCCCCATCTACTGGGATTTCGTGCCGGAGCAGGACGCCCTGATCGTGGAGCGCCTGCGGGCGGCGGGCGCCGTCTCCGTCGGCAAGACGAACACGCCGGAGTTCGGCGCGGGCTCCCAGACCTTCAACGAGGTCTTCGGCGAGACCCTCAACCCGTACGACACCGCGAAGACCTGCGGCGGTTCGAGCGGCGGGGCGGCGGTGGCGCTCGCCTGCGGGATGGTGCCGCTGGCCGCCGGCAGCGACATGGGCGGCAGCCTCCGCAACCCGGCCTCGTTCTGCAACGTGGTCGGCCTCCGCCCCTCGCCCGGCCGGGTCCCGTCCTGGCCGACGCTCGACGCCTGGTCCACCCTCTCCGTCGAAGGCCCGATGGCCCGCACGGTCCGCGACGCCGCCCTGATGCTCGCCGCGATCTCCGGCCCCGACCCCCGCGCGCCCCTCTCCATCTCCGAGCCCAGAGACGTCTTCTCGCAGCCGCTCGACCGGGATTTCACCGGCACGCGGGTCGCCTGGAGCCGCAACCTCGGCGGGCTGCCGATGGACCCGCGCGTTACGGC
>CAXUFZ010000012.1:0-17875 GCA_964250345.1 uncultured Rubrobacteraceae bacterium
CACCTCACCCTCGCGTACTTCCAGGCACGCGGCGTGACGCCGGCCCCCGAGCCGCTCGTCTCCGCCATCTCCCGCTACCGCGACTGGCCCGTCGGGGAGATCCCTATAGACGGCGTGGAGATGACCCTACTCGACCTGCACGGGGACTACCCGAAGCCCGAGGTCCTGGCGAGGGTACCGCTAGGGTAGAGCCCGCTCCGGCTGATACCGATTCTTGCGGGCAACCGAAGGTTATCTAAAATCCTCGAAGTCCGTAAGACGCAGCCCTGCGACCCGGCCGAACTCGCGCCGGTTGAAGCTGACGAGGGTAAGGTCCCGCGAACGCGCCATGGCCGCGATCAGGAGGTCGTTGGGCCCGATCGGCGTGCCAGCCCGTTCTAGGTCCGTTCGGATAACGCCGTACTCTTCTGCCGCCCGATCGTCGAAAGCGATGCTCTCGAAAGGCTCGAAGAAGCGGTGAAGCACGGCCAGATTATGCTCGACCCGCGCGCTCTTGCGGGCCCCGTAGTAGAGCTCGGCCTTACTCACACCGCTCAACGCCACCTCCGTCGGCGCGCGCAGACGCAGCCACGCCAGCGCCTCCGGCCGCGCCTTGATGAGGGCTATCGCGGCATCGGTATCCAGGAGAAACGTCAAGACCTCCGGCTATCCCCTTCCGAAAGCTCCTCGCGTTCCTCGTAAGAGCCCTGTGGTGGCCGCCGGAGCCCTCCTTCCCAAGCCCCAAGAACGTCCCCGAAAAACCCTTCCGGCCACCCGCCGGCGTCCACCTCTTGCCCCACCACCTCGGCCAGGTACTTGGAGAGGGTCAGCCCCCTTCGCTTTGCCTTCTTCTTGAGAAGTTCTGCGGTCGTGTCGGGAACGTACAGATGCAACTGTGGCACCGCCATTCACCTCCTGTTTTTACGAATATAGCACATGTATGTGTCATATTTGTAGATATTGGGTGGGACGTTGTGTGTTGGCCGTTTGTGCGGGTCCGCCGTGTCGGTGGCGGAACTAGTAGCGGTCCGCGCGGACGATCAGGCGCCGTTTCCAGTCCGGTCCCGAGCAGGTCTGGAGCGTCACCATGTCGCGGTCCCGGACCTGACCCATGACCCAGGAGTCTTCGGGGGTGGCCTTGAAGGTCTCGGTCACGCGGTAGCGGTATCGTTTGCCGTCGCGGTCTCTCAGGAGGATCTCGTCGCCGTCGCCCAGCTCGTCGAGGCGGTAGAAGACCAGGTGGCTGTCCGTCCCCGGAAAGCCGAGCTTGTGGCCGGCCAGGTACACGTTCCTCTGCGCCGCGTCCGTCCAGGGCATCGAAGTCTCCGGGTGATGCCCGACCCCGTGCTTCAAAGCCGACGCGCCCACGGAGTCGAACACGGGAACGTCGTGGATGCCGATGGCCTCGACCGTGAGGCCCAGGATCGCGTCGTCCGGTAACTCGTAGTGACGGGGCCGGTGCGCCAACGATATTTCCTCGTCCGTCGGCTCCGGCGGCTCCCCGACCACCGGCTCCGGCTCGGGTTGTGGACTGGGTTCGGGCTCAGGTGGCGGATCGGGCGGTGGTGTGGGCTCCGGTCGCGGTTCGGGCCGGGGCTCTGGCGCGGGTTCCGGTGCGGGCGCCGGCTGTCTCTCGGGCTCGGGGTCCTCTTGCGCGGTCGGGAGGGCGACCCTTTCCTCTTTTCGTGGATCTATGCCCGGGTCCGAGCGCACCAGCGGCCCGGTCGCTGGTTCCGTCGCCGACTTTACCGCCGCGGCTGGTTCGGCGGTTCCGTAGAAAAAGCTGAACGCCACGACCATACCGGCGAAGGCGAGCGCCAGGGTTATCGCCGTGACGCCCGTTTTCAGATGCATCCGCGCATCCTTAGCTCTCCCGTTTCGGTCCCTCGGCTACTCTTCCCGGCCGACGCCGCGGATCACGGACGCGCCGGCGACGATCGAAGCGATCCCGAGAACGGCGATCCCCAGCAGCGGCAATCCACCCGTATCCGGCAGGTCATCGCCCGTGTCCGTATCGTCGATGACTTCCTGCTCTCGACATTCTTCTATGCGTTCCTCAACGTCAGAGTTCGTAAAAACGTCCCTGCTGGCATATTGACCCTCTTCACGGTCTCTCAGACGCTCGAGAAGCTCTTCGCAGTCCAGTGCTATGAGCTCGTTGGCGGTCCTGACCCTACCGTTGTTTTCATCGTCGTCGTTGTCACCGTCGGCACGGCCGCACGTGATGCCTGTCGAGCGGACTACCGTGCCCGTTTCCGTGCTGTCGGATGGCCCGAAGTCCCCCCCGCTTATGTTGACGCCACGGAAGTTTTGGTCTTCGCCATTGCCCACTATGACGATCCGACCTTGATCCTGCTCTATGTCGACGTTGCCACCATCCGTCAGCGTAATTTCTGTGCCGTCTGCATCCCTTATCGTAATGGTCGCGCCATCGTCGACATCACAGTTCGCATTCCTAATCACGACCCGGTTGGCGATGGTCCCGTCCGAGTCATCGGTGGACTCTATTATCTGCGCGGCCCTGTCCATGAGCGTGCCACCAGTCTGTGCCGCGGCAACCTGCGGCTTGTTCTCTTTCGAATCCGGTTGAGCCTTTGTTTTTGTTTGCCGCCGCGAATCGTCGGCAGGGGCGTACTGGGTATCTGAGGCGGCCTCCTGAGCCTCTACAGGAGTTGCGCAGAACAGCATCAGGCAAGCCAGGATTGTAGAGAGGAAAACCATCAGCACAATGCAAGTTCTGATCCAGTTCGCCTTCGAAGCCCTGAGCTGCATCTCTCTCCTCTCCACTCACCTTCTTAAGATCTTCAGCCGTTTACGGCGCTTTTCTCTTTCTGTCATTCCTACAGTTGTGAAGCTTGTCGTCCCCGTTTCTAATTACCAAGTCGCTCGCATTATCGGATTCTCCGCAATTTATGGTGTCCTCGGCGTTGCCTCGGTCGGCAGCATCTATGTAGTCGCTGCCAGGACCGCCGGAAAGATTGTCTCTCCCGGATCCTCCGTGCAGTTCGTCATTGCCGGACCCAGCGTACAGTTTGTCATTCCCGGCGCCTCCAGACAGGTCGTCGCGTGCATCGAGTCCTCTCAAGACGTCGTCACCGTTCAGACCGTAGATCTGATCTCTACCGCCGGTGCCCTCCAGATTGTCGTTGTTCTGACTACCAGAAACTGCGGCAGCCATTGCTACGCCGCTACCCAGAATTAGGGCTATGGCTATCGTGCTCAGTGCGAGAACCGTCCTCCTCACGAACTCTCCCTTTCGGTCCCGATCTGCGTCTGTGCGTGGCGGCCTCTTGCCCTGCGTTGGGGCCGCTCGCGCGGGTCTTCGGTGATGCGTCTGCATCGTACACGGTTTGGAAGGTTCGTACCACGTTTGGGGGAGGGCTTTTGCGGAGGATTTTGTCGCGTCGTGTCCGTTTGGTGGCGGGCGGTGCGGGGAAAGGATTCTGCTTCCGGTTATTAGGCGAGGAGACGCGGGATGAGTGAGCCATCGACGTTTGTCAGGACGTTGCACAGGTTGGGGCTGGCTACGTGGTTCGGGGGGACGCTGTTCGGGCAGGTGGCGTTGAACCCGACCGTGAGCAGTATCCGGGACAAGAACGAGCGGGGGCGGGTGTTGAACGAGGCCTGGATCCGCTTCAACGCGGTGAACGCGCTGGCCGTACTCGCGGCCGTCGGGACCTGGAGGTTCGGGGGGCTGAAGGAGGCCGAGGCGAACCGGGGGATCGGGTCCGGCGCGCTCGCGGGGCTGAAGAACGTGCTGCTCGGGGCGGCGCTCTTTAATGCCCTGATCTCGGGGGTGCTGGGGGCCAGGATCGCCGGCCAGTCCTCGGATGCCGACACGCCGGTCGAGTCGGGGACGGAGCCCGCGCCGGAGACGCCGGAGGCGGCGGCCCAGTCCCAGAGGCTTGTAGGCTTCTTCGGGGCCGGCTCGTTGGTCTCGCTGGCCGGGGTGGTGGCCGCCTCCGCCGCCCTGGAGAAGCGCGGCGTCAGGACGGGCGCGTCCCGTTTCCTGCCGTAAGAAGGCCTCTGAACGGCACCAGATCTACCCGGTGCCGGAGAAGACCTGGGGTTCCTCGCGGTCGGAGCCTGCGTCGGGTCCGGTGGCGGCCTGCCCCATGCCGAGGGCTCGGATGCTCGCGAGGACGCCGGGGGACGGGTTCTCGAAGGTGAGTTGGTGAGCCTGGATCAGGGACCGCACCACCAGCTCGCGCGCGCTCTGCAGGTCCATAAAGACGACCCCGGAGAGGTCTACCGCGACGGGCCTCCCGAGCGTCGAGACCCGGTCCAGCGCCGCCCGCAACTCCGCCAGGGAGCACAGGTCGAACTCCCCCCACAAACCCACCGACGCCTCCGCCCCAACCTCTTCCACCGAAATACCGTACAAGGCCATTCCCCTTCCCTCTTTCGAGACAGCCCGGACCGCGCACACCGTATGACCCGCGGGTGGCGCGAAAGGTTACGCGAGATACCCCGTTTTCCCGTCTTTTTCGCGGCTGTCTCGTGGAGAACGGGTTTGCTATCTTACCCGGATATGGGAGCGCGGAAGGAGCCGACCGTATCGAACCGGCGCCCGAAAGGGACTAACAGGTGAGCGACGCCGACAAAAAGCTCGCCAATCGGCTCGCCAAACGCGCCTCGCGCGGCGACGTCGGGGCGTTCGGCGAGCTGGTCCAGGAGCACTCGGGCCTCGTATACAGGGTGGCGCTCCGGGTGCTGGGCGCCCGCGACGCGCAGGACGCGAGCCAGGAGGTCTGGGTCCGGGTCTGGCGGAACATAACGAACTTCAGGGGTGACAGCGCATTCACGACCTGGCTTTACAGGATCACGATGAACACGTGCCTTAGCTTCCGGCAGAAGGAGGCCCGCCGCGACGAACGCCAGTACGACGGCGAGGTGCCCTTCCTGGCCGAGCCCGCGGGCGGAGACGCCGACCCCGAGGCCGCGGCCCTCAACGCCGAACGCCGCGAAGAGATAGAGGCCGCCCTCGAACACGTCCGCGACGACCACCGCGCAGCACTCGTCCTGCGCCACATGGAGGGCCTCTCCTACGCCGAGATCGCCGAGGTTCTCGGCGTCCCCGACGGGACGGCCAAGGGCTGGGTCAGCCGGGGCCGCGCCGCCATGCTCGTCGCCCTTTCTAAGGACGGCCGTAAGCCGGGGGAGGGCCGATGAGGGTCCCCGAGGCGCAGCGCGAGACGTGGTACGTGCTGGAGAAGATCGGGGCCTACGCCGCCGGCGAGCTCGGGGAGGACGAGGCCCGGAAGATCGAGCAGCTCATCTTCGAGAGCGCCGAGTACCGGCGCCTGGCCGAGTCCTACGCCAGGATGCTCGTCATGCTCTCCAACCTGGCGGCCGAACCCTTGGAAACCCCCGAGGTCTCGCTCGACTTCGTGGTCCGGCGGGCCTACGTCTCGGCCTTCATGCGCAACGCCGAGGTCTTCCTCGGCTCGCTCGGCCGCTCGTACCTCGACGCGTTCGTCTATTATCTGGGGCTGCGCAACGCGAGGGAGAGCTACGGAGGGGGGACCTAGATGTCACGAGCCGTCAACGACCTGATCGACACCCTGGCCGAGTTCGTCCCCCGGCTGGTCGGCGCCGTGGTCGTCCTGCTCGTCGCCCTCGTCGCCGCCATCCTCCTGAAACGCCTCCTGGCCCGCTTCCTCGAAACGATAGGCCTCGACGACCTCTTCGACCGGACGGGCGCTGCGAACTCGCTCTGGCAGCTCGGCTACGAGGGCGGCCCCTCGCGCCTGCTCGGCACGGTCCTCTTCTGGGGCGTCATCCTGACCGGCGTCGCCGGCGCCCTGAGCGCCCTCGGCCTCTCCTCCCTGGAGAGCACCATGGACCAGGTCGTCAACCTCTCGGGCCGCGCCCTCGTCGCCCTCGTCATCCTCATAGCCGGCGTCATGAGCGCCGGCTGGCTCGCCGAGCTCGTCGCCCGCGAGGCCGAACGCGCCGGCCTGCGCGGCCCGAACGCCTTCCGCCGCGTCGTCTTCGCCGCCGTCCTCGCCATCGCCGCCCTCATAGCCGCCAGCCAACTCGGCCTCGAGACCTACGTCATAGTCCTCCTCGCCATCGTCGTCCTCTCCACCATCGGCCTCGTCGCCGCCCTCGCCCTCGGCCAGGGCCTCGCCCTCCTCTCCGGCAACATAGCCGCCGGCCGCTACGTCCAGGACGGCACCGAGATAGGCGACACCATCGCCGTCACCGACGTAGAAGGCACCGTCGAAGAACTGGGCTACGCGTCCGTCACGCTGCGCTCGGAGGATGGGACGTTGCACCGGATACCGAACAAGACTCTGCTCGAAAACGTCGTGCGCAAGCGCGTGACGGAGCCCGGCACCTGACGGCGCCTTTCAGCACGTTCCGGCTAGCGCCTCCACTTTCAGCACGCTCCCTCCGGTCGCTTTCAGCCCGGCGCTCCGCGCCTCTCAGCCGAACAAAAGACCTTCTGGGGGGCTCGTGGACGGGTTCACGCTCCGCGCCGAACGCAGTGTTACAAAAGTAGGTGCGCAAGGAATATAGCCTGTTAATCCCCGCCGGGTAGCAACCGCAGCGGGGTTAGCTGAGAGCGAGGGCCGGAGGCCCGAAACGTGCTGAAAGGCGCGACAGCGCCGGGCTGAAAGCCCGCGAAGCGGGCGTGCCGGAGCGACCGAAGGGAGCGACTATCAAAGCGAAGACCGGGGATCCGGCGCACGACGTTCTGGGGTACGAGGGCGGGTCGCTGGACGCGATCTTCCGCCCCGGGACGGTGGCCGTGATCGGGGCGACCGAGCGGCCCGGGAGCGTGGGGCGCACGATCATGTGGAACCTCGTCTCCAGCCCGTTCGGCGGCACGGTCTTCCCCGTGAACTCCCGCAGGCCGAACGTGCTCGGCATCAAGGCCTACCCCTCAGTCTCCGAGGTGCCCCAGAAGGTGGACCTCGCGGTGATCGTGGCCCCCGCTCCGGCCGTACCGGGCATCATCTCCGAGTGCGTGGACGCCGGCGTAGAGGGCGCCATCATCATCTCCGCCGGCTTCAGGGAGACGGGCCCGGAAGGGGCGGAGCTGGAGAGGCAGGTCCTCGAAGAGGCCAGGCGCGGCCGGATGAGGATCGTCGGCCCCAACTGCCTCGGCGTCATGAACCCGACGACCGGTCTCAACGCCACCTTCGCCGGCGACATAGCCCGCCAGGGCAGCGTCGGTTTCCTGAGCCAGAGCGGGGCCCTGCTCACGGCCATCCTGGACCAAAGTTTGATGGAGAACGTCGGGTTCTCGGCGTTCGTGAGCGTCGGGTCGATGATGGACGTGGGTTGGGGAGATCTGATCTACTACCTCGGCGACGACCCGAAGACGAAAAGCATCGTCGTCTACATGGAATCCGTCGGCGACGCGAGGTCTTTCCTGTCGGCGGCCCGCGAAGTCGCCCTGACCAAACCCATCATCGTCATAAAGGCGGGCCGCACCGAGGCCGCCGGCAAGGCGGCAGCTTCTCACACGGGCTCTCTGACGGGCTCCGACGAGGTGCTCGACGCGGCCTTCGCCCGCAGCGGCGTGCTGCGGGTCGGCGAGATCTCCGAGCTCTTCGCCATGGCCGAGGTCCTCGGCAAGCAACCGCGCCCCAAAGGCCCGCGCCTGACCATCCTGACCAACGCCGGCGGCCCCGGCGTTCTCGCCACCGACGCCCTCATAGGCGGCGGCGGAGACCTCACGGAGATCTCCGCTGGGACCATGGAGACGCTCAACGATTTTCTCCCCGCCCCCTGGAGCCACGGCAACCCCGTGGACGTCCTCGGCGACGCCGACCCGGAGCGGTACGCCCGAACACTCGAGACCGCCGCGGACGACTCGGAGAGCGACGGCCTGCTGGTCGTCCTCACGCCCCAGGACATGACCGACCCGACCGCGACGGCCGAGCGCCTCGTCCCCTACGCCAACGCCACGGGCAAGCCGGTGCTGGCGAGCTGGATGGGCGGCGCGGAGGTCGCCGCCGGCGAGTCCATCCTCAACGGCGCCGGCATCCCGACCTTCGAGTTCCCCGACACGGCGGCCCGCGCCTTCACCAACATGTGGCGCTACACCTACAACCTGCGCGGCATCTACGAGACCCCGCAGCCCGCGGACGAGGCCGAGGCCGACCGCGAGGCGGTCGAAGAGGTTATCGGCAACGTCCGCGACTCGGGCCGCACCATCCTGACCGAGTTCGAGGCCAAGAAGGTCCTTGCCGCCTACGGCATCCCGACCGTCGAGACCGAGGTCGGGCGGAGCGCGGAGGAGGCCGTGGAGATAGCCGAGAGGATGGGTTACCCCGTTGTCCTCAAGCTGGACTCCGAGACGATCACGCACAAGACCGACGTCGGCGGCGTGCGCCTGAACCTCCAGAACGCCGACGAGGTCCGGCAAGCCTACGAGGAGATGGAGACCTCCATCCTCGAAAGCTACCGTCCCGAGGACTTCGGCGGCGCGGCCGTGCAGCGCATGGTCAGCCTCGACGGCTACGAGCTCATCGTCGGCAGCAGCCTCGACCCGCAGTTCGGGCCCGTGCTCCTCTTCGGCTCCGGCGGCACCATGGTCGAGGTCTACCGCGACCGCGCCCTCGCGCTCCCGCCGCTCACGACGACGCTGGCCCGCCGGCTGATGGAGCAGACGCGCATCTTCGAGGCTTTGGGCGGCGTGCGCGGGAAGGCGCCGGTGGACATTGGGGCGCTGGAGAAGATGCTGGTGCGCGTCGGGCAGCTCGTGGTGGAGCAGCCCTGGATAAAGGAGCTCGACATAAACCCGCTCCTCGCCTCCCCCGAGCACCTCACCGCCCTCGACGCCCGCGTCGTCCTCCACGACCCGCAGACGAGGGAAGAGGATCTGCCGACCACCGCCATCCGGCCCTACCCCACGCAGTACGTCTCCGATGAAGAGTTGCCGGACGGAGAGGGGATCCGGGTCCGACCCATCCGCCCCGAAGACGAGCCCCTCATGGTGGAGTTCCACGAGTCCCTCTCCGAAGAGAGCGTCTACATGCGCTACTTCCACATGATGAACCTCGACCAGCGCACCGCCCACGAGCGCCTCACGCGCATCTGTTTCATAGACTACGACCGCGAGATGGCCCTCGTCGCCGAGCGCACCGACCCGGAGACGGGGGAGCGTGAGATCATGGGCGTCTCCCGCCTAAGCCGTCACGGCGCGGACCCCCGCGAGGCGGAGTTCTCCGTCCTCGTCAGCGACCGCTTCCAGCGCCGCGGCCTCGGGACCCTCCTCGTCGGCCGCCTCCTCGACGTCGGCCGCGCCGAGGGCCTCGCGCGCATAACCGCCGAGATCCTCTTCGACAACCGCGCCATGCAGCGCATCAGCGAACGCCTCGGCTTCAACCTCCGCCGCGACATGGACGACATGGTGATAAAGGCGGAGCTGGACCTGTATCAGAAGGCTTAGAGGCTTTCAGGTTTTCAAGCGCGGCTTCGCCGTTGCCAGGAGGCCGCAAGAAGAAGAGACGGCCCCTGTTCGTGGGGCCGTCCCGGCATGGCTCTGGGCGTCGTCGTTGCCAGAGGCGGTTCGCCTCTAGCACCTCAAAACTTCAGAACCTAAAAACCTCCGTTGTACTGCGCCTGGTAGATGCCCAGGGAGTTCCCGGCGCCCGCGAAGCTACCATCGTCGGCCACGGCGCCGGCGTCTCCGGCCTGGACCTGGACGGCCTGCTGCGCCTGCGAGGCGTCGAGGAACAGGACGTCCCCGCCCTCGGCTATGGCGCCGTCGTCGGCGGTCGCGTCTTGGGCAAAAGCCGGGGACGCCGCGGCGAGCATCGCCACCGATATGGCCGTCGCGGCCATCAACTTCTTCATCTGCGCTTCTCCTTTGCTGTCCGTTCTTCCGTCGCACCGTTCGCAGATCTCCCGCCCCTACATAAGACCTCCTCTCCGGTCGCCGTCGTTGCATAAGGATGGTCGCACCCGGCCAAGCGTCGGCGCGACGTAGGATCGGGCGGTTCTCCCCGGAACTTTCGGTCCCCGACGGCGCATACTTCTGACCGCCGGAGGCAGACCAAGCCGGCTACACCCGGCAGCCGGGTATGGCATCCTTCCGTCGAAGAGCCCCGGCGACGTCTGCCCGGGAGATCGTGTTTAGAGGGAGTTGGCCGGCCGGCGGGGGGAACGGTGTTTGCGTAGCCCGGACGAGCGGCGGGCGATGGAACTGCGGGAGGCGCACCGGGGGAAGGTGGCGCGCAACCAGGTACGACCCAGCCCATTGTGGGCGCGGCCTTGTCGGGCCTACAACGTCCAGATCGAGCCGGACTCCCGCACCAAGGCGTCGCTGGAGCGAATACAGCAGAACCTGAAGCGGGCAGAGCCCGGCCTGCTGGCGTGTCCTCGAGAGACCCTGCACGTGAGCGTCGCCTGGCTGCTCGCCGTGCACGCGGGCTACCCGGTTCCGAAAGACACCCTGTGGGAGCGCCACGGGGCGGAGTGGACGGCGGAGTTGGCCCGCATCGCGGCCCAGAGCGCGAGTTTCCGGATCTCCTACGAACGCCTCGTGGCCACCGACTCCGCCGTGGTCGCCCTCGCCCGGCCAACCGGGCCGGTGAACCGCATCCGCCGCATGATCCGCGAATGCCTCCGCCTGCCCCCCGAGACCCGCAACGAGGCGGACCTGGTGCACACCACCCTGCTCCGCTACCGCGGTCCGCTCTCCGATCCGAAAAGGTTCCTCGCCACGCTCGACGACACGAACATAGACGCCACGGCCAGGGTGGACGGGTTGGTCGTCTCGAAGGAGTTGGTGTACCCGTCCCTGGAAACGGAAGTGCTCGCGCGCCTCCCGCTCGCTTCCCGGTAAGCAGGCCAACAGCCGCGCTCCCCACCTACCGATAATGACTCCCATTAACCAGTAATAAGAATCGTTCTTGATATCCGCTGGCGGTCGATTAGACTGTGTGTTCGGCGGGCTTTGTGTGCGGAGGATGGGCTTTGGCGGCTTTGATGGAGAAGTTGGGGCTCGGGGGTCGGGAGATGACGGCTTCGGGGCACAGCAAGGACTTTGTGCTCAAGGTCGTCCAGCCGGGGTTGATCGGGTTGATGGACGGTTCCGTCTCGACGCTGGCGCCGGTGTTCGCGATAGCCGTGGCCAGCAAGGATGCGCGGCTCACGTTTTTGGTAGGTCTCGCGGCGGCGGTGGGCGCGGCGATCAGCATGGGTTTCTCGGAAGGGCTATCGGACGACGGCTCCATGACGGGGCGCGGCGGCCCGGTGTCGAGGGGCGTCATCACGGGGTTCGCGACGTTCGTCGGCGGGATCATGCACACGCTGCCGTTCCTGATACCCGACGTCGGCCTCGCGCTCTACGTCGCGTTCGCGGTCGTGGGGATCGAGCTTCTGGCGATCTCCTACATCCGCTACAGGTATTTCGCCATGAGCTTCTGGATGAGCGCCCTACAAGTGATCGTCGGCGGCGCGCTAGTCTTCGCCTCGGGCGTTCTGATCGGCAGCGCGTGAAGGCACAGCGGTAGCGGGCGCAGCCGCGCGGGACCGAGGCTGCCAGCCCAAGAGGGGCCTCCGCGGAAGACCCACACGATCCCGGTGTCGTCGGTCGGCGTCTTGTCGAAATTGTCCTGGCCCGCACACACGTCTCATCCATAGGGACGGTACCCGCAGATTCCCCCATCGATCCTGCGGCGGCCCGCCGCGCTACGGTCGTATCCGCGGTCACCTCGACCGATCCGTCCGGCAGCATTCATCGAGACCAGACCCTCGGCCTGCCGGATCCGACGCAGGCTTGGGTCGCGCCGTCCTCCCCGACCGAACTCGACGTGCCGCCGGGAGCATCGGAGCGCTCCCCCAAGCCGGCGGAATCGAGTCGTCTCCCCGGGGCCCGTTCCTCCCTCGCCCATCGGGTACCTCTGCAGGGTAGGTGAGCAACGCGAACGAGGCCGGGCACAGCCACACCGCGATCGCCCGAAAACCGGCACATCCCCGCCGCCTCAAAACGCGTTGTCCGTGCGGTACAACAGCGGCTTTCGTGAGGATCGGTCTGGCTCTCGGCGACCGCAGCGGCCGGAGAAGTGGTGGTCCCTCGGACACAGGTATGCTGGGGGGCTTCCGACCCGGAGGAACTCGGGGACTCTGTTAGTAACGGAAAAGATTTTGTTTGCAACAACAAAAATCGCCCATTTTGGGGGTGCGCCGCCCTGCTTTGCTCGGGTACTGTGCCACGGTAACGACGGCGCGGGGAGCGGGATCCTTTCTACCGCTCCTCCGGAGGAAGGCACGGGAGGAGGGGGAGGATCATTCAGCTCCAACACGCCTGCGTCGAAGAGGTGCTCGCCCAATCGAAGCCGCAAGAAGTGCCCGTGGCAAACGCGCCCTACCCAGGCTCTTGCATGCGTTGTGCTCCGGCGGTCGCGCCCTTTCCTGGTCGTACCGACGCCAGACTCTGCGAGGGGGCGGGACCGGCGGCATCGTCCCGCCGTGGACTACCCCGATGCTAGACCGACGAGAAGACGGGGTGCTGACGTCGACTTGGAGATGTTCTCCGCTCTGCCAAAGAGCGGTACACGGGGGTTTCAGAGGGACCTCGTGATTCTCGCGTGGTGTCATGTGCCGTGGATGGGACGTTACCCGGAGCTTTCCGGTGCGGAGATGGTGTGAGAGAGGATAAGCGCGTTCAAACCCCCGGCGAGAGCGCCGCGCCGGATCGGAGGCGCGCCGGCTTGCGCGTGGTCTCTTCAGAACCCGGCGTCCACGACAACCTCCCGCTGCCGCTGACGAGCTTCGTCGGGCGCGAGGCGGAAGTCGAGGAGGTGCGGGGGATGGTCCACAGGGGGCGACTGGTCACGCTCACCGGGGTCGGCGGGTGCGGCAAGACCCGGCTGGCGCTGGAAGCGGCGCGGAGCCTCGCCGACGACCTCGTCGAAGGTTCGGCCGGGGAGCCCGGAAGCGAGTTCCCGGACGGGATCTGGCTGGTGGAACTAGGTTCCCTCACGGAGCCGTCGCTCGTCGCGCGGGAGGCGGCCTCCGTGCTGGGGATCGGGGAGCGTCCCGGGCGCGGGCTGGATCAGGAGCTTCCAGAGGCCCTGCGAGAGGAACGGTGCCTGATCCTCCTGGACAACTGCGAGCATCTCGTCGGGGCGTGCGCGGAGTTGGCCGAGGGATTGCTGCGCCGATGCCCGGGCCTCGCGGTGCTCGCCACGAGCCGCGAGCCGCTCGGCGCGGCGGGCGAGAGGGTGTGGCCGGTGCCGGCGCTGTCCGTGCCCGACTCCCCGTCGTTGGAGGCGGCGTCGCGCTCGGAGTCGGCGCGGCTCTTCGCCGAGAGGGCCGCCGCCGCGTCACCCGGCTTCGAGCTTGAGGAGACGAACGTTGCGGCGGTGGCGGAGGTGTGCCGGCGGCTCGACGGGGCGCCGCTCGCCATCGAGCTCGCCGCCTCCAGGGTCAGGAGCATGACGCCGGCCCAGATCTCCGCCCGCCTCGACGACGCGCTGGGGCTGCTCGCCTCCGGCCTCCGAACCGCCCCGCCCCGCCAGAGCACGCTGCGAGCCGCGATAGACTGGAGCTACGGCCTCCTCTCGCCCCCCGAGCGTGCCCTCTTCCGCAACCTCTCGGTTTTTTCCGGCGGCTTCACCCTCGAAGCTGCAGAGGAGATTTGCCGACCGGCCGGCGGATCGGTGCTGGATCTCCTCTCGCGGCTCGTGGACAAGTCGCTCGTCGGGGCGCGGCGGACCGGCGAGGCGGCGCGGTACCGCTTGCAGGAGGTCATCCGCCAGTACGCCTCCGAGAAGTCGGAGGAGGCGGGGGAGGTCGGCGAGATGCGCCGAAGGCACGCCGTCTTTTTCCGGGACTTCGCGGAGGAGGCCGAGCCCGGCCTCGACGGGCCAGACCGGGAGCTCTGGCTGGACCTCGTAAGCGAGGACCTCGACAACCTCCGCGCGGCCATGTCGTGGGCGGCGGACTCCGGCGAAGGGGAGCTCGGCCTGCGCCTCTCCGGCGCGATCGCGTGGTTCTGGTTGCGCCGGGGCCGACTGGCCGAAGGACGCGCCTCCCTCGAACGGGCGCTGGAGGTCGGCGCGGAGCCGGCGCTCGCGGCGGCCAAGGCCAACCACGTCTCCGGCGCGCTGGCCTGGGCACAGGGCGACCGGGCCGCGGCCGGCCCCCGTCTGGGAGAGGCGGTGGAGCGCTTCAGGGAACTGGACGACTACGAATTCCGCGACTCCTGGCTCTCGTCCGCGCTCTCCGTGTACAGCCTCGACCTGCTGGCCTTGGGCGAGACCGGGAGAGCCCTCGCCGCCGCCGCGGAGAGCGTCGCCGCCGGTCGGAGGGTCGGGGAAAGCTCCGAGCTGGCGAGGGCACTGGGGACGCTCGGGCTCGCGCGCATGGCCGCCGGAGACTTCGACGAAGCCGCCCCACCTCTCGAGGAGAGCGCGGCCATCTGCCGGCGCCGCGGGGACGGCTGGACCCTCTCGTTCCCGCTCGGAAACCTCGCCGCGATGGCCCTCTGGGCCGGAGACTACGAGAGGGCGCGGTCGCTGGCCAAGGAGAGCGTCCGGGCGCTGCGGGGCCTAGACGAGAAGTGGCTCCTCTCCGTCTCCCTGGCGTACCTGGCCGCCGCACTCGCGGCGCGGGGCCGCGCCCGGCGGGCGGCCGCGCGCGTCGGGGCCCGCGCGGCCCAGGGGGCGGGGGGGGGGCCGGTAGGAGTGTACCCCCACTACCGCGCCGTCCACGATCGGGGCGTGGAGAGCGTCCGGGACGCCCTCGGGGCAGAAGAGTTCGCCGCCGCGTGGGCCGCGGGGCGCGCGATGGGCGCGGAGGAGGCGATCTCCTTCGCCCTCGAAGAAGACGGAGACGCATCCGAGGAGCCGCCCGTCCCGACCCTCCGCGTCCTCGCCCTGGGGCAGACGCGGGTGGAGGTCGGCGGCGCGGCGGTGCGGGCGTCGGACTGGAGGTACGCCAAGGTCGCTGAGCTGTTCTTCTACCTCGTAAACCATCCGCCAAGGACTCGGGAGAAGATCGGGCTGGACCTCTGGCCCGACGCCTCCCCCTCCCAACTACGAAACGCCCTCCACAGCGCGATGTACCGCCTGCGCAAGTCCCTCGGACCCCCGAACAGAATCCGCTTCACCGGCGGCCGGTACACCCTCGACCACACCATGCCCCTGAGCTTCGACGTCGCGGACTTCGAAGAGAAGACCCGGAGAGCTCACCAGCGCGCCGAAATCGACCCGGGCACCGCCGCGACGCTCCTCGAACAGGCCGCCGACCTCTACCGCGGAGACTTCCTGGAAGGCTTCTCCGGCGGAGAGTGGATCTTTATCCGCCAGCAAGAGCTGCGCGAGATCCACGTCGAGAGCCAGCTCCTCCTCGGGCGACTCCTCACCGAAAGAGACGAAAACTCCAGAGCCGCCCGAGCCTACCGGCGGGCCATCGCCCACGACCCCTACTCGGCCGAGGCGCACGCCGGGCTTATCAGGGCCTACTCCCGCCACGGCGAGCGGGCGCGCGCCCTCCGACACTACCAAGACCTCGAACACACCCTCCGCAGAGACCTTGGCGCAACGCCCTCGCCCGAACTCACCGCCCTTATCGAGCGCCTGCGCCGCGGCGAAGAGATCTGACCGGCGTTCTCCACTCCGCCGAGCAACCCTTCTCTCGAGTTTTCTAGAATCCACCCCCGTCCCGACAATTTTCTTCGGTTCACACAGCAATTCACACAGCGTCGTCCGCTACGGTGGACTTTGCAAACGATGGCGAACGAGGAACGGTGGCGAGCATGCGTAGCGAAGCAGTGTCGAGTCCGTGGACGGGCAAAGCCCTGCTTCCCGTGCTCACGGTGGCGTTGGGCGCGCTGATGCTGGCGGTCGTAGCCAGCCCGGCGCGAGCCGACACTTTCGAGGTGACCAACACAAACGACTCGGGAGCGGGGTCGCTGCGGCAGGCCATAACCGGGGCCAACAGCAACACCGAGGCCGACACCATCGAGATCGGCGCCACCGGCACCGTGGTGTTGGAGAGCGCGCTGCCGGAGCTGACAACCGATATGGAGATAGCGGGGCCTGGAGCGGATCAGCTCACGGTGAAGCGGAGCGAAGCGCTGGGCACTCCCGAGTTCAGCATCTTCGGCGTAGGAGAAAAATATGACGGAACCGAGCTCAAGTGGGCCACGGTTACCATCTCCGGGCTCACCATCACCAACGGGGTCGCCACGGACTGGGACGGCGGCGGGATCTACAACGGCGGTTCTTTGATGCTCACCGATAGCGTCGTGACCGGCAACAGCTCTGTCGGAGAATTCGGTGGCGGCATCTCCAACGTCAACACTTTGACAGTAAAGAGGTCTACCGTAAGCAACAACACTGCCAGAATCGGTGGCGGGATCGAGAACGGTTCTGAGGGCATGCTCACGGTGGAGAACTCTACCGTAAGCGGCAATTCCTCGACCGGGGACGGCGGCGGTTTGTGGAATGGTATAGACGGCACCGTGACGATAAAGGGCTCCACCTTCTCCGGCAACGACGCGGACTGGGGCGGCGGGATCAACAATAGTCATGGCACACTCAGGGTGAAGGGTTCCACCTTCTCCGATAACGACGCGGACTGGGGCGGCGGCATCGACAACGGTGTTGAGGACATGCTCACGGTTGAGGACTCCACCTTCTTACGTAACGCCGCGGGTTACAACGGTGGTGGCATCCACAACCGTGGCACGCTGACGGTAAACGACTCCACCTTCTCCGGCAACGACGCGGTGGCGCAAAACGGCGGCGGGATAGACAACGGCGGTACGCTCGCGGTGGAGGGCTCCACCTTCTCCGGCAACAGCGCCGACACTGGCGGCGGCATCGAATCCTATACCGATGATGTCACCTCCTCCGAGCCGGAGCCGGAGGAGCGCACCACTATAAGAAACTCCACGTTCTCCGGCAACAGCGCCGACATTGGCGGTGGTGTCTACAACCACGGCGGGCTCACCGTCATGGAAAACACCACCATCACCGACAATACCGCTCCAGAAAATTCGGGCAGTGGCATCGCGAGCTTCGGCGGGAACGATTGGACCCGCACCGAGGTCTCTTCCTCCATCATCACGGCCAACAGAGATCCCGAGGGCAACTCCGGTAGCGACGTGGGCCTCGATTTCAATAGATTCAACTCCTTCGAGTCCGGAGGCTACAACCTCATAGGAGGGGGCGAAGCAACGGTCGCCTTCGGCGCGGAGGGCGACCAGACGGGCGTAAGCGCCTGGCAGGCCTTCGGCACCGGTACTCCCCAGCTTGCGGACAATGGCGGTCCCACGCAGACCATCGCCCTTCAGGCAGGCTCCAGAGCCATAGACCGTATCCCCTCAGGGACGAACGGCTGCGGAGAGGCAATCCAAACCGACCAGCGCGGCGTGGCGCGGATAGCCGTCGATTGGGGCGGGGACGGGACCTGCGACACCGGAGCATTCGAATTAGAGGTCGGCTCCGAGCCGCCCCCCGACAAGGACGGCGACGGGGTGCCCAACCCGGCGGATGCGTGCCCCGACCAACCGGCGAACACGGCCAACGGTTGCCCGCCGCCCGACAGAACGGTGCCCACGGGAAGCGTCAAGATAAACAACGGCGCGCAGACGACCAGGAGCCTCAACGTAAGGCTCGCCCTGAGCGCCAGGGATAACCGCGGCGGCAGCGGCGTCTCCCAGGTGTGCGTCTCTAACGCCCAAACGTGTGCCAAGTGGAGGCCCTATTCGACGGGCATGGCATGGACGCTGCTCAAGGGCAAGGCGGGCACGAGGACGGTGTACGTGCGGTTCAAAGACCGGGCGGGCAACGTCTCGACACTCTACAGGGATACCATCAGGTACGCCCCGCCCCGCAGGTAGCGTTCCCTGAGGTGCTGGCGGGGGGGGGGGGGGCGCGGGGGGGGGCGGCGCCTTTGTTTATAAAGAGCTGGGGGGGGG
>CAXUFZ010000012.1:17885-25976 GCA_964250345.1 uncultured Rubrobacteraceae bacterium
CGGGCAACCCTCCGGGCCCCCCCCGCCCCCCCGTCTGGGTGCCGTTTGGGGGGGGGGGGGGCGGTTTCCCCACCGCCCCGCCGCTCTTCTTGACTACGACGCAAGGGCTTCGTCGAGGTACCGTAGGGAGGCAATCACCGTGGGCGAACAGGGTACGGGGAAGGCCCGACGCTCGGGAGACGCCTGATCGGAGTGCGCACCAAGTATGGAGTCTGGTGCATACACGCCCCGGGTGCGCCAGCGGGCCGCCACCGTGCCTTCGCGTATAGGAAACACAAGCCCTTGTAACCCTACCCGAGCAACTCCAATACGGTCGATCTCAAGCGCAGCCCTGCGTCCGCACCGTCTATTGCATCGCCTTCGGTGAGGATGCAGCCACGCTTTACCTACTGTCATGCGCGCCAGAAATCCGCCGCAAAAGAACGGGGTCTTTTAGCCCTTGACGGGTTCGCCCGTCGCCCCGGACAGGGCGCATAGCATCGTCGTGAGGGTCGTGAAAAACCCGGATGTATGAAATATCCTGCGGGATGCCCAGTGAACCCACGGAAGACAGAGTGAGAACGAATGAAACGATCGCGGAAAACCGGTTCCCCTCGCCCCGTAGGCCCGTGGGGTTCGGCTTCGTCGCCGCCTACACGTTGGCCTACATCGGCGTGTGGATGGCCCTGCTCACCCCCACCGTCCTCTCCCTCGCCCTCAAGATCAGGCAGGTAGATTCCGAGGGCGCGGCCGGCGGCCTCTCGCTCGTGCTGGGGGTTGGAGCCTTCGTGGCGCTCGTGGCGAACCCGTTCTTCGGCCGCTTGAGCGATCGCACGACCTCCGGGTTCGGGATGCGCAGGCCCTGGATGGTGGGGGGCGTGATCTCCGGTTCCCTGGGGCTGTTGATCATTGCGATCGCGCCGAACGTACCGGTGATCCTCGTGGGCTGGTGCGTCGCCCAGTTGGCGTACAACGCGCTCCTGGTCTCGATGGCGGCGCTGCTGCCCGACCAGGTGCCCATGGTGCAAAGAGGACGCGTCGCCGGCCTCGTCGGCATCGGCCTCCCGGTCGGGCTGGTCGGCGGCGCCTTCCTGGCCCAGGCGGTCTCCGGGTCCGTCTTCCTGATGTTCATGGCGCCCGCCGCGGTAGGCGTCGTTTCCGTCCTGATACTCGTCACCGTTCTCGACGACCGCAGGCTTAGTCCTTCCCACAGTCCGCCGCCCTACACCTTGCGCGAGTTCCTCGGCAGCTTCTGGGCGAACCCGGTGCGACACCCCGATTTCGGATGGGCCTGGTTGAGCCGCTTCCTCCTCTACATGGGCGCGGCCATGCTCATCACCTACAACGTCTTCTACCTCATCGAACACCTCGGCATAAGCCGGGAGCGGGTGCCCCGCCTCGTCTTCGTCACCACCCTGGTCCTCAGCGCGGGCCTCGCGGTCTTCAGCGTCGTGGGCGGCTCGCTCTCCGACGTTTTCGGCGGCCGGCGCAAAGTCTTCGTCTGGGGTTCGGCCGTGACCTTCGGGGTCGGGACGGCCGTCATCGCTTTCGCCGGATCTTTCGCCGCCTTCCTCGTCGGGGTTGCGATCTGCGGGATCGGCACAGGCATCTACCTGGCCGTCGACCTAGCGCTCGTCTCCCAGGTGCTACCCAACCCGGACGACGCGTCCAAGGACCTCGGGGTCTTTAGCATCGCCAGCACGCTGCCCCAATCCCTCGCCCCGGCGATAGCCCCGATCCTCCTCGCTATCCCGCTCTTCGCCAGCGGCGAGGGGAACAACTACACGGCGCTCTACTTCGTCGCGGCCCTGTTCTCCATCGCCAGCGCCCTCGCCATCGTGCCTGTGAAAGGAGTGCGCTGACGACCCACGCCACCCGCATCGACGACGCGGAACTGCAAGCCTGGGAGATGGTCCTCTCCCCGGAGCAGAAGGCGCCCCTGTTGACCGGCGACGATTCCTGATCGTCGTCCCGCGAGTAGCCCGAGCCGGCTTGGCGGGAGTACCCTCCAGCACTACCAGGACCTTGAAGGCACCCCCACACAAACCTCTGCGTAACGCCACTCCGAACTCGCCGCCCTGGTCGAGCGCCTGCGCCGCGGCGAACAGCTTTAACGGAGAGCTCTGGCTAGCGTACCTCATCCTTCCGAGCAACTTTTCCTCGAATTTTCTCGAATCCGTCCCGATCTCGGCCGTCTTGTTCAGTTCGCACAGCAATTCACACAGCGCCCCTCGCTAATCTGGCCTCCGTATAAGACCCCGAGATGCAGCGTGCGTGAGGCTCTCGAATCCGGTCTGTTAGAGAGGCGGAAAGGAGATTGAAGGATGGCGAGGACAGAAAGCAAAAGCATTCAAGTTCATCCCCACGATGAACAGCAGCAAATCGACCTGATGCAGAAGTTCCACTGGAATCTGTTGAATTCTCAAGAGATCAAGAACATAGACAATCGTCTGGAGCGTCGCGGCGACAGTATTTATCAAGTGAGCAACACGGAACATTACGTCAAGCTTGTCTTCAGCCGCGACTTGGATGTGCAAAATCTCAACGAGACAAAGCGGCTCGAGCAGGAGTTCTTCTCGCTCCCCTACCCCAACTATCCCAGACCCTTCGGCTGCTCCATGGGCATCGGGCTGGCTATTCTCTTTGTCAGCATCTTTCTCGCGATCGTCATTATGCTGGATCCCATCCTAGTCTCGGATGCAGCCATCGCGACTGGCATCGTATCCGCTTTTGTACTGGCTCTTTCGGCGTCTGTAGGAGCATACATAGCTTACTTCAAACTGTATTACGGACCCAGAAAGGAAGAGGCGGACAAGACGATGGCCCAAACTCACAAGCGTGAGCAGGAGCTTCTGGCAGCCGTCGCTCAGTATGACTGACGATCCTTCACCAAGAATGGAGGTGGTGGATGCCTTTTGGATGGAGATCGAAACGCGAAGCGCCCCGTCACGCGGACGCGGTGTCGAGGTGAGACGCACGAAACCGTGCTAGGAGCTCTAGGAGGTTCTCTCGATGGAAACTGTAATGTCCGTTCTCCTTTTTGTCTTGGTACTGTTGCTCGTCCTTGCTGCCCTCGGCGCAATCGTCGTTTTCTTGTGGTATGTGATCCTGAACGATCCTAATGCTATAGAGAGACTACTCAGGGTTGCGGCATTTGGTGCCGGTTTGCTCGCGTATGTCGGCGCTAAAGCTTTGGGAATCTCCATCCCCGAGCTGATGGCTTCCGCTCTTGCTGTAGCAGCGCCTTTGTCCTTTGGTTTCTTAGGTGTCGTTTTTCCGGCATTAACCGGCACCTTTGTAGCGTGGTTCTGCTTGCGCCTCATGCGTAAAGACGACAATGTGGCAGCGAGGGGCTTGGTCCTGTTTTCAACGTTCTTCTTTACCATGTTCGCGGACACTTACGCGAACATGGCATCGCGGGCGACTTCGACAAGCGTCGACCTACTGCTACCCAATATCACGTTCGTGCTTGGCGTCGTGTTGTACACCATCTTCAAGTACAAACCTGGGGCTACCGAGCAGGGATATCGGGACCAAAGCCTGCCACGGGTAGGCCGAAGCCTTGGACAAAGCATCCAGGAGTTCAAAAAGAGGCTCAAGTTCGGCGCAGGCAAACTCGACGAGGCATCCCGCGACCGCAAACTCGACGAGACATCCCGCGACGCGCGACCCCGGTGATCTAGGCAGCCACTGCGTCGGGTGCGGCCCAAACTAACCGGCCGGGCGGATAGTGCGTATCCGTCGAACACCTGACACTGCGGCCCGTCTCAAGGCGCGATGATGTAACCCTTTAGAAGGAGAACGCGGTGCGAACCCGATTCGTCTTGGCCGTACCTGTGGCGGTGATGCTGTCGGTGCTGCTCGCGGGATGCTCGTCGGAGCAAGGCCCGGAGTCCTCCGGCGACTCTCGGAACGGTTCAGATAGCGGTTCCGCGCAGTCAGCGGTCGCTGGCCCGCGCTGGAGCGAGTACTTCCCGGTACGAAACGGGCGCGTCTGCACGTACTCTAGTTCGTACATGGATGAGGAGCTAAATTCTTTTGTGAGAACTGTGTCGACAGAAGAGTACACCAACGTTCGTGGGGAACCCGATGGCACACACCTCACAGTGAAAAGCACCTGGGAGTACACCACGACTGGGGGGCCTGGCGACAACGAAACATCTACCCTGACTACAACCCCGAAGTCGATACTGGCCGACGACGGCACCTTGCGCCCCGAACTGACCACGCTGACCCGATCGGGGCTGTTCGATACGGAGAAACCAGGACATTAGCGTTGACGACCTTCTGGTATTCCCCTCCGTTGATGCTCTTCGGCGAGGTGAGAGCGAAATGTCCCCGGTCGTGGCAACCTGGCGCGCAACGGATCGAGGGTCGCAAGCTGCATTCGAGCAGTACGTCGAACCCGGCGAAGACGCCATGAAGTTGCGGGTGATCTACACGGTCAAAGGTATACCTCCGACAGAGATCGCCACCCCGGCCGGAACATTCACGGATGTTGTTGGTGTCTCTCTCAAATTCGAAGAAGTCGAGGCGCTCAACGCGACCGCGGAGGGACTCGACGAACTCAATGATACAACGGTGGCCCTTACCGAGCCGCCGGCAAACTCGACGGTCACCTGGTATGCCCGCGACGTCGGAACCGTCCAATCGGGATCGGAGGGAAGCATAGCCGATTCCGTGGTCGAGGCGACGACTTCAACCGGTACAGATACTCCTCCGCCCACGCAACTCGAAGGTTGCACGGACCTGGCTTCATCCGAGCCCACTACGCAGGCGTTCGAACCCACCTCGCCGGAGGACAGCTGAGATATAAGTACGGAACCGGATACCGATTCTTCATGCCCGACGCTACCTTCGAGGAGTTCGTGGAAGCCCAAGCGGGCACCTCATAGAGTACTCCCGAACCCGCCGTTGACGGTGCCCGCGAGCCACCGCCAGAAGACGCCCAGGATCGCGACGAAACGATAGGGCGCCCCGCCGGATTCGTGTTCCGACGGGACGCCCGTTTTTCGCTACCGACTACCGCCTCCGAGATCTCTCGCTGACTGGCCGAGAGCGATTACTGCGGAGCAGGCCGTAGCGTGCTGACCAGCTCTCTACTTCGGTGGCTCGTAGAGCTGGATGTCGTTGCCTTCGGAATCTTTGAAGGTGGCGACGCGGCCCCAGGGGTGCTCGGAGACGCCGGCGGGGACGTCCACGCCGCTGCCTTGCAGGTCGCTGACCGTCTGGTCGAGGCCGGCCTGGGGCTGAAAGGTGACTACGGGACCGCCCTCGCCCCGGGCGCCCTCGGGCTCGCGACCGTTCAGGCCGATGGTCAGGCCGTTGGCGTCCACCTCGGCCCAGTCGCCATCCTCGTTCGTTAGGGGAAGCCCCAACGTTTCAGAGTAGAAACTCTTCGCCCGGTCTATATCCTGGACCGGCATCCATACAACAGCTACGCCTTCGAGCATGGGTCGCCTCCTGCGTGTTCGCGTTTGGATCTGGCGCGTCGTATGTACCCTGCAGGACGGCGGGCAAACGTGGGCGCTAGGCGAAGGAGCGGAGGAAATGGCCCTCGATCTTCTTTCCCACTTCCCCCAGCGAGACGTCGCGGCCGAGCTCGCGTTCCAGGCTCGTGACGCCGAACTCTTCTATGCCGCAGGGGGTGATGCGGTCGAACCAGGAGAGATCCGTCTCCACGTTCAGGGCGAAGCCGTGCGAGGCGATCCAGCCGGAAGAGAACTTCACGCCGATGGCCGCGATCTTCTTCTCCCCCACCCATACCCCGGTGTACTCGGGGTGGTGCCACCCTTCTAGTCCGTACTCGGCCAGGACCCCGATCAGCAGGTTCTCCAACCGCCGCAGATACCCGTGCGTGTCCTTGTTTTTCAAACGCAGGATGGGATAACCGACGATCTGGCCCGGACCGTGGAAGGTGGCGTCCCCGCCCCGATCGCTCCAGAAGACCTCCGCCCCGAGCGAACGCAGGTGCTCCTCCCCCGCCCCCAGGTTCGATCCGTCCTTCGCCGCCCGACCGACCGTGTAGACCGGCGGGTGCTCGCAGAGTACGAAGGTGTCCGGGATCTCCTCGTTCTTCCGCCTCCGGGCAAGGTCTTTCTGAAGGTCCCAGGCTTCCGCATATGGCGTCAGCCCCGGCAGCCGGCGGACCTCGACGGAGAAGCCGCGCGGAGACCGTTCTGCGAGCGTCATCCGGCTATGCCGCGACGTACTCGCGGATGTCTACCTGAACTCCGGCCAGGGCCGCCTCCTCGGCGGCCGCCAGAAGCCGGGCGGTGGTCTGCTCCGAGACGTACTCTTCTCCGCACACTTCGCACACCTCGGCCGGTACCTTCTTGAAGACCAGCGTCATGCCGTCGCGCTCCAGGGTTACCGTGGCGATGCCTTCCCGCGTCTCGCCCCGTTTACAAACCACGCACCTCAAGACCTTCTTGCCCCGCTACGAACCGACGATCGCCGCGTTCTGGCGGGCGTCGGTGGTCTGCTCGTGGGCGTGGTACGAGGAGCGCACGAGCGGTCCGCTCTCGACGTGCCGGAAGCCGAGGGAGAAGCCGTACTTCCGAAGGTCGGCGAACTCCTTCGGCTTGTAGTAGCGGCTCATGGGCAGGTGGTTCTCCGACGGGCGGAGGTACTGGCCGATGGTCAGTATGTCCACGTCGTGGTCGCGGAGGTCGCGCATCGTCTGGTGGATCTCCTCCTCCACCTCCCCAAGTCCGACCATGAACCCGCTCTTGGTCAACCCGTCCGGGTTCAGCTCCTTGGCATACTGGAGGACCTCCAGCGACCTTTTGAACTTCGCCTGCGGCCTCACCGCCGGGTAGAGGCGCGGGACCGTCTCGATGTTGTGGTTGAAGGTATCCGGCCTCGCGCCGATCACGGCCTGGATGGCGTCCCGGTTTCCCTTGAAGTCCGGGGTTAGGACCTCGACGGCGCAGCCGGGGACCTGACCCCGGATCTCCCGGATCGTGGCCGCGAAGATCGAGGCGCCGCCGTCCGCGAGCTCATCGCGATTGACGCTGGTGATGACGGCGTGTTCGAGTCCCATCTGCTTGGCGGCGTCGGCGACGCGGTGGGGCTCGTCGAGGTCGAGCTCGGTCGGCTTGCCGGTCAAGACGGCGCAGAAGCCGCACGAGCGGGTGCAGACGTTGCCGAGGATCATGAACGTCGCCGTCCGGTTGTTCCAGCACTCCCCGATGTTGGGGCAGCGGGCCTCCTCACAGACCGTGTGCAGGTTCAGCCCGCGCATGGTCTCCTTGATGTCCCGGTAGACCTCGCCGTCGGGCACCTTCGCCTTGAGCCAGTCCGGCCGCCCGTGCAGCCCCGGCGCCCCCCTCACCTGACGCCGGAAAGGCAAATATTCCGTCGGCGCTCCGTCTGGCGGGGGCGCCACGGGCTTGTCCTGCCAGCGGTGGCGCACCTCGAAGGTCTTCGTGCCGTTCTCAAGGACCTTGACGTTGATCTGTCTGCGGGCCACGGTTCTCCTGTTCGGTCTCTGATCCCCTGGGCCACTATTCTATCCGACCGGGCGATCCCCGCCGTGAAGCGAAACCCGGAGCCTTCTCTAGTCCAGAAACAGTCCCGGTGGCGGGTCCAAATACGCGTCCACGATGGGCCTGGCCGTCTCGATCACGTCTATACCCGGAAGCTCGTTCCGGTCGAAGAGCCGCAGTTCTTCGGACTCCTCCGAACGGCGTAGCGCCCCAAAGTCTTCGACCTCCACCCGGTACGCGAACGTCACGAGCCGCACCACGTTGCCGTCCGGGTAACGCACGATCCTCGACGGTCCGGGAAAGACGACGAACAGCTCCTGGCCGGTAACTACGAGGCCGGTCTCCTCCCGCACCTCACGCCGCAGCGCGTCCTCCAGCGACTCCTCGACCTCGATGCCGCCGCCGACGAGCCCCCACCGCCCGCAATCGCTCCGCTTCTCCAGGAGCACCGCCCCGTCGCGCTCGATCAGGGCCAACACCCCGACCCCAACGGGCTGATTGGGCCGTGGCGCGTCCGGGTCGTCGTAGAAAAACTCGGCTACGGAGGCTTCAGGCATCGGCCCCAGGCTACACAAAAAGCGGCCGGGGGGGGATGGGGGTAGGCAGCAGCCCCCCCCCCGGC
>CAXUFZ010000013.1:0-25583 GCA_964250345.1 uncultured Rubrobacteraceae bacterium
GGGCAGAGGTCGTTCAGGGCGCAGTTCGGGCAGTCCGGTTTGCGGGATGGGCAGACGCGGCGGCCGTGCAGGATCAGGAGGTGCGAGAAGACCGTCCAATCGCTTTTCGGGATCTTCTGCATCAGGTCCTTCTCTATCTTCTCCGGGTCGCCCTGCGTCGTGAGGCCGAGCCTATTCGAGAGGCGGCGGACGTGGGTGTCCACGACGACGCCCTCGTCGATGGCGTAGGCGTTGCCGAGGACCACGTTGGCCGTCTTGCGGCCGACGCCCGGGAGGGCGACGAGCTCGGCCATGGTGCGCGGAACCTCGCCGCCGTGGTCCTCGACGAGGGCGCGGGCCATGCCTTGCAGGGATTTGGCCTTGTTGCGGTAGAAGCCCGTCGGTCGGACGTCTTCTTCGAGCTCGGTGGTATCCGCCCCGGCGTAGTCGGCGGCGGTCCGGTAGCGGCCGAAGAGGTTCTCCGTCACGGCGTTGACCCGGACGTCGGTCGTCTGGGCGGAGAGGATGGTGGCGACCAGGAGTTCCAGCGGGTTCGACCAGTTCAGCTCGGTGTCGGCGTCGGGGTATTCGGCCTTCAGGCGGGTGACGATCTCGGCGTCGCGCTGTTTTTTGTCCACGATGGCCGGGCATTATACAGTCCAGTAGACTGCCTTTTTGGGAGGCGCGTCGCTACAGAGGGGAGCCGCAGCATGGCCGAAGTGACCTTCGACTACCGGAACCTGCAGGACGTGGAGGGAGGACTCTCCGACGGGGATCTCGCCGGGGTGAAGCCGGACCTGCAGGAGGCGGTGGACACCCTTTTGGGGGATCCCCCCGGCTTCATGCGGCTGCCGAAGACGCGGGAGTACGCGGAGGCCTCGGTCGCTTTGGCGGGGGAGATCCGGAACTCCGGCGTCACGGACTTCGTCCACGTCGGCATCGGGGGCTCGGCCCTCGGTCCGATGGCGGTGCAAAAGGCGCTGAATCATCCCTACTACAACGCTTTGTCTTCCGAGGACCGCAACGGGCCGCGGCTGCACTTCGCGGAGAACACGGATCCCGCGACCCTCAGCGCCATACTAGACGTCGCGGAGCTCGGGAGTACGTGGGTTAACGTCGTGACCAAGAGCGGGTCGACGGCGGAGACGATGGCCGGCTTTCTGGTGCTCCGGGAGGCCCTCGGCGACCCGGACTTCCAGGGTCGGACCGTCGCGACGACGGACCCCGAGAAAGGCTTCCTGAAGCAGATCGCCGACCGGGACGGCCTGCGCGTGCTTCCGGTCCCGGCCGACGTGGGCGGACGGTTCTCGGTGCTCTCCCCCGTCGGCCTGCTGCCGGCGGCCGTCGCGGGACTGGACGTGGACGCCATGCTCGCCGGCGCCGCGCAGTGCGTGGACGAGGTAAACGAGCAGGGGACCGGGCACCCGGCGGTCGTCGGGGCGGCGATGCACTACCTGATGGACACAGCGAAGGGGCGCAACGTGCGGGTCATGATGACCTACGCCGACGCCCTGGAGCGGCTCGCGGCGTGGTTCGTCCAGCTCTGGGCTGAGTCGCTCGGCAAAGAGGGCAAGGGCTCCACACCCCACGGGGCCGTCGGGACGACCGACCAGCACTCGCAGGTCCAGCTCTACATGGAGGGTCCGCAGGACAAGGTCATCGAGATCGTCGAGGTCGAGAACCACCCGCGCGACCTGGAGATCCCCGCGGCCTACGACGACCTCGAAGGCGTCGGCTACCTCGGCGGCCACACCATAGGCGAGCTCCTCAACGTCGAGTGCGACGCCACGCGCAAAGCCCTGACCGAAGCGGGCCGTCCCAACGCGACCATCAAGCTCTCCGCCGTCAACGGGGAGAACCTCGGCTACGTCTTCCAGGCGCTGGAGGTGCAGACCGCCATCGCCGGCGCCCTCTACGAGGTCAACGCCTTCGACCAGCCAGGCGTCGAGGCGGGCAAGAACATCACCTACACGAGGATGGGCCGGCCGGGCTACTAAACTTCGGGAGCGCAGAGACAGGGCCGTCGCTTGAGGACGGCCCTTGGGGCCGCGCCGGCGCGGGTCCGTATTTCTGTACGAGGGATCTTTCAGGGAGGTACAGGCGTATGTCGCGGGGGATAAAGCTGGTCGGGATCTTCCTTATCGTGGTCGTCGGTCTTATCCACCTGGTCGAGGGGCCGGAGTACCTCGAAGAGGTGACGTACGTCGGGGTTCTTTTCTTTTTGAACGCGTTCGGGTCCTTCGTGTCGGCCTACGGCATCTGGCGCGGCCGGTTCGGGCTGGGATGGGGGCTCGGCCTCCTGATGGCCGCCGGCGCCTTTATCGCCTACGTCCTGAGCCGCACCACGGGCCTGCCCGCCTTCACGGACGACATTGGGGCGTGGTTCGAGCCGCTGGGCATCGTCTCGCTCGTCGTCGAGGCCGCGTTCGTCTTCCTGTTTTTCCGGGCGAGGTCGTAGCCGGCGGAGAGCTCACTTGACCGCGACGCCGAAAACGACCGGGGCGGCCTTGCCGTGCAGCGGTGCCCTCTCCCTGTCGCGGACCACGCGCCAGAGGGCGGGCTCTTTGCGGCGAAGGTCCATAAAGGCGGGGTTTCGCTCGACGTCGTCGGCGAGGATCATGCCGCCCGGACGGAGGCGGGGCCAGACGGCCTCGAACTCGCGGCGCATGTTGCGGCGGGTGTGGAGGCTGTCGTGGACGAAGAGATCCACGGTCCCGAGTTCGTCCAGGAGCGGCGGCAGGAGCCTGGAACTGGAGCCGCGGTGAAGCCGCCACCCGGCCCGCCGTTCGGCGGGGACGCCTATGCCCCAGAAACGCTCGTACGCCCCGGTCAGGGGCGGAAGGTCGATGCTGTGAAGCGCGCCCCGGCCGTTCGCTTCCAGCGCCTTCAGGATGTACGCGGAGCTTACGCCGTAGGCCACGCCGGTCTCCACGGCCACGGTCGGTTCGGCCAGGCGGCACGTTAGGTAACAGAGGCGCGCGAACAGGGAGTCGGCGGCCCAGCGTTGGTTGAAGGCGTCCTCTCCGCGGATGTTCTCGAGCAACCGCCGCGTATCTTCTTCCACCCCCCGGAGCGCGGGTTCTCGGAGGACTTCGGCGGCCCGTCTCGGCGGGTTTTCGAGGCTACGGACGGCCTCCTCCCACGTCGTGGTCTCGTATGCCGGGGACGCGCCGGGGAGGCGGTCGAGGGCGAGGTCGAGGAGGCCGGACGCGCGGTCGTAGAGCTCGCGGGGACGGTTCGGGAGCAGGGAGAGGAGCGTGAGGGCGGTTCTCAAGGGTTCCGGCATGATTTTAATGGTAGGGGATCGGGGGGTAGTCCGTCGGGCGCGGGTATAATGGGGGTTCGTCGAGAACGGAGAAGGGACGTCTTTCTATGAAATGGCTCCAGGTCTACGGTCTGCCCCGTCTGCCGTTGTTCCTCGCGCGGTGGGCGATGAAGCTCGGACTGCCGGGGCCGACGTGGTACAAGTGGAAGGCCGCGAGCGCCGGGACTGGGGTCATCCTAGACGAGATGATCCGGGCCGCCGACGACCTCGGCTACGACGGCCAGAAGGTCGGCCAGCTCGCCATGAGCCGCATCGGCGAGAAGCAGGGCGGCGACCTCAGGGAGCAGCTCGGCGTCACGACCATGAAGGACACCGTGGACGTCGTCATGCTGGCGAACCGCTTCTTCGACATCGAGATCACGCTGACCGAGACCAAGGAGGGCGAGTACGTCATAAACGCCGACCGCTGCCCCTGGTTCGGCGGCATGGGCCACGACGGCGTCCCAGGCTGGGACGTCAAGCCCTGCGCCGCCTTCTCCACCTACGAGAAGGCGATGGTCAACGCCATCAACCCGAACGTGAAGTTGTCCTACACCGAGAAGCGCACCACCGGCGGCCACACCTGCCGCGGCGTCTACCAGTACAGGGATGCAGAGCTGGGCGACGGCCCGGCCGAAGGCGTCAGCCCGGAGATGGTCAGCATCGGCCGGAAGCCGAAGAGCAAATAGTTGGGCAGGAGCACCACCGATAAAGCAGCCAAGCTTGAAGTGCTGCTCGAAAAAGCGAAACGTTTGGCAAGAGAGCGCAAAAGAAGCTCCGAGGCTATTGAAATCAATACGGAAATACTGGAGATAGACCCTCGTCAGGTCGGGTCGTACACGAGACGAGGCGCATGCTTTCTCGAACACGGCAATCTCAAGGCTGCAGCTAAAGACTACCGTGACGCCCTAGGAATAGATCCGAATAACAAAATTGCCGCCAACCGGCTGGAGGAGATCGTCGGGACCCGAGAAGAAGATGAACTATTGAGAAGGAAATGGAGATCTCAGGGTCTATCTTGGTCTACTTCACCAGTAACAGTCCGCTATGGAGTTGAAACAGACTGGCGAGAAGAAACTCCCCTTTACGAGCTCGGTTACAGCATCGTTTCTCCTATATCTCGTAGAAATCGGCCTCGTCGAGAGCGCTGGAAGATACTCATGGACGAAGCACTGCCAGTCCTTGGTTTGCAAGAGGTAGCCTGGACTATCGCGAATAACTGCCGCGTCAGAAAGATTAACGACCGTGAGAAGTACGCATACGCAATAGCGCAATGGGAGCATGATCTCGCTCGTCTAAAAAGGGCCTTCTACCATGAAGAAGTAGCCTCTTGGTCGTGGCCCTCTACAAATCCCGGATAAGTTAGTCAGCCAGAGTCCTAAGACTCTGGTAGCACCTAGCCTAGCGGGTAGTGGTAGCGCCTGAGAAGCGGCACGGTCAAGGCCGTGACCAGCCTCTGATCTCGCGGACTCATCTTCTCCGTCCAGGCCTGATCCTGCTTGAGCTCGACAGCGCCGGTGTCGAAGCGGTTGGGGTTGCCGCTGACGGTGTGGCTGATGCCGAGCTTGACCTCCCGCTCCCCGACGAGCGGCAGCTCAGCTTCCTCCTCGTCCGCGAGGTCCAGGATCCCCTCGAAGCTCCGCCTGGGATCGGCGATAAAGTCCTCGTAACGGAGGCGGAGGTACTTCTCCGGGGTCCCGCGCCAGAGGGTCTCGATGGCGGCGTTCCAGGCGTCCCAGAGGACGGCGCTCTGGGTCGGGGTCTTCTGGTGCATGAACTCGCGGTCCGTGCTGTCGGGCTGGCGCTTCTTTTTGGCCCAGGAGTAGGCGGCGGCCCGCGGGTCGCGGACCAGGTGCAGGACGCGCAGGTCGATGCCGGGGACCATGCCGAGCGCGTAGCCGTAGGCCGGCTCTTTGGAGGTATCCACCACGACGCGGCTGCCGGAGACGGAGCGGATGGCGCGGTAGAGGCGTCCGGTGTTCTCCAGGAACGGGCCGAGGCGGTCCTTGATCCTCTCCCTGCCGCCCCCGGTGAGCATCAGAGGGATGTGGCGGGTGCGGGCGCCGGCGTACTGCAGGCGCATCATCTCGCGGGCGAGGGCCTCGCTCTGGCCGCCGAACTCGCCGTCGAAGACCGGGCCCCAGAAAGGGCATTCGCGGGAGGGACAACCGCAGCCGCAGAGCCTGTTCTCGATCAGGGCGTGCTTCCAGATAAAGTTCAGCTCTCCCCCGGAGAAGAAGCCTTCCACCTGGCCCAGCGTGTTCGCCAGGATCGTGCTCCCGCTCCGCCCGAGCCCCGCGACGTAGAGGACCTTTACGGGCGCGTTATCCACGGTCGAACCTGTTTCGGACGCGGGCCGGCAGGTAGCGTTTCGCCACGTTCCAGAACGCGCCGAGGAACTCCTTGTCAGTCTCCGAGAGGCCGAAGGCGAGCAGCAGGCCCAGGTAGGCGATACCGAGGACGGAGCCGACGACGACGATGGAGACGAGCAGCGGGAGCGGGAGAAGCACGTTGATGAGGAGGCCGATCGCCGCGGCGACGAGGCCGGCGATCAAGGGCTTCAACCACGGCAGGTTGTAAGGCCAGAAGCCGAGACGCCGTCTAACGGCAAGCAGCGTCGCCGTGTTCTCGACGACGATGCCCGAGGCCATGCCGATCGCGGCGCCCAAGATCTTGCCCTCCGGCGTCGGGGCCAGCACTATCAGCACGGTGCTGATGGAGAGGCCGATGACGGCGGCGATAGCCGTGGCGACCATGACGACGTTCTGGTTCTCGGTCATCGCGAGCATCCGCGGCGTCGGCCCGACGGAGGAGCTGTAGAGCTGGGCGAAGGCGACGATTATCAGGGCCGCGACGCCCTCGACGTACCTCTGCCCAAAGATCGCGAGCGCCTCGTAGGAGAGCACGACGATGAGAACGAACATCCCGAAGGCCCCTGTGAAGATCCAGCGCGATATGTCCTTGTAGAGCCGGTCCAGGTCCCCCATCTCACCGCGCGAGTAGAAGCTGGAGATCATGGGCGAGAAGATGCCGGAGAAGGCGAAACGCACGATGGTCAGAAACGTCGCGGTGCGCGCCGCGGCCCCAAAGATCGCCACCGGGGGACCGATCGCGAAGATCCCGATCATCAACACCGCCGACCAGGTGTTGAGGTACTGGGCGCCGGTGGTCACCGCCATGGGCAAGGAGACGTTGAACAGGCTCTTTGTCTCATACTTGGCCTGCACCCGGCGGTCAAAGACCTCTGGAAACAGCTTCCACAGGAAGTAGACGGCCACCACGGAACCGACGGCCATGGAGACGCCGTAGGCGGCTATGATCCCCACGGTCCGCGTGCCGAGCAGGTAGAAGATCGGCAGGAACGCCAGAAAGAGGGCGGGGCGGATGATCTGCTGCACATAGCTCGCGTAGGTGACGGTCTGGAAGCCCTGCGTGGCCCAGAGCACCATCATCATAAACACGAAGAAGGGCAGCACGACGGCGAAGGCCTGGAGCACGGGGGTCATGGAGTAGTTCCGAAACTCCCACCCCTGCACGACACCCAGACTGGAACTGAGGAACATGACGAGCGCGAGAACCAGGCTGATCGCCAGCGTTATCCCCACCGCCAGGATTATGGTCCCCTTAACCCTGGCGGTGTCCTCCTGGGCGCGGTAGTGGGCGACGTAACGCACCACGCCGTTCTCCATACCGAACCGCGACACGATCTGCGCGCCGTTCAAGATGGCCACGCCTGTCTGGTAGAAACCCTGCGCCGCGGGTCCGAAGAGCTGGGCCATGGTGACCAGGGAGAGGTACCCCAATACGCGCCCGATGCCCTGCCCCGCCGTACTGATGCCTGCGCCACGCGCCACCCGGGCGACGTAGGAGTCATCTTTGTCCTTACCGAGAGCGTCGGTCTCGTCGACCTCCGGCACGCCGGCGGGCGAATCACCCGTGGCGGTGGTGCCTTGTGTCGCCTCAGAAGCGGTCCCGGGATCGACACCCCCGTCGGAGGGCATGGTCTCGTCTCTTTCGGGTCTGTCTTTCTCGGTCACGGCAGCAGATTATAGGGGTTTTTGCCCGAACGGAAAGGTCCTCTATAAGCGTGTTTAACCACTGAGCGAACCGCCGGCGTCGGCGAGGACGTAGTCGTCGAACATGCGGCGGACGCGGGCCGCGTCCTGCCCGGCCAGATCGTCGTTCATGCCGGGATCGTTCTGGAGGTCGTAGAGCTTCGCGTCGGAGCGGTCGGAGCGGCAGAACATGGCGTAGCGGTCGTCGCGGGCCCAAACGTAGTCGTTGTAGGCGAGGGTGAAGTGGTCTCTGGGCGCGACCTCGCCGCCCTCCATGAGGATCGAGAGGTACTGGCCGTCGAGCCGCTGCATCGGGAGCAGGCCCACGAGGCCGAGGATGGTCGTCGCGACGTCGTGGGTGGAGGCGAAGTAGTCGCTGGTCCCACCGGAGCCGAGGCCTTCGGGGTGGCGGATCATGAACGGTATGTCCGTGAGCTCGGGCCAGAGCGCGTTGAACGGCTTGCCGGTGAACCCGTGCTCCCCGAGCGCGACCCCGTGGTCGGAGAGGACGACGAGCGCGGTGTCGTCGAGCCGGCCCGTCTCCCCCATCTTGTCCAGAAAGCGCCCGAACCAGCGGTCCACCATCGTCACCTCGCCGGCGTAGAGCGCCCGCATCCGCTCGAGCTCGGCCTCCTCTATCCACTCCGAGCCGCCGTAGTTGGGCACGATCGGGTCGCGCCCGTCGTAGCCGTCGGAGTAGAGGTTCACGTACTCCTCTGGCGGGTCCCAGGGCTCGTGCGGGTCGAAGGAGTCGAGCGTGAGGAAGAACGGCTGGCCGGCCTCGGAGCGCTCTAAAAACTCGATGCCGCGGGCGAAGACGCTCGGGGCGAAGTAGTCCTCCTCCGACGCGCGGCCACGGGTATTGGCGAGGTGCTGGCGGACCTTCTCGACCATGTTATCGTCGTTGCCGGGGACGGTGTTCTGCCGGACGAGGTCTTCGGGGGCCATGGATTGGGGGCGGTAGCGGTCGCGTTCCTGGCCCCGGATCCAGTCGAAGACCCTGAACCCGCGCTGGAAGTTCATCGACGGGTGAAAGAGCGGCTGCGTGTCGGAGAGGAGCACGGTGCTGTAGCCGGAGTTCGCGAGCGTCTCGGAGATGGTCGTCTGGTCCTCGGGGATGGGCTGCCAGCCGAAGGGCTGAAAGGTCTCCCCCGGCAGCTCCACCCTGTTCCTGAACGGGAAGGTCCGAAGGCCCGTGTGCATGGCCCGCCGGGCGCAGATGGTCGGCAGGGACTCCGGGTAGGCCCGCGTGAAGCGGAAGCTCTCGTTCGCCAAAGCGTCCAGGTTGGGCGTCCGGGCGCGCCCGTCGCCGTAGGCGCCGACGTGGTCCTTTCTCAGGCTGTCCAGGATCACGAGTATCACGTTCATTCTTTGTCCTCCGAACACGAGCCGTCCACGCCCGGGGTCCGCCCCCGGAGCGACGCGGCATATTCTATGGGACAACACGCCCGACGACGAACCTTGGCCGAAGTATGTATTGCGCGTTCTTACGGCGAATCGTATACTTCGCCGGCTGGGAAGGGGTCGACGCCGAGGGGGTGAGTGTCGGAAGAATCGTCCCGAAGAGATCCATCAGGCAAGCAAGAGCCCAAACGACAAAGGGGATAGCGTTGAGGAAAGTCAAGTTGATGATTGCGGTGCTGGCGATGACGTTGATGGCGGCGGCCCCCGCCATGGCGGATACCGCGACTTTCGGAGGCTTCACGGCCGAGAGCCAGTTCTTCGGCGGCGACTCCGCCGTGGCCGGCGGCGCCAAGGCCGAGAGCCAGTTCTTCGACGGCGATATCTTCGGAAGCAGCTTCTTCAACTAGACACCGAAGAAGCGCCGGAAGCGGGGCGGGGCTTATCCCCCGCCCCGCTTTTTCGCGCCCCAGTTTCTCGCCCCGCACCGCGACAAAAGGGTTTTGGCTGAAAGCCGCCGTCAGGCGGCGTGCTGAAAGCGTAGGCGAAGCCGTAGCGTGCTGAAAGCGAGGGCCGCAAGGCCCGAAGCGTTGCTGAGAGCGGAGCCCTTGAGGCGCAGCGTGCTCCTTAGTATGCGCCTTCGCGGCGGAGGACGGCGCCGAGGGTCTTCAGGACGATCTTGAGGTCGAAGGAGAGCGACCAGTTCTCCATGTAGTAGAGGTCCAGGCGTACCATGTCCTCGAAGGAGAGGTTGCTCCGGCCGCTGATCTGCCAGTACCCGGTCATCCCCGGGACGGCGCCGAGCCTGCGCTTGTCCTCCTCTTCCATCCGCAGGAAATCCCTCACCGGCAGGGGCCTCGGTCCCACCAGGCTCATCTCCCCTTTCAGGACGTTGAGGAGTTGGGGCAGTTCGTCCAGGCTCCAGCGCCGGAGGAAGCGGCCGACCCGGGTCACGCGGGGGTCGCGCCGGATCTTGAAGAACGCCCCCTCCGCCTCGTTGAACGCCTCCAGCTCTCCCTGCCGCACCTCGGCGTTAGCCCTCATGGATCGGAACATGAGGCAGACAAAGGTCTTCTCGTCGGCCCCCACCCGCTTCTGCCGGAAGAGCACGGGCCCCGGCGAGTCGAGCCTGACGGCGAGGGCGAGGGCGAGCAAGAGGGGCGCGAGCACCGCGAGGCCGAACGTCGAGACCGCGACGTCGAGGGCGCGCTTGAGGGCCCGCTGGGAGTTGTCCAGCCTGGGATAGTGAACGTCCAGGAGCGGCACGCCCATGCCCTGCGACAGGATTGTGCGGCCGCGCGTCAGGGCGAGGGCGCCCGGGACGACCCGCAGGGGGACGCCGCGGAGGCGCACCGAGTGGAGCAACTCCAGGAGCTCGTCGTCCGGCAGCCGCTCGGCCCCGGCGAGGACGACCACGCGGGCGCCGGTGTTGTCGAGCGCCGAGCGGAGCGCCGCCAGGTCCCCACCCGTCCCCCGGTCCCCGAGATCCACCTCGCCGGCGAGCACGTAGGCGCCGCCGGGAGACATCGCCCGCAGCACGCGTTCCCGGTCGTCCCTCCGGCCGGCCACCAGCACGGGGGTCTGGCCCAGGCCGCGACGGTACACCCGCGCCACGAACCGCTCGAAGAGCAGCCTCGCGGCGGAGGCGGAGAGGAGGGCCAGCGGGGCGGCCACGAGGACGACGGCGGGGCCCGGTCCGTGCTCCGGGTAGACGATCGTGCCGACGAGCGCCAGCCCGGCCCAGCAGGAGGAGGCCCCGATCAGGGCCCCCGGGTTCCTCCGAACCGGCGCCCGGTCGTACAACCGAAAAGCGGCGAAGACCACGACCCACGCCCCGACCAACAGCGGCGCCAGCGGCAGAACGCGTTCCGTCCCGCTGCTCGGCAGGTCCGCCGCCACCAGCAGCCCGAAGACAAGCGCCGCGGCGTCCAGAGCCGTCAGGACCAGCACGCTCAGGCCGCGCCGCAGGGATTTGACGCCGAGGAGCCTTTTCAAGATGTTCTTCGACAATCGCAACTGAACCCGCTAGAGGTGAGTATACCGTGCGCCTGGGACGTTGGTGGGTACAGCATCGACGATGGAACTTCCCGCTCACGACGTTGGCCGACACTTAGCTCGTGGTTGAAAGATACAGGGTTCTCGACTCCGTGGAGCAGGCACACCCGCAACCGGTGATTGTGGCCTCCAACCTCCCGTGCTGGAGGCGCAAGGGTCCACAACACCGGCCAAGATCATCCCTGCGGATGATGCTTCTCTTCCCACCCACCGGCATGCTGCTACGGCAGGGTAACTGTATCCGGCGGAAGGCGAAGGCGCGGGACCAGGGATGAAGCGACGATCCATGGTCCCCGAGTGACTCGCAGGCCGCCAACGACGAAGGGAGACGGCAACCGTGAGTACAACCGTAAGACTGGGCCTCGGGATGGCCGCAGCCATGCTTCTCGCCAGCGTCCTTATCGTGCTGCTTTCGGGCACCGGGCGTGTAGGGGCCCAAGAGCCAGGTGTCTACGAAGCCTGCCGACCGTCCAAAGACGTCATAGACACCGGCGGCTTGCCTGTGACTGTAGAGGAGGATCGCTGCCCGGTAGAGGGAAGAGAACTCGTCTCGAAAAACGGTGCTACTCTGGCTTTTCCTGAGGCGGGCCAGGGCATAGCATTGTCGACGCTAAACTCCGATGGCTCCGAGCAGGATTTCGAGGTGGTCAACCTCCCTGGCGACACCTTCCGTATCGAAGAACATTCGGGTGACCTCGCGCAGAGTCGGGCCGGCCTTGAGCAGCGGAACCGGTCCAACGGCTGCTCGTCGGGCGCCTACAGCCTGACAGGCTGGAAGGTATTCGGTACCCTGGGGTTCACCGTAAACGGCAGGAGCATTCCAAATTACCTGAACGACAAGGCCGCGATAACCGACATCCGTCGCGGCGGTGCCCACATCACAAACGTGCACAACCCATGCGGCATCGGCGACGGCGTCGGCGCCAAGATCGTCTACAAGGGTCAGACCAGCTCACAGACCGACGTGGGCATCTCCGGTTGCAATAGTGGCGACGACAGGAGCGTAGTGGGCTTTGGTCCTCTCCGCGGCGCCGTAGCCCGAGCGTGCACATACACTAATGTCAGTTCCGGTTTCGACAGGGTCAGATCTTCCGACATACGTTTCAACACCAGCAACCGATTCTTCACCAGCCTTAGCTCAAGCTGCAGCACGGCGCATTCCCTCGAGGGCGCGGCGACCCACGAGCGCGGGCACACCTTTGGTCTTGGCCACGTGAGTTCCACGGGCCAGACGATGCACCCGATCCTTAACCGTTGCTCAAACTCTGACGCCAGCCTGGGCCGCGGCGACTCTCTTGGCCTGAACCGTATCTACTGAGCGTCTTCTGCGGGCGGACATCCATGTCCGCCCGCGCCGTCTGCCACAAGGCACTGCGGTAATGCATTCAGCACTTACGCTCGAGGCCAGGACCTCCTCGACGGCCTGCTGGCAAGTTAGTCAGTCGGGCTGTCGGCACAATACCTAACAGGAATGTTGGCAATTCTGGACTTGTTGTAACTGTCGGTGTTGAGCCGGTAAACTTCTCGGCATGCCTGATGCAGCAGAGATGGCCCGCTCTGTTTCCTTTTCGCGGGTCGTCAGGGCCGCTTTGGTGACCTCCGTGGCGACCTTTGCGTTCCTCAACGCGGCTGTGTACGTCTTGCGCTTCGGCGGGATCCAGGGCGAGTCCCTCGTTCTGGCCGCGGAGTTGGTCGGAGGGCCTGCCGCCGCGATCGTTTTCTTCTGCTTGGTCGTGTCGCAGGCGTCCCGTGCCGCGTTCGGTGCCGGCGAGCTCCTGTCCGCGCATGCCCTTCTGGTGGGTCTCTTTGCGGCTCTATCTTTGCAGGTCATCTTCGCCTTCTTGGCCCCGCCGGTCTACCTCGCCGAGACGGCCCTATACCTTTGCCTGGGACTGGTCGGTGGTTTCGTGGCCGCCCTATCCGCGCGTCGCCACCTTGCTTCGAAAGAATCCGTCTATCGGGGAGCGCGGGAGATCCGGAGCAACCCCGACCCGGATGCTATAGCGGCCGTCGTGGGGAAGAGCGTCCGGGCTTCGCGAGCGGGCGCCGTGGCCCTGTGGCGGGCCGATCTCGAGGCCAGGAGATCAGGACGCTTCCTCCCGTACGGTGCCTGGACGCCGCCCCACGTACCCGCGCTACCCGAGGATCTCGTGCTCGACCGCGAGGAGTGCCCCAAACTGAGCGTCGCGGAGAAGGAAGGATGGGCTCTGCTGCTCGTGCGCCGCCTGCCCGCGAGGCAGCGCGAAGCCTGGTCGGCCAGGTCGGTCCGCACCCTTCTCGTCATACCGCTCATGGCCGAAAGGTTCGACCCCAAGACAGCGCATGTTACTCCCGAAGGCGAAAAGATCGGCGCGATCCCGGCGGGTCGCGAGCTCATCGGTTTCCTGATGATCGCCCTTCGCCGGCGTACGCGCATAGCCGCCGCGTCGCGCACCGACTACCTGACCCTTGCCCAGGAGGCCGCGGGCGCTATGGAGAACGCGCGCCTGCTGAAGCAAGAGAGGAAGGATGCCAGGAGGCTTGGCGAGTACGAGACTCGCCAGCGTCTCTCCAGGGACATGCACGACACTACCAAAGCGACGCTGACGGGCGTGGGATGGTTGACCAGGGCCTGCCTAAAGGAAGTCCCCGCCAACGGCGACTCCGCAGCGCTGCGCGAGAAACTGCAGGTTATCCACCAGGAGGTAGAAGAGGCCCTCGAAACCCACGAGCGCATAATCGGCCGCATGAAGGCGAAGCCTTCGAACACCGACGGCGCGGCGCTTCACGACCTGATCGAGGCCCGGACTGATCGCTGGTCGAAGACCTCCGGCGTGCGAGTCTCATTCGCCACGGCCGGCAGCCAACTTCCGCTCTCCACGGAGGCTCGGGAGGATCTGCAGGCCGTCCTCCAGGAAGCCCTCGCCAACGCCGGAAAGCACGCCCATGCCAGCGCCGTGCGCGTCACCCTCTCTTACGAGTCTTCGCCCGAAGATCGCTCCTCCCAAAGCATCCGCCTCGTCGTCGCCGACGACGGCGTCGGTTTCGCCCCTCCCGCCGATGCGGACTCGTACACCGAGGGGCATCCTCACGCGTCCGCCCGTGGCGGCGTCGGGCTACCGAGTCTGCGAGAGCGCGCATCGAGGTTGGGCGGCGTTTTGGACGTGGTGTCCGCGCCGGAGCGGGGTACGGCGATAATCTTCCAGATACCCCCCTCGTCCCCGGACACCAGGCAAAGGAGCGAGCAATGACCGAAACCCCAGCCGCTACAGGGACCACCCGGAACCCCCTGCGCCTCCTCGTCTGCGACGATCACCCGATCATCCTCAAAGGCATCAGGGCCGAACTTTCCCCGGTCTCCCAGGTGGAGGTGGTCGGCGAAGCCCGGGAGGGTGCCAGTGCCGTCTCGGAGTTCTTGAGACTCCGCCCCGACATCGTTCTGATGGACCTGCAGATGCCGCCCGGCACGGGCGGCATCGAAGCCACCGAGCTGATAAACGAAGCCGCGCCGGACGCGAAGGTCATCATATTTTCGGCGTACGACACGGACTTCGACGTGCTGCGGGCCGTCGAGGCCGGCGCGCGGGCCTTCTTGAGCAAGAACGCCCCCACGGGAGAAGTCGTGGACGCGCTCCTGGACGTGGCCGCGGGAGGATCACGCCTCACCCCCCGCGCCGCGGACCGGCTCCTCGAACAGATCCGGGGCGGCCCCGACGTCCTGACGACCAGGGAGGTCGAGGTGCTCCAGCTCGTCACCCTGGGCGCCACCACCTCGTCCATAGCCAGGCAACTCCGGGTGAGCGAGGGCACGGTCAAGGTGCACCTGCGCAACGTCTTCGCCAAGCTGGGCGCGAACGACAGGACCAGCGCCGTCGTGGCCGCCTATAAGAAGGGCATCATCCGTCTCGACGCGTAAAGCCGAACAGCCCCACCCTTCGGACCGAGGCCACCGAAGCGCACACCCCCAGGGCCGCGACGCCGGCCCATAGCCATGCGGGCCCGTCTTTGTCGCGCACCCCGGAGGCGGTGGCAGGAGGTCTCTCCTCAGCGGTCCCGCTCACCGACAGGACAGCGCCACCTTCCTCGCCTTCGGGTTCAAAGCGTTGCCGCGCGTAGTTCCCGCTAGCCGTTGCTGAACCAGCATTCCCGGACGGCACAGGGGCGCTTGCTCCGGAGACGGACACGAGCGGCTTGCCGCCACCGCCGTCGGCACCGCCCGATCCCACTTTCCAGCCATCCACAAGGAGGCCCGTGACCAATGCGCCCTCGGGGGAACCGACGCGCGCCGGACCGGACCGCCCGCCCTCCTCGACACCCCCTCTGGCACCGTCCGCTGTGACAACACCCGACGTACTTGACCCGCCCGGAGCGACGGCAGAAGGCCGTTCTTTCTCCCTGCCGGGCGTGGCCGAACTTTCGGTCCCGGCAAGGCCAGTCGATCGATCCGAAGCCGCGACACCGCCGGCGGGCTCGGCCCGCCCTCCCACCGCGAGCCCTGCTACGGCCTGATCACCCGCGTCTCCGTCCCGCTCCTCGCCGAAGAGCATCCTCAAAATACTGCCCACCGAACCGAAGGAAACCGTAGGACCGCCGGAAGAACCGTCGCCGAAGCCCAGCGCGTGTCGCGCGTGTCTGCCCGCAGACGTCCATCCCGCGAACGGCCGCTCGCGGTTCTCTTTTATGGCGTGCTGCGCATCTTCGGAAGGCTTGGGCGCGTTCCCCGCGCCTGCGGCCCCGCCCGGCACGCACGGTACGGGCTTCCAGTTCGAGTCGTAGTACCCACAGTGTTGATAGACCCCCGGCATGTCGGGAGAAGCGGAGCGGCAAAAGTAGCGTACGGACCGCCGCCCGCCCGATTCGTCGAAGATCAGGATTTTGCGGCATTGATCTCCGTCTGGGGAGGTCACGCCATGGCCCCTGGGCGATCGACATCTGTAGTGGGACTTAACTTTATTGCCCATCCTCGTACACGAGTAGGTTTCGGGTACCGACAGATCGCAATCGTTGGCCCCGCAAGACCTCCACGGCGGTATAGATCCCTCGAACTCGCTTCGCTTCGGACGCTCGCAGGACAACGCCTCCCAACCCTCGACGTAGTCGCACGTGTAGCCCGTCTTCGGGTCCCGCTCGCACGCGTATATAACCTCGGGGTCACGGTCCTCAAGGCCGTCGAAGTGCAGCCTCTCCGAACACTCCTGGCCCTTGGGACCCTCGACGATCACCTGCTCGCCTTCCGGCGCGCATTCGTAGTGACTCGGGTCCTTCCGAGCCTCGCCCTCGTACACCTGCTCGCACGCGTAGCCTTCGGGAACCTCGAACCCGCAAGTACCTTCTTCATCCGAGCACGGCACGTGCTGGTAATCCTTGTAAGGGGCGGGGGGATAGTGTATCTCGGGCTCCCAAGGACCACCGGCCTTCGGTATTGTCTGCGGGGGCTGATCTTCGTAAGTATCCCGCTCGTTCTCCACGGCCGTGCCGGACGCCGGGCGCAGGCCGCCATCCGGCGCCTCCGCCGACGCACTAGCGCTGGCGGAGGCCGTGGAACCGGGAGAGGGCAGGGCCGGGGGGCTGCTCGGGGCGTGGACCGGCTCGGGCGGAGCGCTGTTGACGGGCGGAGACGCGCTCGCCGATGCGGTCACTGTCTGTCCTCCCGTATCCGAGGGTTCGACAGTGTCGTCGGGCGCCGGAGCGGCGGGCACGCTAGCGCTCGCCGATGCAGACGCGGACGCGGGGACGGACGGTTTTGCGGAGGTCACCGGAGGAGTCGAAGGTGGCGGCGTGGCGGAGGCGCTGGCCGTAGCGCTCATCTCAGGATCCGTATCGGCCGCAGGTGACGCCGGCCCCAATGGTACGGCCCCCTCTTCGGCGTCATATTGATCCCGGGTAGTCTCCGCGGCTGCTTGCGCCGTCGCGAACCCGAGACCTACGACCGCGCCGGATACCAAGAACGTCCACACCACCATCATCGCCGACGTGCGCGCCAACCTCGCCCCCCAGGTAGTTTCTCGATCAGAGCCCTCTCTGCCTTACCGTAGCGACACAGTTCTCTGAACCCCGCGCCGGTCGAACCCTTCTTACGCCCCGCCGGGCGGCACAGAACATCATGTTTCAGTGATCTTGCCGACGCCCGGTGAGCTCTATTGGGTTCTCCGCCACGACTCACGTGTCGTCAGGTCTACTTCTTGCCTATGCAAGCTCGTACCTTGAGGTCACCTCCGACCCACTCTCCGCAGCACAACGGCGTTGTGATCCGCCGTCTCTACTATTAACACCGCTTCTAGATCGTTATCGACCGACCTAGTATAAAGCCAGAGATCGAGTCCGCGCTACTAACTCATACGCGTTAGACAAAGCGCTTTTTGAGAAGCTTGCTAGTGAGGTTCCGCTGGCGGCCACGAAGCGGTGTGCTGTAGAGTAGCCTACTTGTGTATCTGCCAGAACCGGAAGATTAGAGAGGGCTACGAGAGGCTCACCGCCACGGGCGAGGCATCTATCTTGGTGGCTTCAACGAAGCTCGTACTGAGATGTTCGGACCGCCAACCAAGTTATTCATTTCCCTGAACTTGAACTCCGATCTCTCCGGATTTCCCCTGATCTCTTGGACAGGTCGACCGCGGCAGATACCCGAGTGCCTTTGACCCTTCTGAAGCCACCGTCGCGCCAGCAAGGTCAAGATGACCACCACTGCGGGAACGAGAATTTAGAAACTCTACGTAAAGATGGTCTACACCATGGCACAGTTTGTCATATAAAACACAACAGTTTCTACGTGACAGTCCACGTCACCGTCCGCACCGTGCCAGTGAGTATCAGTAGCGCCCAAAACTACCTGCGTCGGAACTTACCAGCGAACAAGAACCCGGGCGGGACATACCCCTAGCCTGCGATGGCCCGTCAGCGTGAGAGCAGCTGGCGGCTCTTACGCTGACGGACCGCTGACCTCCGCTGACATCATACAGCACTTTCTGTTCAGACGCTGGACGCTTCTTGTCGTACATTCTGTGTTTATTACTAAGTCATTGCTCTCGACAACATCGAACCTTCACGATGAAAAACGACATTTCTTTGAACCGTTCAGCTTAGTGCGGTTGCCACGATGTTCGTCGCCATCCAAATACAGAAACCCATTACGAACCCCGCCGAACACCGCAGACCGAAATCTTTGAACCCTAAACTAATGGCCCACTGTAAGGCGAGGCCAGATACTATGGATAGCGCTCCCAAGACAGCATAGATTGAGGAACCCGGTATCCCGCAATAAGGGGTCGGAAATAGACACAAAGAACTGGTGCCTAACGTTGCAAAACCTGTTCCTAGACAGCAAGCCGAAAACAGTTTGAGCACAGCCAAATCAACTCTCTCATTCGATCTCATCTAGGTACATCCTTTTGTCGCTCAGTTGCTGCCATCCTCATGTCACAGGCATCCGTCTAAACACTTTCGCGGACACCTACCGATGTTTCATCGTAGCCATCAGGATCATATACCAAGTACTGTGGGTCCCGTCATTGAACGGACCACAGAGTACCAGCGAACGACGAGACGATGGCCTCGTCGCCCGGAGACAGCCTGGCAGAAAAACCAATCGTTTTCGCGAGGCGAGTATCCGGGATCGTCTCCTAAATGGGACGCTCGTACCCGAATACTCGCCTGCAGATCAGCCAGTACGACGACTGCTGCGAACTTCTTCTATCCCTGACACCATACCCGCACTTTGGCGTACTCCTGGCAACAGCGGGATGCTCCGACGCTTGAGGCACCACATACTCCGGCCGCCCCTATAAGCGCTATGTGACCCAATAGACCAAGTGAACCGACGGTCACCGCGGCGGCTGCCGCCGCACCACCGGCGCAAGTTGCGGCTGCCTCAAACGTGGGAATAGCACATTGTCCGGTGACAGATGCCCCGCGCGCAACGCATTCGTTGGTCGTAATAGTGCACCAGTGCCCGCCTCCTGAGCCGGTGGGGCAATCCTCGAGTGGTGTGCAACCTTTACCCGAGATATTTGCTCTCTCAGAAGATTGTTTTAGCCACAGTTTGCCCCCTTCACTAGCCCTGACGATTACCTTCTTCTTGCTTCCTTCAGCTGCCGGCTTCCAGAGCTTAGAGACCGAGGAGGCGCGGTTGCCTATCGAATTGCTGATTACGGCACTGGTTAGCACCGCGCCCGAAGCCAAGAAGAACATAGTCCCGTTTACGATCCGTCCATCGCGTAGGGTGTGCCTATATACCCTACGTTTGTCTCCCAGCATACCGACGTTTCCGCGGAGAACCATCCTTGTATCGGCATTCAGCCTGGCACGTTGTGCGATCTGATTGGCGCTTGCTCCGGTGACGTTGGTAATCTTGACAATGTCGTGAGGGCTTCTCTCTGCCGCCTGAGCCGCAGATGTGAGCGCGCCTGTTCCGGAAAGCACAGACAGAGCAACGGCTGCGCCGCCTACCCCCTTGAGGAATTGTCCACGACTCAACGGGGGGCGGTCCATATTGCCTAGTCTATCTGCGTTGGCGTTACCGGAAAGATCCCCGAGGACCTGCATCAATTGCCAAGTCTTCGTCAAGCCTAGCTTGCGGCTCAGCGGTAGGGCCATCCTGCGACCGATCCAGACCTGCGCTACGCCGTCCTCGACCTCGAAAAGCGTTGGGACCCACGGGGCATTCTCGCCCAGGGCCTCCTCGCGCCAGTGCGCGAGATCCGGGTCGTGCAGGCTCCGCACCGAGAGGTGGGTGCCCACCCGATCTTCCATATGCCTTGCGATCTCGCTGCATTTACCGCATCCGGCGTCGAAACCCAGGACCAGTTCCTTGGTCTTGGCGGTGCTCTCGCTCATCGACTCCTCCATTCACTGTCTCCTCGACGTGTACGTACGGGGTTGGTGTCCCTATCAGACCTCGACCCCCTAGAAAACCAGTATGGCGACCGCTCTTCCCCTGCACTTCATCCCGGGGGATGATCTTCACGCAACGGTACGCTGATACCTGGTTGGCGGCGGACGACTCTTCGCCCGCCGCCGCAGACCACCTAACCCGGTCAGCCCGGCGCGAGTGTGTCGCTTAATTTGCGCCGGTCGTGAACGACCAGTTAGCGCCCCCCACCAGCGGATCGCCGTTCTTCGCGAGCACGCCGTACGGTCCCGCGGCGAGGGTCACGTCGTACGTCGTACGCGGCGCGAGCGGCTTGTACGGGAATATGACTATGTACCTCTCGTCTTTCGTGTACCGACCAGTGTTGGCGTCTACGTACTCACCAGTCTCGCGGTTTATCGCGTAGAAGGTCCCGATGTTCGCGGTGCCCTTCTTCGCTTCCACAGACAGCCGTCCTATAATCGGATCGGCCCTCTTGACGTTCTTCGAGCCGTTCAACGGCGAGCCGCCCAAGAACTTTGGAGAGAGGTCTCTGGGGTCGGGCCCACCGCATTTGCCGGTGCCGTAGGCGATGCGGGATACGAAGGGTATGTAGACGGCCTGCGGCTTGGACTGTCCGTGTATCCTTAGCTCGAAGCGGCCCTGCCTGGTGCTCACGTGGGCCCCGCGCTCGATCCCCTCGTGGGTGATGAACCTGTCGGTTTTCTTGAGGGCACCGGGCACGTACACCCAGCCGTCCTGCTTCTGCGTGTACTTGTGCTGGGGCTTTATGTTCGTCCTCACCTCCATGGTGCCCTTGATGACGCGCTTACCGTCGAAGCACCATTTCTTGACGCCGGTGAAGCTCAGTTGGGTGTAGGTGATCGTTACCAGTTGTTGGTTGCAATCCGTGGCGCGCGAGAGGCTCCGCGCGTCCTCGGGTCCTAAAGCCTCGCTCGGGGATATGGCGGTGATCTCGCCGACCTCGGTGCGCGGCTCGGCTTCGGTTTCTAGATCCCCCGCGTCGCCCAGGTCCAGGCCGCCCAGGTCCAGGCCGCCGAGGTCCGGGCCGGACGGGTCCGGTGGCGTCTGGGCCGCGTTGCCGGCGGCGCTCAGCACGGTCAGCGAGAGCAGTGCGGCCAGCACCGCCGCGCAGATGGTCTTTCCGTAGCGGATCATCTCTCGTTCACTCCTTTCTCGTGGTTGGGGTGCGTTCTTCCGGGTCGCGCGGCGGGGCCGGGACGGTTCACGGCTCACCTGCCCCCGATCGCCCTGCCGCAGTCCATGTAGCCGTGGCCGGTCGCGGTGTCGTAGCCTCTCGGGCCCATGTCGTGCGCGGTGTCGAGGAGCCTCTGGCGGATGGCGCCCAGCTTGAACCCCTCCGCGTACATAAGCGCCACGCAGCCGGCGACCGTGGGGGCGGAGTAGCTGGTGCCGCTCACGACGCCGTGCACGTTGTGACCGTAAGCGGCGATCACGCTGCCGGGGGCCATAAGGTCCACGTGGGGCCCCGTGACCGAGTAGCTGCTGCGCTTCGTGGCGCTGCTGTTGCTTCCCACGCCTATGACGCCTGGCAGCCTCGCCGGGAACATCTTGGTCGTGTGCAGCGTCGGGTTACCGCGGGACGGATAGTTGCCGGCCGAGGCCACGACGGCCTTGCCGTAACGGCTCTGCGTCTCGGCGATCTCGCTCGCCACGATCCTGGAGGACCCGTGCTTCGCCGAACCCACGCTTATGTTTATGACCTTCACCTGGGGCACCTTCTGCAGCCAGTTCAGGCAGCGGGCCTCGTTGGCGAACGAGAACCCTTGCACCCCCGCCTCGTTGGCCCGGCACGCCGCGATCTTGGCGCGGAAACCGGCCCCCGCCATGCCGTAGCCGTTGTTCGTGGCCGCCGCCGCGAGGGAGGCCACGGAAGTGCCGTGTCCCGTGGTGTCGTTCGCCTCGTTGTCGTGGTTTACGACGTCCTTCTCCGCGACGACCTTGGACGGGGTGGTGTCGCGGTGGTACTTGTAGATCCCGGAGTCGACGAAGCCCACGGCGACGTCGTCGCCCTTGTTCACGTCCCAGGCCCCGAAAAGGTTGACCAACCCGAAGTTGCCCTGGTTTCTGACGCCGGACGGGTTCTGTATAAAGGTGTCGTCCGGTTTGTAGGCGAACGTCGAGAAACCGTTCAGCTCCGCGTAGTCCACCCCCGGCATGTCGGAGATCTCCGCGGCCTTCTCACGGAGTTTCGCGCCGTCGCCCCGCAGGCTGGAGAAACGCACCGTCTTTATGTAATCGTCCAGGCCTTCTACTACTTCCCCCCCTTCGTCGTCCAACGAACGTTCCAGGGCATCTCCGGTGCGTTGTCCTATGGCGTCCTGCTCCATAACGACGATGAGCTCCGCGCTTATGTCCGACCGCACCTGCTCCGCCCGCTCCTCATCCTCGGGACGGATGACGGACCCGTCGAAGGCCTCGACCTCGGCGGTCCCGGTCTGCTGCGCCCGACCCGGTCCGGCGGATACCACCACCGCCACGGCCACGAGAGCGCCGATCGCCAGCACCATCGCCGCAAGCCCCGACGATCCGAGCCTTCGATACGCCATGATCCACTCCTCGCCTCAGAGACACATCAGTCCCACCGCTCGACCCGGCCGGTAGGCTTCGCGTTTCGCGCGTCGGGGGCACGTTACGCCGTTCCGACCCGCCGAACATCATCCCTGGGGATTAGATTTGGACCACGACCCGCCCGCGCCCGAGACGGCGGCGCAGGGAGCTTGCGACCTCGGCCGTCGATCCCCGGAACTCCGGTCGAAGATGATCAGATCTGGACTTTGCCTCTGCCGGTGCGATACCTAATCCGGTTCTCGGGGCGACCAAATTGGGTATTCCGCCTCGCCGCCCGCTTCCCCAAAATCAGTCCCGCGGACGTGTTCGGGCAGCATTTCTCGTCTTAGAGAGCACGAGAGGAGGGGGAGGTAACCTGTGATCAGGGTCGTCGTGGCCGACAGCCACCCTACCATGCGTCTCGGAGTACGAACCCTTCTAGGCAGGGCGGACGACGTACGGATCGTCGGCGAAACGGGCGACAGCAAAGAACTCTTCCGGCTGGTGGGCGGAACGCGTCCGGATCTGGTCGTCTTGAGCCTCAACATAGGCGGCCAAAGGGATGGGGTCGAGGCCTTCCGGGCGATGAAAGTCTTGCCCGAGGCTCCTCGGGTCTTGATCCACAGCGCCTACAACTTCTGCACCGACGTGTCGTCCTGCCTGCTGGCCGGCGCGGACGGCTACCTGCACAAGAGCGTCTGTTGCGAAGAACTCCTGGATATCATACGGCGCGTGGCGGGCGGCGAGAGGGTCTGGATCGTAAACGGGGGAGCCGGAGATACCGGAATCCTCACGAGCCGCAGGCCGGGGGGAACCCGCCTGACCGGGAAAGAGCGTGAGGTTGCCTCTTTTATGTTGCGCCACTACTCGAACCTGGAGACGGCCGAAACGCTGCACCTTAGCCTCCCCACGGTGAAGACCCACGTCAGGAACATACTCAGAAAATTGAACGCGAAGAACCGCGCGGAACTGTTCTTGCGGTACCTGCCCGAAGCGCCACTCTCGAGATCGACGTCCCATTCGCGGGAAGATGCCCATCGGGGTCTCTGACTCGTAGCGGAGGGGATGGGCCGCTCAGGGAGTTTCGAGGCCGGGGTCGTATCGGCCTTTCCCGAAGCCTTGCGGCTCTAACTTTCCGAATCTCGCCGAAAGCCGCACCACAGATCCCGCTCGAGCTATCTCCCCGGGACCGACTCCCCGCAACCGAAGGGCCCACGAATCTTCCCGATGCGGACAGCACGCCGGGTAGCAACGCGGGAACTTCAGGCCGAGAAGCTCTTCGGAGCCTACTTCGAAGAGGGCGCGGCGGCGTCTCTCGGGTCGAGTACCTCGCTCCGGTACTGTCCCTGCGACAAGGCTGACCCCCGGTTCAGTTGCTCACCAGGTACTTCTCGCCGCACCCTCTGCCCTCGCGGCAGAACGCCCTCCCGGGCGCGACCATGGCGTAGTTGTAGACGTGCGAGCTCACCTTAAAGCCCTTGCGGCGCGCCGCTGTGCCGACGTAGCGGTTGCGGGCGATCTTCAGACCCGCGCCCCCGTAGGGCGAGCCATCTTCGTTCATCTGCGGGTAACGGTAGAAGGCCGTGTGGAGGTGCACCTGCCCGACCTCGATGTTGGGCCCGCCCGAGTCCCCGGCGTAGCCCAGGATGGTGGTCTGCGTCACCCGATCTCCCTTACCCAGGCCGCCTCTTATGTCCGAGAGGTGGGCCGAGAGGTTGACGTACTTCCCGTTGCACGCCCTGATCGCGACGAACTTTCCGTAGTCCTCGTGGGTCTTGTTGCGGCCGAGTTTGGTCACCGTGCCGCACCTGAAGGGGGAGAAGACGCGGTTGTTCCTGTCCAGGGGATAGTCCACGGCGAACTTGTCGTTGGTGTAGTACGGCTTGGTGCACCGACCGTAGCCGAGGCTGCCGTGGGTGTACTGGCCCCAGAAGTTGGGGATCCCGATCTTGGTAAACCCCGTAGGTATGCCGCCATCGCTGTCTCCGCGGTTCGACTTCGGGCCGTGCTGGGTCCGCACGAAGAAGTCGGGGTCCGCTTGCCAACATCCCTCGGCGATCCGCTGCTCGCTGCCGGCCCTCCCCGAGATCGTCGGCGAAGCCGCAGCGTATTCGCCGTCCGACGCCTTGCTCTCCCCGGTGGCCCGTATGGCGCGGGCTTCCGCTTCCGTGGGATACAGCTCCTCGGGCGAGTTGGCGCCCGGTAGATCGAGCGATTCCACCGACCTCGAAGGCGGCTCGAAGCGTATATCGGAGAGCAGCTCCCTGCCGACCTCGCCCAAGCCCGGCGTCCCCGGATCGTCGGCGTACACATCGATCTCGTATACCCTCCCGTTGACCGGCACGTAGACCGCGGTGTAAGGGGTGCTGCCCGGCAGCGGTCCCACCGCGACGCCCTCGTATCTCCTGGCGACGTCCACGGTCTGGCGTCTCTGCGACAGGTCCGGGTAATCGGCGAGGATCTCGTCGACCTCCCCGTCTATGTCCTCCGGCTCCAGGTCGTAGGCCAGAGAGACCCGTAACGCTGGCCGTCCGCCGTGGTCGTGCGTCGCCTCGGTCTCCGGGTACCACAAGGTGTAGCCGTAGGTGCGGTCCATCGTGTAAGGTTGCCGCTCGACGTTCCACGCCGCCGGATGAACGATCGACGCCCCGACGGCCTCCCCACCCGTCTTCTGCGTCGCGGCGGGGACCTCCTGGGCCTCCGCGCCGGTCCCGGCGACTATCATGGCTGTGACCAACGCGAGGACGGCAAAGCCCAGTATGTTGTCGCGCATTCCCCCTCCAGAGAATATCTTTCGTAAGTAGGAGCATTATCGGACAACGGGCTAGAAATTTATAGGGACATATCTTACATTTCTCTTTTTTTCTGGAAGCGTTGGCTACGACCCAGGCGCTGACGCAGGACGCGGGCCAGGAACAGCGGGTTGCCGAGGAGGTAGCGGCGCCACAGCTTGCGGGGCTCGACGAGGAGGCGCGCCAACCACTCGAAGCCGTTGTCCGTCAGGACCCTCGGGCCGCGCCGGAGCCGGCCGGAGGCGTAGTCGAAGACGGCCCCGCCGGTCAGGGCGACGCCGAAGTTCAGGCCGCGCCGGTTCTCCATCAGCCAACGCTCCTGGGCGGGCATCCCGAGGCCGAGCAGGAGTATGTCGGGGTCCGCCGCGTTGATCTCTGCCAGGGCAGCCCCGTTCTCCGGGCCGCCGGCGGCGTGGTCGAAATGCCCGTGACGGACGCCGGAGATCTTCAGGTTCGGGTGGGAGCTCTGGAGCTTCCTTGCTGCCTTTTCGGCCACGCCGGGACGGGCGCCCAGGAAGAAGAGGGAGAGGCCCTCGGCCTCGGCGAAGGCGGCGAGGCGCGGCAGCCAGTCGGCGTAGGTG
>CAXUFZ010000014.1:0-25393 GCA_964250345.1 uncultured Rubrobacteraceae bacterium
GCGCGACGACGAGCACGGCCAGCAGAAGGAGCGGGACCCTACGCGGGTTCATCGGCCCTCCGGCCCCGGATCGGCGACGTTGGACTGCCTGGTCTGGCCCTGCGTCGGGTCCTCGGCCGTGAAGGCCTGGCCCGTCGTCACCGGCCTGCTGGCGGTCGGTTCCCCGATGACCACGTCCTCCCTCTCCTGTTGCCGGTCCATCTCGCGGGTCTCTTCGCGGAGGTGTTTAAAGAAAGAGAAGCACATGAGGACCATTATGATGGCGAACGGGGCTCCGGTAAGGACCGAGGCGGACTGGAGCGCGCCCAGTCCCCCGGCGACGATCAGAATGCCGGCGATAAGCGCCATGGCGAGGCCCCAGGAGAGCTTGATCCAGCGCTTGGGCTCCCGCGGCCCGCCGGTGGAGAGGCTGCCCAAGACTATCGTGCCCGCGTCGGCGCCGGCGACGAAGAAGATCCAGAGCACCGCCAGCGTCAGGATGGCGAGGGGCAGGTAGAGCGGGAACTGCTCCAGAAAGACGAACATGCCGCTGGCCGGGTCGGCCACCACGCGGTCGGCGATGCCGCCGCCCTGCGTCCGGTCGAGGTAGAGCGCCGACCCGCCGAAGACGGCCACCCAGATAAAGGTCACCACGCTGGGCCCGATAACGGTGCCGAGGACGAACTGGCGGATGGTGCGGCCGCGCGAGATCCTCGCGATAAACAGGCCGACGTAGGGGCACCAGGCGATCCACCACGACCAGTAGAAGACCGTCCAGGAGCCGAGCCAGGCGTTGTCCTGGTTGAAGGAGTTCATCCTCATGCTCATCCCGACGAGGCCGCCGAAGTAGTCGCCCACGCCCTGCGTGAGCGCCCCGAGCTGGGTGGCCGTGGGTCCCAGAATCAGGAAGACCACGAGCAGCACGCCGGCGACGTACATGCTGATCTGGCTCAGGTAGTTCACACCCTTCTCGACCGCTGTCGAGGCCGAGATCATGAACGCCACGGTGGTGACGCCGATGACGACGAGCTGCGCGATCACCCCGGTCGGCGTCCCGAAGGTCTGCCCGATGCCGGCGGTCATCTGAAGCCCCGCCTGCCCGAGCGCCACGGCGACGCCGAACAGCACCGCGATCACGGCGAGCACGTCTATGGTCTTGCCGAGGGGCCCGTCCACCCGGTCACCGAAGAGCGGCCTGAAGACCGGGCTTATGAGGCCGGGCTCGTTCCGGCGGAAGCTGAAGTAGCCCACCACGAGCCCCACGACGGCGTACATGGCCCACGGGTGGAGCGCCCAGTGAAAGTAGGTGTACTGGATGCCGACCTGCGCGGCCTCCGTGGTGCCGGCCTGCGCCAGCCCGAATGGCGGCGCGCTGTAGTGGGCCAGCGGTTCGGCCACGCCCCAGAAGATAAGCGCCGGCCCCATGCCGGCCTGGAAGAGCATCGCGAACCACGCGAACGTGCTGAACTCCGGCTTCTCGCCCTCCTGGCCGATCCGCAACCTCCCGTAGCGGCTGAGGGCCAGAAAGATCACGAAGACCAGGAAAAAGTTCCCCGCGAGCAGGTAGAACCAACCCAGATTGGAGACGATCCAGTCGAAGATCCCCTGCGTCACCGCGCCGAAGTTGGTGGGCGCGAGCACCCCCCACAGGATGAAGGCCAGCGCGAACGCCGCCGACACCCAGAACACGGGCCCTACCTCTGATCTCTCTTCCCTCCGCTGTACCTGTTGCGCCATGGAACCCCTCTCTCGTTGAACCCTTCAGCGATCGCTACCCGGACCTTTCTGGTCCCTTGTCTATACAGAAACAGGCATTGCACGTAACAGGAGACCGTAAGGTCTTTCCCGATCGAAGCGGGAATGCGACAGAGCGTCGCGGCGGGGACGCCGTGAGCCACGCCCGGGCCGAAGGCCCCCATGAGCGAAGCGGCTCAGGAACGTGCCGGCAATGTTACATCAACGCGCGGCGCCCGGAAAGTCTTGATGGGCGCCGCTTTGGAGAAACCCGGTCAGTTCGCCCTGTTGCGGACCTGGATGCGGCGGGGCTCCGAGGAGACGGCGCCGCCCTCGACGGTGATCTCGACGAGACCGTTGTCGAACTCGGCGCTGATCTCGTCCTCGTCTATGCCCGCCGGCAGCGTCATGCTGCGCCGAAAGACGCCGTAAAAACGCTCGTGGACGTAGAACCGCACCTCTTCGACGTCCCGGCCGCGCTCGCCCGAGACCGTCAGCGTGTTCTCGTGGAAGGAGACGTCGATGTCCTCGGGGGCCACACCGGCGAGCTCCATGCGGATGACGAGGTCCTGGCCCCTCGCGAACACGTCGGCGTTCGGGACCCAGGCGTTGGCGTGGGTTCTCTCCTGGCCTTCCTGGCTGGGCTCCTGGCCGTAGGCGCCGATGTTGCGCATCCGGTTCATCTCGCTCGCCATGTCGAGAAAGCCCCGAAACGGGTTGCTCTGCTGCTCGGTCATCTCTCCCCTCCCGTCGCTAGTCGTCGCGGCCCGACGTCGCGGATTGTCCCACAGGCTCGCCGGCCTCGCGTCGACGCAGGGCCTCTTCCGCCTGCCGGGCGTCGGCCTTGCCGTCGTAGGCCATGATGTCCTGCATCTGCTTGCGCTCCTCGCGGTAGTCCGTCCTGAGCGCCTTGAAGAGGGAGTAGGCTATGGCGAGCATGAGGACCCCGAACGGGGTGGCCGCGATGATCTGGGAGTTCACCATCGCGTCGATGCCCCTTGTCGTGCCCGCGCCGGCTATGAGCATTATCGCCGCGAACGCCGCCATGATGACGCCCCAGGTGAGCTTCACCCACACCTTCGGGTTCAGGGCGCCGCCCGTGGACATGGAGCCCAGGACTATCGTGCCGGCGTCGGCGCCGGCGACGAAGAAGATCCAGACCAGGAAGATCGCCAGCAGCGACGCGGGCAGCGCCAGCGGGAACTGCGCGATGAACTCGAAGAGTGCGCCTGCCGGGTTGGCCGCCGCCCCCTCGCTGATGTCCCCGCCGAGCCTGTCGTCGATCTGAAAAGCCGTGCCGCCGAACACGGCGAACCATAGGACGCTGAAGAGGCTCGGGGCGACGAGCACCCCGACGATGAACTCCCGGATGGTGCGCCCCCGCGAGATCCTCGCGATAAACGCCCCGACGTACGGCGCCCAGCAGATCCAGGTCGCCCAGAAGAAGATGGTCCAGCTTCCCAGCCACGCCGACTCATCGGGCCGGTAGGCGCTCAGGTAGAAGCTCTGGGGGACGATGTTGGCCATATAGTTCCCCATCCCCTGCGTCGCCGCGTTGAGCTGCAGCAGCGTGGGCCCGACGACCATGAAGTAGATGACCAGGAAGAACGCCAGGTAGATGCTCGCCTGGCTCAAGAAGTTGACGCCCTTATCGACCGGTGTGGAGGCCGAGAGCATGTAGGCGACCCCCGTGACGGCGATGATCGTCAACTGCAGCCCGATCCCGCTCGGGAGGCCGAAGATCTGGCTGAGGCCCGCGTCGATCTGCAACGTGCCAGAGCCCAGCGACCCCGCCACCCCCACCAGCGTCGCGAAGACGGCCAGGATGTCGATGGCCTTGCCGACGGGGCCGTTCACCCTCTCGCCGAGGATCGGGTAGAGGACGGTGCTTATTCGGAGGCTGTTCATCCCCCGCCGGAAGCTGAAGTACGCCACGGCGAGCCCGACCACGGCGTAGATCGCCCACGGGTGCAAACACCAGTGAAAGAGCGCCGTCCTGAGCGCCAGGTCCGCGGCCCCGGCCGACCTCGGCTCCGCCAGACCCAGCGGCGGCTCGGCGTAGTGCGAGAGGGGCTCGGCCACGCCCCAGAAGACCAGCCCGATGCCCATCCCGGCCTGAAAGAGCATCGCGAACCACGCGAAGCGTCCGAACTCCGGCTTCTCGTCGGGCCTGCCCAGCCGGATCTTGCCGTACCGGCTGAACGCCAAATAGACGGCGAACGCCAGAAAGAAGGCCGTGAGCAACTGGTACATCCACCCGAACCCCGTCGTGATGCCGCCGGCCACCGTCGCGAGCGCCCCGCCGAAACCGACCGTGAACAGCAGGCCCAGAGTCACGAACACCACCGAGATGGCGACGGTCGCGTAGAACACGATCCCTAACTCGCGCCCGGAATCTTCCCTCTCGTTGCCGGTCCCCGAACCTGCCGCCACACCAAACCCCCTGATCGCCTACACCCGTCCCCACGCCGACGGAATTGAACCGGCGCATCCTTCTATGCGTATCTACATTCTATACAAAAATGCTTCGCCGCTAAACCCCCGACGCGCCATCCAACCCTCACAACGCCCGGACCATACCCCCGTCCACCAGGATGGCCTGGCCCGTGACGTAGCCGTTGGCCGGCGAGGCCAGGAAGGCGGCGACGCGGGCGAACTCCTCCGGCGTCCCGTAGCGCCCGAGCGGTATCCGCGCCTCGAAGCTTTCGCGGACCTCCCCCACGCTCACGCCCCGCGACTCGGCCTGCCCGGCGTCAACGGACTCCGTCCGGCCGGTGAGGATGCGACCGGGACCGAGGGTGTTTATGAGGATGCCGTCCGGGGCGAGCTCGATGGAGAGGCTCTTGGCAATCCCGGCGAGGCCCGCGCGGAAGGTGTTGGAGAGGATCAGGTTCTCGATGGGTTGTTTTATGGAAGACGAGGCGACGTTGACGATGCGACCACCGCCGCGTTCGCGCATCAAGGGGAGCACGCCGCGCACGCATCGAACGAGGCTCATGAGGATCTGGCGAAAAGCCAGGTCCCACGCCTCGTCGTCGATGTCACCGAAGTTCCCGATCGGAGGTCCTCCCGTGTTGTTGACGAGGACGTCTATGCCGCCGAGGCGGTCGGTGGCGTGGACGATGAGGGCGTCTATCTGCGCCTTGACCGTGAGGTCGCAGGCCCGGTGCTCGACGACGGAACCCGTCTGCTCCCCGATCTCCCGCGCCGCCCGGGCGAGCTCCTCTCCGTCGCGGCTGGAGATGACCACCCGGGCACCCTCGCGGGCGAGCTCGGTGGCTATAGCCCTTCCCAGGCCCTTGCTCGCCGCCGTCACCAGCGCCGCCTTGCCCTCCAGGCCGAGGTCCACGTCTACCCCCCGACCGGGTTTTTGAGCGGCTCGAAGCCGGCTATCCTGCACTCGGCGACGTCGCCATCCCGGACCACGACGGCCCCCGGCGTGCCCGTGGAGATGATGTCGCCCGGCAACAGCGTCATCACCTTCGAGTGGAACGAGACCAGGGAGTACGGCGAGAACGTCATGTTGGAGACCGTGTTGGTCCGCAGCGCCTCGCCGTTCACGACGGTGGAGACCTCCAGGCCGGCCACCTCCCCCACCTCGTCCGGCGTCAGCAGGTGCGGGCCGAAGGAGAAGAAGGTGTCGAAGCTCTTGGCCCGCGTCAGGTAGCGGGGGTTCCGGCGGAGGATGTCCTCGGCGGTCATGTCCAGGACGGTCGTGTAGCCCGCGACGACGGACGGGGCGTCTTCCTCCGAGACGTTTCTCGCCTCCCGGCCGATGACGACCGCCAGCTCCGCCTCGGCCGTGACGCGTTCGGACTGGTCCGGCAGGCGTATCTCGTCCCCGGGCCCGATGATGGTCGTGTCCGGGCGCATGAAGCTGGCCGGTTCCTCCGAGGGGGCGGTCTCGTCGAGGTCGCCGGCGTGCTCGACGTAGTTGAGGCCTATGCCCCAGATCTTGCGCGGCCGGCGGTAGAGGGGCGCGTAGACGAGGTCTTCGATGGGAATGGTCCGGACCAAGAGCTCCTCCAACTCGACCTCGGAGAGCCCGTCCCACCTCCGGCGCAGGCCGTCCAGCCTGCCGTTCTCTATCAAGGAGAAGAGATCTGGGGGCCATCCTTCAGGGTCGGGGATCCCGGCTATCGGCAACGCCCGGCCGGCCCAGACCACGACCGCGACCTCGCTGCCTCCCATCTTCGCCGAAGCCAGCCTCATAGGCCCGTCATGGTAGCCGATCGCGGACGCGCCGGGAAAACCGCGCCTGTATACTGCCGCCCATGTTCTTCTCCGGCGTCTGTTCCACCGTCTTTGTCCGATTCGCGGACGAGCGGGGCCGGGGCTTCGGGCGCGTCGATACCCTAGAGCAAGGAGATCCATCGTGAACTTCGACCACTCGGAGAAGGTGCTGGAGTTTCGCGGGCAAGTCGAGGCGTTCATGGAAGACCTCGTCTACCCGAACGAGAAGACCTATCAGGATCAGCTCGCCGAAGCGACGGCCCGCGGCGAACGCTGGAGCATCCCCCCCATCATCGAGGAGCTGAAGTCCGAGGCAAAGGGCCGCGGCCTGTGGAACCTCTTTCTGCCGGACTCCGAGCACGGCGCGGGCCTGACCAACCTGGAGTACGCGCCGCTGTGCGAGGTCATGGGCCGCAGCCCCATAGCGCCCGAGGCCTTCAACTGCAACGCCCCCGACACCGGCAACATGGAGGTCCTCGACCGCTACGGGACGGGAGAGCAGAAGGAGCGGTGGCTCAAGCCGCTTTTGGACGGGGAGATACGGTCCTGCTTCGCCATGACCGAGCCCGACGTCGCCTCCTCCGACGCGACGAACATAAGGGGCCGCATCGAGCGCGACGGGGACGGGTACGTCGTCACCGGCAAGAAATGGTGGTCCACTGGCGCCGGCGACCCGCGGTGCGAGATCTGCATCTTCATGGGCAAGACCGACCCGGAGGCCAAGCGCCACGAGCAGCAGTCCATGATCCTCGTTCCGATGGACACGCCGGGCGTCACCGTCGAACGCACCCTCCCCGTCTTCGGCTACGACGACGCGCCGCACGGGCACGCCGAGATATCTTTCGAGGACGTCCGTGTCCCGGCCTCGAACATCATCTGGGACGAAGGGAAAGGCTTCGCCATCGCCCAGGGTCGTCTCGGGCCCGGCCGCATCCACCATTGCATGAGGCTCATAGGCCTCGCCGAGCGGGCCATCGAGCTCATGCGCGAGCGGGTCAAGGAGCGCGAGGCGTTCGGCCGGCCGCTCGCCGAGCAGGGCGTGGTCATGGAGTGGATCGCCGACTCCAGGATAGAGATAGAGCAGGCGAGGCTCCTCACCCTCAAGGCCGCCCACATGATGGACACCGTCGGCAACAAGGAGGCGAAGGCGGAGATCGCCATGATAAAAGTCGTCGCCCCGACCGCCGCCCTGAACGTCCTCGATAGGGCGATACAAGCCCACGGCGGCGCCGGCGTCTCCGACGACTTCCCCCTCGCTCACGCCTGGGCCAACGCCCGCACCCTCCGCCTCGCCGACGGCCCCGACGAGGTCCACCGCGCCGCCGTAGCCCGCCAGGAGCTCAAGAAAGAGCGCCGCGTCGGCGTCGAGCAGTCCTACGGCGGGTGATGCGGGGGCCGGGTGGCGGCCAACGCCCGTTCGTCGGGAGTCGGGAGGCGCTCGCCCAGGCTTCGCCTGCGCTCGCTTCGGGAGTCGGGAGTCGTAAACTCCACAGAGGTTTTCACGACTCCCGATTCCCGGACGAAGCGAAGCGGAGCCTAGGCATCGAAGATAAGAACTCGCTCCTGCTCGGCATAAAGTACGAGGCCGCGAAGCTCGGCGGCGTCGAGGGCGAGTCGCTGCGGGCCATCGAAGAGCAGCTGAAAAACGAGGTCGGCGGGGGCTGGGGGTCCGACGAGCAAGTCCTGGCCGGCCGGAACGCCGTCCGCCGGGAGCACGGGCTTCCGGGGATCGGGGAGCCCGAGAGGCCCCCTTCTCCGGCATCGTCCGAACGGCGCCCGTTGTGGCGCAGGGTGTTGGGGCGGTGAAGCTCTACCGGGACTTTGAGACGCAGGAAGAGCTCGACGCCCAGTACGACCCCGAGCGCACGGTGCCGAACGCGGGCTTCTACGCCGACCTCTACGGGCGGGAGAGCGACCTGCTCCGTTCGGAGAGGGACCACAGCCTGCGCGTCCCCTTCGGCCCGACGCTCGCCGAGCATTCGGACCTTTACCCCGTCGGAGAAAACTCCCCCGTCCTGATCTATATCCACGGCGGCTACTGGCGGGCGCGGACGAGCCGGGAGTTCGGCTTCGTGGCGCGGGGTCCGGGTTCGCTGGGCGTTGCGACCGTGGTGACGAACTACGCGCTCTGTCCCGCGGTGACGATGGATGAGATCGTGCGCCAGACCCGCGCCGCCCTCGCCTGGGTTCACGAAAACGCCGAATCGTTCGGCGGCGATCCTGGTCGCATCCACGTCGCCGGGCATTCGGCCGGCGGTCACCTCGTCGCGATGCTGCTCGCGACGGACTGGGAGGCCGAGTACGGGTTGCCGTCCGACGTCATCAAGAGCGCCACCGCCATCAGCGGCCTCTTCGACCTGGCACCCTTCCCCTACACGTTCCTTCAGCCGAAGCTGCAGCTGACCTGGGATCAGGTCCACAAAAACAGCCCCATCCTCCACGTCCCGGACGCGGCCCCTCCCCTGCTCCTCGCTTACGGAGAGGACGAGACGGACGAGTTCAAGCGTCAGTCAGAGGGCTTTCTGGAGGCGTGGAGAACTAGAGGATTGCAGGGCGAGCGCCTCGTCCTCCCCGGCAAGAACCACTACGACGTCATAGACGGTTTCCTCGACTCTGAGAGCGTGCTTCTTTCCAAGATATTCCGATGGATGGGCTTACAATAGAGGCACGAGGTCCGGCAGTATCTTTCGGAGGCGTGGCGTGGCGGCAGAGATGACGGGCGGCAAGATCGTGCGAACGAACGGTATAGTGGTGACCTTCCGCCAGAAGTGCGAGAACTGCGGCTTCGTCTACGACTTCGACAAGACCACCATCGTCCCCGCCTACTCCTCCCGCAAGGTCCGCCCCTTCACCTGCTCCGAGTGCGGCAACCACCAGGAGGTCGTCGCCAGGCACTTCAAGGAGCAGGAGGCTTAAGGTTGGCCTGATCCCCAGGCTGTCGCTCCCGCTTTTGCGCAGGCAGGGTGAGATCCGGCGGAAGCGGTCACGCCCGGTGGCGCCGAAGGAATTCCAGGATGGCCCGGTTGAAGGGTTCGGGGTGCTCCCACAGGCAGGCGTGTCCGCCTTTGGTGGTCGTCCACTCGGAGCCGGGGATGGCTTCGTGCAGGCGGTGGGAGAGCGCGGTGGGGATCAGGATGTCCTCCTCGCCCGCGAGCACCTGGGTTGGGGCCCGGATCCCTTCTAGGAGTCCTGTGGCGTCGTGGGTTTGGATCACGGCCAGCTGCGCCAGGTAGGCCTCCGTCGTCATGGGCAACGCGGCGAACTCGGCCTCGAACTCCCTGAGCTCGTCCTCCCGGGTCTCGAAGAACGGCACCGTGAAGGCCCACAGGGCGACGTCGCGCATCACGAAAGGGACGCCCATCGCGGGCGCCAGGTCCGCCCACATCGCGAACATACGCGAGCAGAAGGGGCCGGGCGCGGCGTAGGTGCAGGCCAGGACGAGGGAGCGTAGGTCTTCGCCGTGGGCGAGCGCGTACTCCTGGGCGATCATGCCGCCCATCGAGACGCCCACCAGGTGGAAATCCACCAGCCCCAGCGCGTCCACGAGCGCCTTCGTGTCTTCGGCGAGCAACCTGGCGGTGTAGGGACCCTCCGGCCTGTCCGTAAGGCCCACGCCCCGGTTGTCGAAGCGGAGCACCCGGAAGCCGGCCGCGATGAGATCATCCATCTGAAACGCCCAGCTCTCCAGGTCGTCGGCCAGGCCGTTGACCAAGACGATTGTCTCCTCGCCTTCGCCCTCGATCCTGTAGTTGATGTTTATCCCGTTCGCCCGCACTTCCGGCACGGCGCCCTCCCCTATCCCTCTACGACATCGCCACTCTAGCGCAGGTCATGCTGCCGCACAGAAGCGGGAAACATAGTCGCGGCAAGGCAGGATGGGTCGTCCTTCGCGCGAGTAGTCTTTGCGCCCGTAGCTTTCTCTCCGCTGTCTCCCCTCGCGGCTATGGCCGAACGGTCTAACCTGGATGCCTCCGGTCGAGATCGGCCATCAGCGCGGGGGCGTCGGTCTCTTCGCCGTCGAGGCGGATGGCTTCGAGGTACGAGGAGCGGGCCTCCGGGAAGTCCCCCATCGCCCCGCAGGCCTTTCCGAGCCAGCACCGCGCCCAGCCGTCGGCCGGCACCAGCTCCGTGTAAGCCCTTAAGTGACGGTACGCCTCGCGGTAGCGTTCGAGCTCGTAGAGCGTATAGCCGAGGCCGTAGTGGGCCATCAGGTCGCCGGCCTGCAGACAGTAGCGCCAGAGCTCTTCCGCCTTTTCCCCTTCTTCCCCCATCGCGGCGTTGAAGTAGAGGCGGTTGACCGTGCTGCGCCCACCGAGAAATGGGCGAGCGGCCAGCACGATCTCACCCGCCGTCGAGTCCTTCAGGCCGAGGACCGGGACGTCGAAGGTCGGGCCGGACCAGATCTCCTCGACCTCCGGGTCTTCGGGATCGAAGGTCGAGAGCCCGAGAATCTTGAACCCTACCTCTCTACCATCGGGACCGTCCAACACGAACCCGAAAGACTCGCTCACTCCACGCCAGTGGTCGGAAGGCTGGGCGTTCTCGACCCGGCCGAACTCGATGAGCGTCAGCCAGTCCAGGTGCTCGTCGTAGCTAAGGAACAGCTCGACGGACATAATTTATTTCCTCCTTCGTCGGCCTTTGGGTGGCCTAACCTACCTGCTTATCGGGTCCCGCCCCCTTGCCGCAGCTCCTTCGCCCGGCGCAGGATGGCAGAGACATGACCGGAGCGGAACATTTCGAGGAGGTGGTCCTCGTCGAAGCGCTCCCTGCGCGTGTGAAGGGTGAGCAGCCTCCTCAAAACCGCTTCGTCCGCTCCGGCGACGGCCCCCGGATCGTCGAAGAACGGCTCGGCCCGTTCGTGCCAGCCGCCCCAATCGAAGTCGAAGATCAGGCCTATGTCGTGGAGTGCCCATGCAAACTCCATCGCCTCGGTCGACCACGCTCTCCGATCAGTGAAATCGTAATCTGGGCGCTCGAAGGTTGGCAAGTAAGCCAGGAGTCTGCCCCAGTCCAGATCCTTGCCGAACGCGTGGAGTTGCTCGGCGAAGCGCTCGATGAGGAGGCGGTGGGCGAGCTTACGGCGCCAGGGGGACGGTATGCCCTCCTCACCGTAGTAGGCACCGGCGAGCTGGCCGTAGACCGCACCCGTCGTGTCGGCGTCGTCCCCGAGGTTGACCGCCAGCAACGCTCCCTCCTCGAACGAATCGCTCTTGTGGAAGGCCCAGAGGGCGGCCTCGAGCGACGCTACGACGTATCCTGTTCCCCGGATCTCGGGCGGCTCCTTGTCCTTGAAGGAGCCCGAGGCCACCTCGGCCACCTCCTCAGACAGAGGCATGTTGCCGAAGTAGCCACTGACAGGGCAGTACTGCTCCCGCAGCAGGTCGTCCTTGCTCGCCCCGTTGACGGCGCCGATGATGAGACCGCCGAGGTAGCGGCAGGCGTCGACGCAGTTCTCCGCACCGTGGGTGGTCTTTGAGCTCTCGCCGCACCGCTCGATCGCCTCCGAGCCCTGCTCTTCCGCAGCGTAACCTAGCGGACCGCGAGCGTAGAAGAGGGGAACTGGGGCCAGGCGCATGATCGAGCCGTTGCCGGCTATCCTGGGGTCCCGGGAGCCGGCGTAAGGTTCGCCTGTCTTCTCGAAGCGCTCAAGGGCACTTCTGGTAGCGTTTCCGATATCGAAGCACTCGCCTGTCGCGCTCATGCGACCTTTGCGGTACCAGTCCACGTACCGCTCCAGCTGATCGGCCGGATCGAAGCCTCGCCTCTCCATCAAGCTCTCGGCCAAGCACAGCGCCATCGAGGTGTCGTCGGTCCACTCGCCTGCGCTGAGTCCGAACGGTCCTCCGCCGACGACATCCTCCACAGGGCGGAAGGAGCCAGGGGTCTTGAACTCGACGGTGGTACCGAGGGCGTCGCCGACGGCGAGCCCGAGGAGGCAGCCACGGTAGCGTTCGATCTGGGTCGGCTCCCGCCCGACGCCACGTCCACCGTCGCGCCCACGGTCGCTGTGTTCACGGGGGTGGTCTTTTTCTCTGAGCCTAATCGCGAACTGGCGGACGTACTCTTCCTGCTCGGGTGTCTCCACGGCGCGCTCGCTGCGCACCCGACGGACCAGCGCGACCGCTTCGTCCGGATCTTGATCGAGGGCTACGAGCACCGATGCGGCCACCGTACCCGTGCGCCCGAGACCACCTCGGCAATGAACGACGACGGTCTTCCTATCCCGAAGCAGGTCCAAGATACGAGAGATGAGGTCCGCGTATTCTTCAGTCTGGGCCTTGCGCGGAGTGCTGACGTCCCTTATGGGCCAGTGAACGATCTCGAGCCCGGCCTCGTGCGACCGTTCCAAGAGGTCTGGAACCCCGTACCGCGCGAACTCCTCGCGCTCAAGCAGGTTGACGAGCACATTAACCCCGTAATGCTCTTTCAGCCGGTGGAGGTCGGAGGAGAGGTCACGGTCCCAGCGCCCAGGGTCCTTGACGCCAGGAAGGATCGTCATGCCGAGCCTACCCGGCAGCCCGAATGATCTCTCGTCGATAAAGTCTACCCCGATCGGGTGTTCCTCCGATGTCCGACTTCTTCCCATGCTCACATTCCTCTCGTGGCGCGACCTCTAGCCTTCGATGTCCCAGAAGAGCAGCGTCGGGGCCATCGCGCCAAAAGCGTTGCCTGCTTGCATGGCCTGGAACGACGCGGGAGAAGTGACGTTGATGAGTTTCCAGCCATGTTGTGCCCCGCGGTTGAGCGCCTCCTGTACGTCCCTCTGATAGCTGGTTGCGCGGGCCGTGTAGAGCGACGCTTCATTCTTTCTGTCTAAACCCTGGAGGTCCACCGGTCCATGTACTAGCTCAGCGTAATAGCGACCCTTGGGTTCTGCTTCTTTCGATCTTGGCCCAAACATGTGACCTCCTCTTCGCAGGACGTTTCAGGTCACCTAGAACACTACGTCGCAACTTTGTGGGGTTGGCAGTAGGGTCGCGTCTACGCTCCGGTCCATATCTTTTTCGCTCTTCCGGTGAGCTCGACGACCCTGGCACGTATAGCCTCTTCGCCCCAGTTCTGCCTATCTGCCAGCCGTCGCGTGAGAGCGATGTTGCTGTCGGCGTACATCTCGCGTTTCTTGCGGAACGGATGATTGTACAGCTCCGGGTTGTAGGCGCTGAGGGTAAGGTTGCCGAGTGTGTGGAGCCACTCCGCGTGGACGCGCTCGTGTTCGACGCCCAAGTCTCGTCTCCACTCATCGTTCAGGGTCTGCGGCATTATGTGCTCTATTTGCGCCTTCGAGAGGTCCGGCGGCTCTTTGTGGTCGAAGGAGCGTTCGAGCCTCTCGAGCACGTAGCGTCCGTAGTCGCTCTGGAATAGATTGAAGCGGCCAAGGCATCGCTCGAGTCGAGCGTCGTCCGGATACTCCCTGCCTTCGGTTAGGAAGCGCCTCAGCCCTTCGACGGGCTGGCTTCCGAGCGTCCGGCACGCCACCACGAACCAGGTCCCGTACGCGCGCGAGTTCTCGCCGCACACGTAGCGTCTAAGGATGAAGCCGCACACCATCTCAACGCACCGCACGAGGTCTTCGTCCGCAAGGTCGCCCTCTTCGCGAAGATGTAGCAGGTTGAGCAGTAGTGGACGGGTTGTGGAAGCGTCGAGGCCCCGCAACTTGGAGAGCGCCGCCTCGACGTGCTCAGACTCGTGCCTGGCCTTGCCCCGAATGACATCGTAGTGATCGGCGTGCCAGTTGAGCTGAATGGCCAGGTTCTCTGGGTCGAACCCAACTCCGGAGTAGCGGCGCTCGAAATCCTGGAATGTTGCCGCCTTCTTCGTGTACTGGCCATTGCGCATCAGGAAAGCCCTGAAGAACCGCGAAATCGAACCCCCGTCCAACTGGCCGCCACCGTCTTCAAAGTGACGCTCTATAGGCTTCCACAGCTCATCGTCGAAGCGATCCTGGTCATCGAGCTTCACGTGCATGAACACGAAATTGCGGATAAGGTCAGCCTCGCTCAAAGGCTGTCCCAGAGAGTTCAGGCTGCGGAAGATCTCGTACGCGTTCTCGTCTTCAAGAATGATATGCACGAACTCTATGCGGCGCTTGATAAGGTCAAAGAACTTCCTCAGGTCCTTCTCCGATTCGGCCTCCTTCAGGTCTTGAACGCGCTCCGTAAAGAAGCCTAAAGCGTCTGCTATGCGCCCTCCGGTCTTACCGTTGCCTTCGACGGCCGCCATAAAGTGCTCGCGGTCCCTGTGGCGTGGATACACCCGGAATCGGGATCTTCCTTCCTCGTGCGGATCGAGCAGCGTCGTCTCTTCTATAGCCTCGCACAGCTTCTCGAAGCCCATCTCCTTGGCTGTGTTTCTCAAGGCGCACATCAGAAGCGTGAAGGTCATTAAACGCTGCTGACCATCTATGACCTGGAAGGCGGGCTTGCCTAACGTCTTCTGTTTCTGAGAATCGAGGACTATAGAGCCCATGAAGTGGGACCCGGTTTCCTGCTCCGGATTGCGCAGGTCTTCCACCTCGTTCCAGAGATTTTCCCAGTCGCTCTTCTTCCACGAGTAGTAACGTTGAAAGATAGGAACTACGTACTGGTTCTGGCTCGACAGCAAGTCTATGAGCGTAGCGGTGTCCGCGTTCATGATTTCCTTCCTGTATCCGGCTTGCCGGGCACGAGCGCCATCCAGGTGACGAGGTTGACGTCCTCCTCGTCGATCTCCGGTAACGGCTCGACCTCCGCGGGCGGTTCGAGGCCGAGGTCGTCGACCAGGTCTACGACCGCCGCTACTCGTTCGCGCGCGTCCTCGTGCTCGTCGAGGGTCCTGCGCATCATGCGCTGGGTGCGGGTGTCGTAGGGCGCTTCGATGGTGTCTAGGAGCCTGTGGAGGCGGTCGGTGGCTAGGTCTTTCGGGGGATGGTTGCGGAGGAGGTCGGCGGCGTCGCGCATGGGTTTGGGGATGGCGGGCTGGGTGTTGGCGGGGTCGGTGCTCTCGATCCAGCGGTCGTGGATGTGCCAGCGCGCGACCTCCCAGGCGTCGTAGGCGAGGTCGGCTATTTCTTCGGGCAACACCCGCCTGGTCCCGGGGGCGCAGACGGCCTTGCCGAGGCAGGTCAGGGTGTCTTCGACGACGGCTTCCGCTTCGATGGCGTCTCCGGACGGGGTGAGCGGGACCCAGCGGTACTGGGGTCTTGGGTGGTCGCCGACGCGGGCGCAGAAGACGAAGCCGCCGGGTCCGTTGGTTGCCTTGCCGCTGCCGGCCACCCAGGGGAGGTTGTCTACGGAGTTTTTCCAGTGGGGGTCTCCGAGCGCCTCGGCGAGCTCGCGGCGGAACTCTTCGCCGGAGAGCGTTCCGGTGTCTTCGGCCTGCTCGAAGAGGGAGGCGTCTTCCCTTACGAGGGCGTCTATCTGTTCTTTTGTGTGGGCGAAGACCTGGTCGGAGGCCTTGGAGCCGGGGACGATCTCGCCCTCCACGCCGATGGACTTGGCGGCTTGCGTGATCTTGCGCTGCAACGCGGCTTCGAGGCCGAGCAACGCGTCGAGGTCCTCGCTCGGGAAGAAGCAGCGCAGAAAGACGTGGGTGTGCGGGGAGCCGATCCTGTCTATCCGCCCGTGCCGCTGGACGAGCCGCATCGGGTTCCACGGCAAATCGAAGTTGATGATGTGCCGCGCCTGCTGCAGGTTCACGCCCTCGGCCAACACGTCCGTCGCGACGACGAGGTCGTATTTGTCCTCCGCCCGTCCCTTCGGGGCCTGCGAGGAGACCGGGGCGAAGCCGAACAGGATCTCCTCCGTCCCGCCGCTGCTGCCGGTGACGGTCTCGACCCGCCCGCGGTACGGCGCGAGGTCTGGGTTCGACGCGCACTCCTTCTCCAGCCGCTGCTTTATCCAGCCGACGGTGTCCGCGTAGTAGGAGAAGACGATGACCTTGCGCTTGTCCCGCTCGTCGTCGTTCGTTACGGCCTCGTCTTTGGCCTCGGTCGAGATCTTCGCCAGGGCCGCGACGAGCGCGTCGAGCTTGGGGTCTGCGTCGTTCTCGACCCGGCCGGCCTCTTCGGCGAAACCCTCCAGGAGGTCCAGGTCAGCCCGCACGGCCTCGCGCAGCTTGTCTATGTCGTAGTTGGCGGCGGGGTCGCGGCGGCCCCCGGCTTTGTTGTCCGCGGCGATGACGTCGGGGTCGAACTCGTCTGAGTCGGTGCGGTCCCAGGCGGCGAGGGCGTTGCCGGTGAGGACCCAGCCTTCGTCGAGGGCTTCGAGGAACCTGGCGTGGCTCCTCGCCATCTTGCGGCAGGTGCGGGCGAAGGCGTGGACGGAGGACTCGAAGCGCTTGAGGAGACCGGAGCGGAGGAGGCCCGCGGCCTGGAGCTCGAAGGTGTCGGGGTCGGAGCCGATGCGGAACGCCGACGGCGCGTAGCGGGCGAGGGTGAGCTGCTCGCCGTAGTCGAAGTCCGCCGGGGACGGGAGCGGGCTGTTTTCGGCTTCTACGTCGGCGCCGAGGGCGTGGGCGAAGCGGTGGAAGAAGCCGGGTCTGAGGCCGTCGAGCTCGTAGGTCTCGCGCAGGACTTCGGGCTGGGGAAAGGTTATTGTGATCTCCTGCCCTCCGCGCCGGATCTTCTCGTTCGGGTAGAAGCGCTTGACGAACCGACGGGTCCTCCTCACGGCGACGGCGTCGAGCACGTCGAAGAGCTTGTCCGGCGAGAGGTCGTCCGGGTCCTCGGCGTTGGCCTCCTTGAAGTGGTTCCTGAGGGAAGGGATGCCGGCTTCGAGGAAGGCGGCGTCGTTGCGGATAAAGTACGTGAGCAGGTAGTACAGGTCCCACAAACTGTTGTTGACCGGGGTGGCGGTCATGAGGACGACCTGCTTCGGGGGGGAGCCGGCGAGCAGTTGCCGGAGTGTCGCGGCCCGGTCTCTGTCCGGGTTGCGGTAGGCGTGGGCCTCGTCTATGACGACCATCGCGTACTCGTCCGGGTCGTACCAGAGGACGTCTTCCTTACCGGCGCCGAGGCGGTGGTCGCTGGCGACTTGCTGGAAGGAGACGCACTGGACGTTCTTGAGGTCGTGCTCGCGCAGGAACTGCTCCCACGGGCCGTCGCGCAGGGGGGCCGGGGCGATGAGGAGCACCCGCTGGCGGCGTTCGTGGACGCCCTGGCGGATCAGCTCCCCGGCGAGGAACGTCTTGCCGAGGCCGACGCCGTCGGCGATCAGGACTCCGTTGTTGCGCCTGAGGTACTCGATGGCGCGGTAGAGCCCGTCCCGCTGAAAGCCGGTGAGGTCGAGCCCGATCCGGGGCTCCTCCCGGCCGAGCTCGTCCCTGTAGCGCTCCCACAGCATCCGCAGGTACACGACGTACGGCTCGTGCTCGTCGAAGCGCCGCTCGTAGAGCCCGGCGAGGTCGAAGGACTCCGAGGCCTCCCAGTTCTCCTCGTACCAATCCATGACCTCGCCAACGACGCCGGGCTGGTACTGGCCCAGGTTCAGCTCCACGTTGCGGGCGAGGCCAGCGTAGGTGAAGTTGGAGGAGCCGGCGAGGACGCCGTCGTGGCCGGTCTCGACGATGAACGCCTTGCCGTGCAGGAAGCGGCGGCGGAGGAGACGGGTCTGGACGCGGCCGGAGCGGAGCCACTCGATCATGCGCAGGATGCGCTCGTCGGCCTTGCGGGTGAAGGAGATCAGGTTCCGGTCCTCCTCCATCAGCCGGTGGTGCTCGCGCAAGGCTTCGGCGAGCCGGACTCGCTGGTCGTCCTCGGGCATGTGGCCGCCGGTGAGGTGGCGCAGGCGGCCCAGGTCCTCGGCCACGTCGGGCTCGGCCCCGATCATCAACCGCACCCGCCCGGCCCGCTCCAACTGGTCCGCCAGCAGCCCGAACCCGCCGGGATTGAAGTACGCCGTGGAGCTCGCGAGGTCGGGCGCCTCCTTCATCCCGTCCAGCAAACCCTGCCAGTAGCCCGCGAGCGCCCCGGCGACCGTCTCGCCCTTCTTGTTGGTGACGACCTCCGGCTTGAAGGTCACTCCGTGATCTCTATTGAGTCTAGATTGCTTGGTAGGCAGCGCCGAGGCACCAATCAATCCTCCTTCATGAGGCGGGCGAGCAGATCTGGAGGACAAGCTTTAGTTGTGAAGTCCTGCATGATGCTACGTAACTCAGACTTCGTAAACTCAAAGCCTCTCATAACAGCATGTTCTATCTCAACGACATGGTCATCTGGGGACTGTGAGGTACTGACGTACTTTGTGATGCTCCGGTTACCTGCAATCTTCTCGATACCGTGCGGCATAAGCAATGCAGCAACATGCCCCGCTACTTCACCAGTATCCTTCTCGCTCCATCGAGGCAGAGGAATGCTTTCCAAGACCTGCTTGGTAACGTGCCTATCTACGAAACGCCGAACCCACCAATCACAAATAAAGCTGTTCATCAGTCCGAGCAGCGCGAGAGTGGCTTCCGGATCTGTATCAGACGAGGTTCGAACGCCGTGCACATACCCTTTGGAGTATATGTAGCCTGAATTCGGGAGAACCGTAGCGATTAATGTCCGGGCGTCGTCATTCCTACTAGGATATCGATAAACGATTATTGGATGGTCTTCCCCGATGCTAGGTATTCCATTGTTCATCTCGATTCCCAGACGCAACTCGGACAGGTCTCTTGGCTGACTAACGAACCGGCGAAACTTGTCTTCATCTGCGACACGGTAAGCGTCAACGTGACGTGTCATTAGCACCCGCCACGTGTCTCGCGTTTCAGTGTCCGTCACGAAGCGTTTATGCGAGCCCGTTGTGCTGAAGTCCCACCGGGAACTGTCCGCAAAGCCTGTGATCCAACCATTGCGCCTGCCAAGACGAGGAAAAGAGCGTAGTACATCAAAAGCCTTTTGATCATTTGGAGATCCAAACCACGGCACCACGCTCTTATCTGTCAAATCGTCGATCTCGGAGCGCGTCATTTTGATAGCGTTTGCAACCGAAGCATAGCGGAGCTGCTCGACACTAAGTACGCTGGGCCAGACCAAGACCGGCCCGCTACCGCCGCTTCGTATCACCAAAGCTATCATCAGACGCGAATCTATCTCGTCGAAGAGCCAGCCTTGCTTGTTCCGTGCCTGCAAAACAGTCACACGGGAGTCGTCTAGTATTGCTTTCCTGAGGTCAGTCCAGCCGCCCAGCACAAGGGCTGGTCGCGGAAGTACATAGGCTAGTGTTCCCTTTTCGTGCTGAACCGACAGAGCTCGCTCCACGAATAGCTTCGCAAAATCGTGATGTCCGTGTTGCCCGCGTCCCTGAAGTCGGAAAGCTCTATCTATCAGACTTTGCAATTTCTCCCGACTCGCTGCCTCCTGCACCTCCGCCTGAGCGTCAAGCGACCTTTCGAGACGCAGCCGAGCGATTTCGGCTTTTTGTTTAGGTTCACTCAGAGCTAGCAGGCCGGGTGCGCGAACAGCCCAAAATTGCTGCGGCTCATGACGAACCTTATCCCAGGGTGGGTTGCCAATGATCACATCGAAGCCGGAGCGTTCCCGCAGGAACACCTCAGGAAAAGCGACGGGGAAGTGAACGACCCGCATCGCTTTGACGACCTCTCGAGCATACGCCGTCTCTAGAGTCTGCAACTCCTTGAGCGATGTGATGGACGGAGCCGGAACTTCACCCGTTCGGGCGGCTACGACGAGATCAAACAGCCCCGCGACGTCGTCTACAGCCTCTTCGACATCCGCCGCGGCTTCGCGAGCCTGGGCCACGTCAGCGATGGTCGCATCGGCTATGTTTGCCAGGCGGCGCAGCGGCTCCTCGGCCTTGCGTAGATCCTCGCGCAAAGGGTCGTCGAAGAGCGAAGCCTGCGCGCCGGTGCTGACCAGTTCGGCGGTTGCTTCCTCGATGGTGCCGATGCCGGTTAGGGAGTCTCCGGCGACGAGGTTGTGGTCGAGAAAGGAGAGCGGGAGGCCGGGGACGAAGGTGTGGATCCACATCCCCACCCGCGCAAGCTCCACGGAGAGCGGGTTCAGGTCCACGCCGTAGACGCAGCGGCGCGCGATCAGGCGCCGCAGCAACGACGAGTTCTCTATCTCCACGGTGTCGGCGAGCTGGCCGAGCGCCACGTTGGCGGTCTCCCGCAGCCCGTCGAGCTCCCTGCTGACCTGCGGTATCGGGTGCTCTGTCAGGAAACTGTTGTAGCGGGCTTCGAGGCGGTCCACCACGGCGGTCAGGAAGTGCCCGGAGCCCATCGCGATGTCCGCGACGCGGAAGTCGAAGAGGAGTGTCGCGGCATCGGCCTCCTTGCCCTCGTCGAGGCGGGCCTTCACGCGGTCCAGGTGTTCCTTCAGCGTGGGGTCGACGGAGTGGGAGATCAGGTGGTCCACCGCGAACGGCTTGGTGAAGTAAGAGCCCGTGGACTTCCGCACCCCGGACTGGTTGTGCAGGTAGACCGCCCCGGCCTCCACCTCGACCCTGTCCCCGTCCCCCGCGGGCAGGTACACGCCGTCCTTGTTCACCGCCAGCGGCTGCCCGGCGACGGAGAGCTCGGACTCCAGGAGGCCCTCGTAGATCGTCCCGAACTCGCGCACCGAGAGCGAGCGGAAGTCTATCGGGCCGACGATCTCGTCCTCCGGGCTCTCGTCCACGATCAGGGCCGCCAGCGCCGGCCCGAACTCCGCGTTTGTCAGCGTGAGCCCCTCGATGATCCCGCCGACCGGGTTGACCTCATCCTTATCAGAGAAGAGGCCGCCGCCGTAGGCCGGCACGCCCCAGGCGGGTTCACCGTTCCTGACGGCTCTGAACAGTGCTTTGCAATCATCCCAGTAATACGTCTGCGATGTATCGGTGTGCGGTTCGACCTCTTCGGTGAGCGGGTTGTCGAAGCCGAGGTCGTGGCCGGCGTTGATGCTGCGGGACAGGTCGCGGGCGATGGCCTTGAGCGAGTTGCGGGTGTACTCGTCGTAGACGTTCAGCGGCAGCAGGCGCGAGTCCTCGGCGTAGGCCACGAACATCAGGCGGAACAGGATCGTGAGCGCGGCGCGGTAGTGGCTTTCGAGGTCTTTCTCTGAGGTCCCGCCCACGCTCTCCGCGACCGCGACGGCCAGGCGCGGCACGACCTGCTTGTAGACGCGCTCCCGCAACCGCCCCGAGAGGTCGCTGGTGTAGATGCTCGATGCGTGCTGGATCTGGGCGACGCTCCCGCCCTCGGCCAGAGCTCTGGACGAGAACAGCAGGTCCAGGTAGCCGGCCTGGTCCGTCGGCAAGAGCGGCAGGTTCAACTCGACGAACGTCTCCGTCCGCCCGCGCTGGCCCGCGGCCCCCGAGGTCGAGGTCGAGTACAGCCTGACCCCGCCGCCCCTCTCGGCGACGACCCAGGGGATGTTGTCCCGGTCGGCGTGGGAGAGCGCGTACGTGACCGGCGTCTGGTTCTCGAACCGCGGGGAGGGCTGATCCGGCTGCTCCCGATCCTCCAGAAAGACCGCGACCGCCTGCGCCCTCTCCTCGGACGACCGCAGAACACTATGCGAACCCTTCGCATCTATCTCGTACCCCAGCCCGCGCACGAGGTCCTGACCGCGCCGGTTCATCAACGGCCTGGACCGCTCCGTAGCCGCCTCCCAGTCTTCCCTCTTCGGGACGCCGTAGAGCAGCTCGTGGGTGGCGAGCAGACCCTTGTTTCGCAGGCCCGGATGCTCGTCGGGTTCGCCCTCCAGGGCTTCCGCGAGAAAGCGGATCGCGAGGTGCCGGGTAGGTTCGCCTATCGCGGCCTCGGCCAGCCGTTCGGCCTGCCGGAGGTCCAGATCCACCACGCGGGGGTCGTCCCCCGTCGGCCCGCACACCACGGCCCGGTCGCCCGGCAACGAGATCACCACGAGCAGCGGGGCGGCCCGGTGCCCGTGCCGGCCCTTCCACACCTCGCGCACCGCCGCGGTGTTCGGCCTCGACCCGGCCTCTCCTTGCACCACTTCCAGGCCGTCCCTGCCGGGACCCGTCCACCGATAGATCGGCCGAATGCCCTTCTTCTCCGCCTCCGGGTCGCGCCACCGCGCCTTCGAGGCCGAGGTCCCATCCAGGAAAGGCTCACCCATAGCGCCCTCCCCGGTCTCCCGAAACGACACTTGACGACACCTCGTTACCTATGAACATCCCAATCACCCCTCCCGAACGCTATTTCCGCGTGCCCGATACAGATCCTCCCACATCCCCTGCCCGGAATATTGTATGCACCTTTTCGGATACCTTCACCCCCGACCATCCGAAAAGCCGCCGTCTTCCCGGTACACCCCCGCGCGGCACGACCTCGCCGCAGTAGGACTCGTCGTTCTATAGGAACGGCTAGAAGCATCCGATAAGAGGAACTTATGGAGGACGACCGGCACCCCCATTTCGTATATACCATCAGCTATACTCCGTCGTGGCTCGGATGATCCCTGGCGACGGCTTTGACTGGGACGAGGCCAACCTCGGGCACGTTGCCCGGCATGGGGTGTCGCCGCGGGAGGCCGAGGAGGCTGTCTTCGATCCCGAGAGGGTGGCGGTTCCGGCCCGCAAAACGCCGCAGGAGCGGAGGTTTGCGACGGTGGGGGCCGCGGAGTCGGGACGGGTGCTCTTCGTTGTCTTCACGCGGCGGGGGGCGAAGGTGAGGCCGATAACGGCCAGGGACGCGGACCATGGCGAGAGACGGCGCTACCGGGGGAGGTAGGAGCATGACGGACAGGAAGCTGATCGAGATAAACAGCCCGGAGGAGATCCCGGACAACATGACAGAGGCGGAGGCGGCGGAGTTCTGGTCCACGCACTCCATGAGCGAGGCGTTCATAGACAACGCGGAGCCGGTCCCCGAGCACGAGCTCCCCACGCCCCGTCCGCGGACCCGTCCCGTCTCCCTGCGCCTCGACGACGACGTGCTGGGGCGGCTCAAGTACGTGGCGAAGAAGAAGAACAAGGGCTACCAGACCCTGCTCAAGGAGTTCGTCGTCGAGCGCCTGTACGAAGAGGAGAAACGCGAGGGCGTGCTGAAGTAGGGCGTCCGCCGCCTGACGAGCCGGGAGAGCCCCGCGCCTCACAGCTCCCTGAGCCAGGCGTGCCGCGCCGCGCTTGTGATCTCCGGCCGGTTTACCACCGTGTCCACGTACTCCAGAAACCCCACGGCGGAGTTTTCCCCGATAGGCTCCAGCCCATGAGCCAGGATGGAGTTATTGCGCTTCTGGAGTAGATCCCTGAAAGCATTGTCGTCCTCGGCTATTCCGCCGTTCAGGATGCGGTCGAGCGCGCGGGCGCGGGTGAGATCGAGGTCATCAGGCAGCTCGGTAAATCCCGTCGCTTCGAGGAATGCCGTCCGCGCCTCTTCCGAGACCTTCCCCCAGTTCAGGCCCGTGGTGGAGAGGGCGTTGTTTTCCTGCAAGCGCCACTGGTGCCACATCTCGATGGCGCGGTAGAGGCGTGCGACGCCGTCGTCGTGGCGGCCTTGGTCGACGATGCGCCGCCTGGCGTTCTCGACCATGTCCACCACGTTCTCGATGGAGAGCTTGCCCCGAACCCCGCCAAGGAACGAGAGGTGCGAGGTTATGGTCTCGGTGAGGCCCGCGGCCCTCTCCACGAGCGCGGGCTCGGAGAAGTCCGACGCGAGCTCTTCGCGGGCTTTGCGGAGGTTATCTAGTGCGGTCGAGTAGTCGGCGACGTCCCAGGCCGCGTAGCCGCGGGCGAGGGCGAGGAGGCCCTGGTAGTAGTGGCGGCGTTCCGCGCCGCTCACCTTGCGCAAGATGTCTTCGAAGACGAGGGCTGCTGCTGCGTAGTCGCGGCGGTTGAAGAGCTGGACGGCCTGGTCCTGGCGCAGGAGGCCGGTGGATTCGAGGGGGTTGTTCATCGGCATGATCTCGCGCTGCCCCGAAGGATCGAGCTTCCACTCGCCGTCCACAAAGCTCTGCGGCACCCGCTGATGCACCATCCCCATGTTGCGCGACATGGCTGCTAGTGCGGCGCCGAATCGCATCGGGGTCGTGCCGCCGGTGACGTCGAGGATCACGTCCTCTGGGACGTACCCCATGCCCTCAAGCTCCGCGAGCAGGTGCTCGAAGCGTTCGAAGGAGTCGCCTATCTCCATCGGGGAATCGACCATCCGGTACAGGAACTCTGTCGTACCGAGCTCCTGGACCTTCATGACCACGGGCGGGAGGATGTCTTGGGAGAGGATCAGGCCGACCACCTCGGGCCGGAACTTCTCGACCGCAAGCTCGATGGGCTCCGTCCTGGAGACGACCACGATGAGGGCTTTGCACGTTGCGGGCGTCATCCTCCCGGAACCTCCGTGGGGCATCCTTCGATCCCCACCCCGAACACCGGACAGTGTGAACAGGCGTAGCGCGAGGGCGTGGGTCCGTACGATCCGGCCCGGATGGTCTCCAGCGCGTCGAGGACGCGTCCTTCTGCTTTTTCCAAGGAGTCTTCGCCCTGGGTCACTTCGACCTTCTCCCCGCCCGGCACGAAGACGTAGGCGAGGCGCATCTTTCCGGGCTGCACGCCCCACAGCCTGTTCGCGGCGAGGGCGTAGAGGGGTAGTTGGAGGCGCTTCTTGTACGCGTCGCGTGGGCGGCCGGTCTTCCAGTCTACGAGGTGGACGGTGCCGTCCGCGTCGAGGAAAACGGCGTCGATCCTGCCCCGCACCTCCGCGCCCCCAACCTCGACGGCGAACGGGACCTCCACCATCCGCGCCGGTCCACTCTCCGGCAACTCGCGGCCCTCGTGCAAGGGGTAGGAAGACGCCCTGACCCCGTATTCGGTGTCGCCGAATTCCCCGACCGGCCCGCGGCGGACCGCGCCGTTGCCCGCGGCGTCGAAGGCGTTTTCGGCTTTCGGGGGATCTCCGACCATGCCGGCCTCGATCCAGGCGTGCACCGCGCTGCCGTAGTCCTGGGACTCCTCCATCCTGCCGGAGCTGTACGGGACGGGAAAGACGTGCGTGTAGTAGTAGCGGCGCGCGCAGGTCTCAAGCTCCATGAGCGAGCTCGGCGAGTGGGTCTGCGGGGACGGCAACACGTGCCTCGGGCGCGACGTCTCGGGGATGTTCTCCACGTCCCGGCGAAGGTCCGAGAGCTCGTCCTGCCAACCTTCCACGCCGAGCCCGTCCGCGACCCCGGCGTCGTCGTCCCCGGCGGTGGCGGTGAGGGGCCAGGGATCGGGTGTACGCTCCTCGCGCCCGCCCTCCCCGCCGAGGTTCGGGTTCTGATCCGGAACGTCCGGCTCGGGCGCGAGGCGGATGGCGCACTCTCCGGGCGCGTCGAGAACGAGTTCCCAGAAAGCGCCCGGCTTCTTGGCCCCCACGTTGTCCCTGTAGTAGTGGGAGCGGCTGAGGGTGAGGGTGTCGCGGGCGCGCGTGCAGGCGACGTAGAAGAGACGCCCCTCCTCCTCACGGTTTCCCCTGGCGAGAGATTGCTTGAGGGCGGGGACGTCCATAGCGTCGTAGGCCGCGGCGGCGTCGGGGTCGGGGT
>CAXUFZ010000015.1:0-24994 GCA_964250345.1 uncultured Rubrobacteraceae bacterium
AAGTCCGCGACGTGGCTGACCAGCTCGCGCGTCTTGGGGGCGTGGCCGCGCGGGCGGCCATCGCCCGCCGGGAGGCGCTGGTGCGCGCGAGCCGCGGGATCGGGGGCGCCCGCCTGCCGGCCGATCTGCTCGCCGCCGTCGGCCCCCACCTCGCCGGCCGGGGGACCGCCGGCCTCTCGCTCTGGGAGAAGACGTCGGACGGGGAGAACCCGAAATTCGAGCTGCTGGAGGACTGGCCTTCGAGCGGCCGGGATGGGCCTCCGAGGGGGACCCTGGACGCGGACCGGGTGCCCGCGCTGGCGCGGCTTTGGGGAAGGTCGCCGATCGTGATGAAGACCTCCGCGTTGCCGAAAGGGGAGCGCGGGGTTTGGAGGAAAGCCGGCGTTCGCGCCCTGCTCGTGGCGCCGCTCGTCGCGCCTGGGGAGCAGGAGATCGGGCTGCTCACCGTCGCCTCGCGCCGCCGCCTCCGGCCGTTCTCGGGAGGGGAGATCCGCCGCTACTCCACGGTCGCGACGCAGGCGGCCCTGGCCCTCGAGAACATGCGCCTCGTCGAGGAGGCCCGCAGGATCGGGCAGGAGGCCGGCACCCTGCGCGAGCGCAACCGGCTGGCCCGCGAGATCCACGACACCCTCGCCCAGGGCTTCGTCTCCATCGTGATGAACCTGGAGGCCTCTGACGGCGAGACCGGCCCGGAGGCTGACCGGCTGCGCGACGAGAAGATAGGGCGCACGGCCCGCGAGAGCCTCTCCGAAGCCCGCCGCCTCGTGAAGGCGCTCGGCCCCCAGGAACTGGAGAACGCCACGCTCCCCGAAGCCCTGGAGAACCTGGCCCGCCGCTTCGCGCAGGAGACGGGGACGCGAGCGGAGGCCGTCGCCGACGGCGAGCCGATCCCGCTCTCCACCGGGGCCGAGGCGGACCTGCTCCGCGTCGCCCAGGAGGCGCTGCACAACGTCCGCAAGCACGCGGACGCGGACCGCGTCATGCTCTCGCTCTCCTACATGAGCGACCGGGCCGTGCTCGACGTCCGCGACGACGGCGGGGGATTCGACCCAGGCAAAAAGGTCGAAGGCACCGAAGACGGCGCCTCCGGCGGCTTCGGCCTCCCTGGAATGAGGGACCGCATCGAGGAGCGCGGGGGCGTCCTGCGCGTCGAGAGCGCGCCCGGCGAAGGCACGACGCTCACTGTGGAGGTGCCGGCGGAGGCTTCGGGTTTCAGATCGCAGGCATCTGAAAACGGCGAAGGGTTGAGGGCCGAAGCGTGACCCGCGAGGCCCGCTACAGCCGTTGGTACGACGCTCCCGGTAAGATCCACCCCACCCGCACAGCATGGACGCAGCCCACACGAACGAAAGCCGAGGCCTGATGCCCGAGACACCCGAGATCCGCCTCCTCGTCTCCGACGACCATCCCGTCGTTCTCGCCGGCATAAAGGACATGCTCTCCGCGGAGTCCTCCTTCGAGGTCGTCGGCGAGGCCCGCGACGGCGAGGAGGCCGTCGAGCAGGCGCGCCGCCTCGGGCCCGACGTCGTGCTCATGGACCTCCAGATGCCGAAGATGGACGGCGTCGCCGCCACCGCCAGGATCCGGGAGGTCCGCCCCGAGACGAGCGTCCTCATCCTCACCACCTACGAGAGCGATGCCGACGTGCTGCGGGCCATCGAGGCCGGGGCCGGCGGCTACCTGCTCAAAGACGCCCCGAAAGAGGAGCTCTTCTGGGCCATCCGGGCCGTCTCGGAGGGCCAGTCGCACCTCTCCCCGGCCGTCGCCGCCAGGCTCACCCGCCGGATGCAAGGGGCCGGCGTGGACGCGTTGACGGCGCGCGAGATCGAGGTGCTGGAGCTCGTCGCCCAGGGCGTCAGCAACAAAGAGATAGCCAAAAAACTCTGGATAAGCGAGACCACCGTCAAAGGCCACCTCTTCCGCACCTTCGACAAGCTCGGCGCCCGCGACCGCACCTCCGCCGTCACCGAGGCCCTCAAACGCGGCATCATCCGCCTGGGATCGTAGCGGACGAAGCACCGGGACCCTCAGTAACCCGCGGTCCCGATACTTTCGGTCGGGTAGGAGGGGTCGTCTGGGTGGCACCCTTCGTCGCGGCGGCGGGTATCTTGTCCGTCGGATGGACCGACCAGAGCGAGAGGAGGCCGGCGTGGGGGTACACGGGGATCAGGGGCAGGACCGGGAGCAGGCGAGAGAACCAGGGGCCGAGAGCGTACCTTCAGAGAGCATCGCGGGGGTGGGCAGGAGGATCGGGGCCACCCTCGTGGACGGCGTCCTCTTCGCGCCCGTGTTCTTGGGGATGTCGGTGGCGTTCGGCACGTACACAATCGGCGGCGGGCGGGTGGAGTTCAACCTCGACGGGTTCCCGTTCTGGATCTTCGTCCTGACCTACCTCTTCTACTGCGGCCTGCTCGAGGCGTGGCGCGGACAGACCGTGGGGAAGATCGTCTTCGGCATAAGGGTAGTGCGGCGCAACACGGGCGAGGTCCCGGGCGCCGGAGCCGTCGCTGTGAGGGCCCTTGTGCGCCTCGTCGACGCCAGCCTCTTCTACCTCGTCGCCTTTATCGCGGCCCTGATCTCCCCGAGAAACCAACGCTTCGGGGATCAGGCGGCCAGGACGCTCGTCGTCCGCAGGTAGCCCTCGGACCGGGTACGTCCGGTGACGCCGGGCTTCGACCGCTTCGGTGGGTTGTTTTCGTGAAGGAGGAGACAAGATGAAAATGCTCAGGATGTTGTTCTCGATAAAGGGCCGCACCGGCCGGCTGCACTACTTCTTGCACGGCCTGGTCGACCTCGCGGTGTTGGGCCTCTGCCTGGCGGCGATCAACGCCTTCCCGACTGACGGCGTCGCGGGGGTGGTGTTCCCGACCCTCCTGCTGGCCGCGGCGGTGAGCGAGGTCTGCGTCACGGTGCGGCGTTTCCACGACATAGACCACTCGGGCTACTACTGGTTCACCCTCCTAATCCCGATCTACAACATCTATTTGGGCCTGGTGTTGCTCCTCCAACGGGGGACGGACGGCCCGAACCGCTTCGGCGCGACGCAGGACGAGATAGTCTCTCCCCTGGAGACGCCGCAAGGTTGAGAGGTGGGCCGAAGCCGCGTCCCGACTTCCGCGCTAGCATGTGGGCGTCGGACGGTTTTCGGGCGGGGGGATCATGGTAGACGGCTCGCGGTTGTGGAAGAGGCTCTCGGAGCTCGCGGAGATCGGGCGCCAGGACGCGGGGGGCGTCGCCCGCCTCTCGTTCACCCCGGAGGAACGCGCCGCCAAAGACCTCGTCGCCTCCTACATGGGAGAGGCCGGACTTTCGGTACGCGAGGACGCCGCCGGCAACCTGTTCGGTCGTCGCGAAGGCCGGGACCCGGGCGCGCCGGCCGTCCTGGTCGGCTCACACGTGGACTCCGTCCCGAACGGCGGCGACTTCGACGGTCCGCTGGGTGTGCTCGGGGGGATCGAAGTGCTCCAGACGATGGAGGAACGCGGCGTCGAGACGGAGCGCCCGGTCGAGGTCGTCGCGTTCACGGACGAGGAGGGCGCCCGCTTCTCGCTCGGCATGATCGGCAGCCGCGCGCTCACCGCCGCTCTCTCACGGGAGGACCTGCGTCAAGAGGACCGGGACGGCGTTTCCGTTGCCGAAGCGATGCGGGACGCGGGCCTCGACCCTGACAGAATCGGCGAGGCCGCCCGCGAGCCCGGCTCCCTGGCGGCGTACCTGGAGCTCCACATCGAGCAGGGCAAGGTCCTCGAGAACGAAGACCTGCCCGTCGGCGTCGTCACCGGCATCGCGGGACCCGTGTGGCTGCGCCTCTCGTTCACGGGAGAGGCCGGGCACGCCGGCACGACCCCGATGGAGGGCCGCCGGGACGCGCTGGCCGCCGCCGCCGAGGTTGCGAGCATCGTGGAAGAGGAAGCCGCATCGACCGGATCTACCGTCGGGACGGTGGGCCAGATCGAGGCGAGGCCAGGCGGCATCAACATCATCCCGGGCCAAGTGGACCTCTCGCTCGACCTGCGCGACATCGACGAGGCCGCGCGCGACGTGGTCGAGGCGCGCATCCGGGGACGGGCAAAAGAGGTATGCGAGCGCCGCGGTGTGGAGCTGGCGTTCGAGGAGTTGCAGCGCCTCCCGCCCGCGCCGTGTTCGGAGGAGGTCAGGGCCGAGATCTCCTCCGCGTGCGAGGAGAACGGGATGCGCCCCGTCTCACTGCCGAGCGGGGCCGGGCACGACGGGATGCACGTCGTCGGGTTGTGCCCGATGGGCATGGTCTTCGTCCGGTCCCGCGACGGCGTCAGCCACAACCCGAAAGAGTGGAGCAGCCGGGAGGATTGCGAAGCCGGCTGCGAAGTCCTATATTCCGCCGTACTCAGCCTGGCAGGGAAAATCTGACCCGGAAGGGGGCGACCATCGCGACCGCAACGCTCGATTCCCGCGCAGGCGACGTCCGTGAGCAGGTGATCGGGTGGCGGCGCCACCTCCACCGCTTCCCGGAGGTCTCCTTCCACGAGGAGAACACCGCCCGCTTCGTCCGCGAGACGCTGGAGTCGTTCGGGGGGTTGGAGATCTCGCGCCCGACGGAGAACAGCGTCGTCGCCCGCCTCGTCGGCTCTGATCCCGGCCGCACGCTGGCCCTTCGGGCGGACATCGACGCGCTGCCCATCCAGGAGGAGAACGATTTCGAGTTCGCCTCCCAAAACCCCGGCGTGATGCACGCCTGCGGCCACGACGGTCACACCGCCATGCTGCTCGGCGCCGCGAAGGTGCTTTCGGGTATGCGCGAGGATCTGAGCGGCGAGGTCCGCTTCGTCTTCCAGCACGCCGAAGAGCTTATGCCCGGCGGCGCCGAGGAGCTCGTGCAGAAAGGTGTCATGGACGGCGTGGACGCCGTCGTGGGCATCCACCTCTGGTCGCGGATGCCGGTCGGCAAGGTCGGCGTGACCTACGGCCCCATGATGGCCGCGCCCGACATCTTCAACGTCACCATCAAGGGGAAGGGCGGCCACGCCGCGATGCCGCACCAGACCGTGGACGCCATCGCCGTCGGCGCCCAGGTCGTCACGAACCTCCAGCACGTCGTCGCCCGGGAGACAGACCCCCTCGCCAACGTCGTTGTTTCCGTCGCCCGCTTCGAGGGCGGCACCACGCACAACGTCATCCCCGGGACGGTCGAGATGGAAGGAACCGTGAGGACCCTCGACCCGGAAGTGCGCGACCGGATGCCAGGCATCATGGAGCGCGTCGTAAAGGGCGTGACCGCCGCTCACGACGCCGACTACGAGTTCTCCTACGACCGCGGCTACCGGCCGCTCGTCAACGACGACGGGGTGACGCGCGAGGTGGAGGAGGCCGCGCGCGAGGTCGTGGGAGAAGCGAACGTCGAGGTCATGCCGCCGAACATGGGCGGGGAGGACTTCTCGGCCTACGGGGAGCGGGCGCCGGCGGCGTTCTACCTCGTAGGCGCCGGCAACGAGGAGGCGGGCATCGCCGCCCCGCACCACCATCCCCGCTTCACCGTCGACGAAGACGCCCTGATCGTCGGCCTCAAGATGCACCTCGCCGTCGTGACGCGGATGCTCGGCAAGGCTTAATGTCCGACCTCCGCATAATTGCCGGCCCACACGAGTTTCTCGCGCGGTGGGAGAGAGACAAATCCCCGAAGACCTGCGAGGCGTTCGAGGGGCTGTTGCCTTACCGGCAGAAGATCATCCACGTGAGGTGGAGCGGCGAGTCTTGCTGGGTCCCCCTCGGCGACTTCGACCTCGGCGTCCCCTTCGAGGACCCCACCAGCGTGCCGCAGGCCGGCGAGATCCTCTTCTACCCCGGCGGCGTCTCCGAGACCGAGATCCTCTTCCCCTACTCCGGCACCATCTTCGCCAGCAAGGCCGGCCAACTGGCCGCCAACCACTTCCTCACCATAACCGAAGGGCACGAGAACCTCCGCCCCCTCGGCGAACTAACCCTCTGGCAGGGCGCCCAGGATATCGTCTTCGACCGCGTTTAGCTGAGCGAAGGCAAGAAACAGATGACGGCCATCGCGCAGGAGAAGCCGAACACGACCCTGAAGAACACCTCGAAGGGCGAGCCGTAGTGGTCCGCCCTCTTGCAGTGCCCGAAGAGCAGGATGCCCGAGGTAACCGCCAGCCCCCCCAAACACGAGGCGGTCAGGCGCAGGCTCGCCCCGCTCCCGTAGCGGCCGGCGACCAGCGGCTCCATCCCGATCATCACGTCGCGCGCGTAGAGAAAAGCCCAGAACGCCGTCGCCGCGCACGCGAGCAGGAAGAGCGCCACGAGAAGCCAGTACACGATGTCCGGCAGACCGATTCTCGTCCTTTCACTGTAATGTTGTAGTAACGTTTCCGTCAATCGCTTCTAAAGTTCCGGGGCTCTCCGCCCTAAAACATGCGTATGGAACTGAGGGATCTCGAGACGTACGGTGAGCCCGGCGCGCTCGTCTACCTGGTCGATTGCGTGGAGTTGATGAGGGTTATGCCCGCCGGCAGCGTGGACGCCGTCTTCGCCGACCCGCCGTACCGGCTCTCCAATGGCGGCGTCACGGTGAAGAACGGTCGCCTGGAGCCCGTGGAGAAGGGCGCGTGGGACCGCTCGCTCGGCTCGTTCGAGAAGGATCACGAGTTCAACGTGCGCTGGTTGAGGGAGGCCCGGCGCGTCCTCAAGCCCGGCGGGACCATCTGGGTTACCGGCACGCACCACGTCATCTTTAGCATCGGGTTCGCGTTGCAGAGTTTGGGGTTTAGGGTGATCAACGTGATACTTCAGAAACACAAACCTCGAGGCTTTCGAGATCGAAGCTTTCCTCGAAAGTCCCGCTAACCTCGAAGGAGCCATCGAGGTTAGCGACCACCCTCAAACGCAGCATCTTGTAGAACTGATGGCGCTCTTCGGCTGAGAGCGCGTTCAAGGCCTCCGGCGCGACGCTCTCCAGTTTGGCGAGGAGGGCGTCCCGATCCTGCTCCAACTGGCGCACGTACTCTCGGCGATTCCTGAGGTTGTTGAGCTCGCGCTCTGCGGTCAACCGGGTCTCGGCGAGTTCCGCGAGTCTCGAGCGCAGCTCGTCCAAGGTGATGAGATCGGAGGCGGCCATTTCTTGGTAGCGTGCCCTCTTGCGGTCTACTTCCGAGATCCTGTCGGCCCACAATGCGGTCTCCCTGTCTGGGTCGCCCCGACAGCCACTCTTTTCCTGCTCGATCATGGCATCCAGGTCGGCGCGTAGCAGCTCGGGATCCTTGAGGGTGTCGCACAGGGCTTCCCAGATGCGTTCTTCTAGCTTGGCGGCCGGGGTGTACATGCCTCCCGGGCAGACGTCTCGCCCCTTCTTGTAGTAAGTGCGGCACGTGTAGTAGTAGAAGTACCGGCTTCGCCCTTTCTTGGGCGTTGTCGTATGGGTAGTCATCGCGTACCCGCACGCTCCGCAGCGCATGATGCCGCCGGAGAGCTCCCAGAACCTGCGGCCTGCGTTGGATGCCCGACGGTTGTTCTTTATTGCTTCCCGCGCAGCCTCGACCCATTCACGAGGGACGCCGGCGTTAGGGATCGGAACCGTTATCCACTCGTTCTCGGGTCTGGGGATCCTACGGTCACTGATTTTGTGAACGATGCGGCCGTCTGGGTTCTCGACCGCAACTTCCATGCGTTGGTGGCGGTGCGTGTTGAAGCGCCAGACACCATAACGCTTCGAGGTATCTAGTCTCGCTGCTACTTCTGGGGAGACGAGCTCCGTGATCTCTTCGTGGGAGTGTGGTTTGTAGGCGTCGTCCAGGATGTAGTCCCTTACAATTTGTGGCGACCAGCGATTTTTGCCCGTGGCGGTACGGATCCCTTCGGCATCCAGGGCCCTTTTGACCGCGAAGAGGCGGTACCCTTCGACGCCGACCATGCGGAACATGCGTTTTACTACTGCCATGACCTCTTCGTCGACGACGAGACCATCCCGAGTCTCGTTGAGCCTGTACCCGTACTTGCACCAGCCATACTTCGCCATGCGGCCTGCGATGATCTTACCCTCGCGTGCTTTGCGCAGTTTGCCCCGACGGCTCCTCTCTGCCATCTTCATCCGCTCGTATTTGGCGATCTGATCGAGGACGCCCTCCGCGAGCTGTCCCTCGGGGGTGGCGTCGCCCCTGTCGTTGAGGGCGCGCAGTTCGCAGTCGTGCTCCTCAAACTCTTTCCTGAGCAGATAATGGTAGGCAGGCTCCCGCACGAGTCGGTCCCGATCCTGGGCAAGCACCACGGCCACATCCCCCGCAGCGACCAGGTCCCGCACGCGGTCCATGCCCGGCCTGACGAGCGTCGCACCGCTCCGCCCGGCATCCACAACCTCCTCGACAATTTCGTACCCCTCTTGAGCGGCGTACTGTCTCAAAGCCTCGATTTGCTGCGCCAGCGAGTAGCCGCTCTTCACCTGCTCCTCTGTCGAGACCCGCGCATAGAGCACAATCCGTTTCGGCCCTTGGCCAGCGATGTCGGACATAGTTACTCTCCTAGCAATGAGATCGGATCCACGTCGAGCGCCTCCGCCAGCTTCCGAATAGTGCGGAAGTGAGGCTCCGCCTGGTCGCGCTCAATGTTCACGATGGTGCTGGGACTTAATCCCGCCTTCTCCGCCAACTCTTCCTGCGTCAGCAGCCTTCCGATGCGAACCTCTTTGAGCTTCCTTCCGATACGGACCCCGCCTGGCATAGTGGACCTCTTTTGATTGTATATGTTAAACCTATGTATATTATATGATACAACACGGACGGACTAAACGGGAAACGTAGACGGGGCAGGGGAAGAATGACGAAGGACAATAGGAGAGATCACGACTATCTTCGGGATAGGCTTGAAGCGGCGGCTTGGACTCCGCTACTTCGAGCGAGGCGCAAGAACGCTTTCGCCCAACTGATACTCGACATCCAGGCTCAAGGACGCGAGAGGCGAGAATGGGGCCGTCCCAGGCAAAGCGCGGAGTCCGTAGATGGCTGACTCACAGCGGCCGACATCGTAGGGGCTAAGACTTGAAGACACTCTACTGAGGAGGAGACCGAGGGTGGATCCGCTGACAGTCGCAAGTGCTGGAGGACCGTGGGATCATGCGCCGTGGAACGGCAACCTGGAGGCCTACCGCGAAGACCTCTACGGGGGCATGACCTTCGGCCTCCCCGACGTGCGTTTACTCGCGCGGGAGTGGCTCGAGGAGCTCCTGCGCGTTGGTTACTACGGCATGGAGGAGTCGCTGGGACTTCCCCTCAAGCAACGGTCTGGCGAGTACTCCTCTCCGCCCAGGCCCCTCCCGCTCTACGGCGAGGCGCACCCGACCCGGCTCGGCGACACCGGGCAGACAATCTGGATCCAACTCGACGGTGCCCGGTCCCCTGAACGCGGCTACCGCGAGATCTCGGTCTCCGACGAGCCTCTGCGTACGGACGCCGCCATCATCTCTGCCCTAACGGCTCTGGAAGTTAGGCCGCTAGATCTCGGCGTCCTGCGCGAGGTCCTCCCCTACGTACTGCCCCTGCGCGGCGAGTCTTTCTACGACCGCTGGATCCGGACTCTAAAAGACCGAAGCGTAGACTGCGGCATAAAATCTCGTTTAGATGATCTGTGTCATTATCAGACTCTGGACTACGTTCTGGCGCTTCTCCGCTACCACCGGCCCGGGTTCGACGACCTTCCTCGCAATGAAAGAGTCGACCTCGTTGCAGAGACTTGTACACACGCAAACGAGCTGGTAGAAGTCTTACGCAAACTCGTTTCGTTCCTCGAGCACGGCAGACCTAACCGCAGGGGACCGGCGGCCACAAAGGTAGCTGCCAGAGACGTCAGAGCTGCCGTCCTGAAGGATGTGGATGGCTTTACCAACCGCCGAATCGGAGAGGAGCTCTGCATACCTCTCCCCGCCGACTTCTTGATCAAAGGCGATCATCCTACCGTGCGCAAAATGGTCGGGCGTGGCAGGAAGGTGCTGGAGAGGGCTCTCGGTGAGAAGGGCTGGCAAAGACAAGCAGAGGTTATGAGGAGCGAGGCAGCTCGTTGGCACTCACTAGACGAAACCCAACGGCAAGCGGAGCTCGAAATCGCGGCTCTCGAATACAGAAATGCGCTGCGTCACGCGCAGGAGAGACGAGGGGCAGGTAGCGTCGGGAATGAACCTGTCGCGGAAGACGACGTGGCCCTCTGACAATCCTTCGATCGCCTTTGCTCGCCCCAAGAGACTCAGAAACAGTCGTATACGAGACGCCCAAGCACGATTCTTCGATGCGATGCTCGGCAGCCGCAAACGTGCCTCAAAACCCATCTCCAAAACAATGGCCGACAACTGGCGTCCGATGATGGCGTGTGAGACGATGTCGCGGTGAAAATCGGTCACGTCCGCACGTCCAAAAAGGACCAGAACCCCGAGCTTCAGCGGAGAGACCTCGAGGCGTTCGGTTGCGAGAGGATTTTCGAGGAGCAGGTAAGCTCCCGCAAAGAGGATCGACCGGAGCTTAAGGCGGCCATGGACTTCTGCCGGGAAGGCGACGAGCTGGTGGTGTGGAAGCTGGACCGCTTCGGTCGGTCGCTGCGCGAGCTCATCGATCTCGTAAACGGTGTCCGAGAGCGGGGCGTGGGGTTTGTGAGCCTGCGCGAGAACATCGACACGACCACGCCGGGGGCAAGCTCGTCTTCCACGTCTTCGGGGCGGTGGCGGAGTTCGAGAGAGACCTGATCCCGGAGAGGACGATGGCGGGGCTCGAGGCGGCGAGGGCCCGCGGCAGGAAGGGCGGACGGAAGCCGGCGATGGACAAGAGAAAGATAGCCTTGGCCTCCAAGCTCATGCGCGATCGTGAGACTCCGATCTCCGAGGTGTGCGAGGCGGTGGGCGTCTCTAGGGCGACGCTCTACCGCTACGTGACGCCAGACGGGAACCCGAGGAACGCTGACGCCTGACGCGCGTCAGCGTGCGCGGGTAGGTGCAGTCCGCGATCACAAGCCTTCGGGCGGCAATCTGTACCCCTAGTGCCCTAGCGTGTGGCTGCTCGCAGCGCTCTTGCAGCGCCCCCTCAGTAGGCTGTTCACAGACGGTCAAGCGCTAGAACGAGGCACCAAACCGGGAAGGGACAACCTGACGGCACAGCGGGAACTTCTCGCGGAACTGCGCGCTTCGTAGGCAATGGGAAGGTAGCTCATCGCCCAGGAGATAAACAGTCGGACAAGGACAACGTCCCTGGCGGCGCGCGGAACGAAGGGGTGAGCGCTGGATGCCGACCGCCGGGACGTAGGTCAAGGGCGGTCGTGATGTCGTCGGCGGAGCGGTCTGGGGGGACGGCCAACTACGGTAAGCGATCTGTGAATGCACGGAAGGAGGAGAACGTGGAGGGTGGTACGGAGCGGGCCGGGCAGGACGTGACGGTGGTGGGCAGCTCGATGGTGGACTTGTTGTCCTACCTCGAGAAGTTCCCGGCAGCGGGCGAGACCGTCTTCGGTCGCTCGTTCAGCATGGGTTTTGGCGGCAAGGGCGCGAACCAGGCGGTGATGGCCGCGCTCTTGGGGGCGAAGGTTTCCATGGTCAACTGCCTGGCGACGGACGTCTTCGGGGATCTCACGGTGAAGAATTTTGAAGGCTTCGGCATCGACGTGAGGTGCGTGGACCGCATAAAGGGAACTTACAGCGGGGTAGCGTCGATCTGGGTCGAGCCCGACGGGCAGAACCGCATAGTGCTGGGGGCGGGCGCCAACGAGGCGCTCACGCCGGAGAGGGTGGACCGCGCGTTCGACGAGCTCCCCACGCCGAAAGTAGTCCTCTGCCAGTTCGAGGTGCCCCAGCCGACTATCGTGCAGGCCTTTGAGCGGGGCAAGGATGCCGGGGCGACCAACATACTGAACCCCGGCCCGGGGGCGCCACTCGATCCGCGGCTGCCGGAGCTCACTGACTGGCTCTTGCCGAACGAGACCGAGTTCGCGATTATCGCCGGGCTTTCGGAGGAGACGACTGACACCGCCAAGCTGTCGCCGGTGGTGGCGCAGATGGCCGAGGAGATGGAGACCAACGTCGTCGTTACCCTCGGGGAGCGCGGCGCGCTGCTGTACGTGCCCGGCTACGAAGGGGAAGTCAGACGCATGCAGGCGCCTGAGGTCGAAGCCGTAGACACCACGGGGGCCGGAGACGCCTTCGCCGGCGCGTTCGCCTACGCCGTCTCGCGGGAGACCGACCCGGTACGCGCCGTCGAGTTTGCGTGCGCCGTGGCCGGTGAAAGCGTGACGCGCCCGGGCACGCAGGCCTCCTATCCGCAGGGCGAAGCCCTGGACGGATACCGCCGGATGCTCGCCGGCGGCGAGAGCAGGTCGGCGGTGGAGGCCTAGAGCGCGCGGAGCGCGCGACCTCCGCGTCACCAGAAGCCTCTTGGAAAATCTTCGTAGTGGCAGGCTCCAAAGTGCGGAGTGCAGCAACGGGATCTGCCGCACGAGTCCTCAGGGTTCCTGATCGGTAGTAAAGGAGAGGGACGAATGGAAGAGAGATGGGTCGGCCGGTATCTGGGGGAGGTGATCGGGACCTTCGTGTTGGTCTTGTTCGGGTGCGCCGCGGTGATCATCGCGGTTCTCTTCGGGCAGGCCAGCGACCTGTTCAGCGCGGGGCTGGCGTGGGGATTCGCCGTGGCGCTGGCGTTACGTCGCGGGCTCCCTCTCGGGAGCGCACATCAACCCGGCGGTGACGCTGGGCTTCGCCGTGAGCGGTCGTCACCCCTGGCGGCAGGTCCTGCCGTACTGGCTGTGCCAGATCCTGGGCGCCTTCCTGGGCGCGGCAACGTTGGTCTTGGTCTTCGGCGGCGCCATGCACCACTTCGTCGTCCAAAAAGGGTTCGTGATCGGGCAGGCGGGCAGCGAGAAGGTGGCGATGATGCTGGCGCCCTACTCGCCGCACCCCTGGATCGTCGGGATCGGTCCCACGGCGTACGCCCAGGTCCCGATCTGGAGGGGTTTCGCCACCGAGCTCATCGCGACGGCCGTGCTGCTGGTGATCGTGCGCGCCCTCATAGAACCCAGGAGCGTCAACACGCCCGCGTCCTGGTCCTTCCCGTTTGCGGTGGTCGTCGCCGTCTGCATGCTCACCGTGCTCACTGCGCCCCTGACCATGACTTCCCTCAATCCCGCCCGGGACTTCGGCCCCCGCATCATGCTGTGGTTCATGGGATTCGGAAAGATCGCGTTCCCCGGCATCAGAGACGGACTATCCATGCTGGTGACCGTCGGCGCGCCGCTCGTGGGTGGCGTCGCGGGATCCCTGTTCTTCGACCTCGTCATGAAACCCCTCTACCCGCCCGCGGGTCCAGAGGCGGAGCCGGCCGGAGGACCGGAGGTGGAACCGGCTCTAGCGAAAGAGGCGGAGACGACGGCCGGACGCCTGTAGCGTCGTGCGAAGACAATTCCCTCGACGAAACATACCGTATCCACCCGCCACGGAGGAGGAGAATCATAGAGACCGGTAATAAAAGTAGGGCGCTCGGAGGAAAGATCGGTACGCTGAACGGCCTCGGCTTTCGGAGGCGGTTGTCCCGGTGGTTCGACCCCGCCAGCGGCAACACGGTGGTCATTGGCCTGGACCACGGCCTACAGAGCGGCGCGATGCCCGGCATAGGGCGGCTGCACGAAACGGCCCGCCGGTGTGTGGAAGCCGGCGCGGACGCCTTGCTGGTCGGGCCACGGGCGGCGCGGTGGATCGGCCAGAGCCTGCTGGACAACCCGGAGGAGGCGCTGCTGCTGCGCGTGGACCAGACGAACGCCTTCGATGCGCCCAGGCCCGCCGGCGTCTACGGAACCCTGGTAGCGAACGCGGAGGACGCGGTCCGCGTCGGCGCGGATGCCGTGGTCGTCTTTTACGCCTCCGAAGGCGCGGGGACCGCAGAGGAAAGAGACTGCGTCTCGCGCGTCGCCCGCATCGCTGGCAAGGCCCGCAAACTGGGCATCCCGCTCGTGGTGGAGGCCATCGCGGTCGGCGGCGTGGGCGAGACCAGCAAGGACGCCCAGGCCGTGGCACGCGTCGCCCGCGTCGGATTCGAGCTGGGAGCCGACGTGCTCAAGATCGACTACCCCAGCGACGAAGCCGCCTTGATGGAGATAGTCGAGGGCGTGGACGTCCCCGTCCTGGTACGCGGCGGACCGCGCACCGACTACTTCAGAGACCTCCTGTCCTCGATCGAACGTGCCATGGAGATCGGGGTCCGCGGCGTCGTGCTCGGGCGCAACGTTTGGCAGAGCGGCGACCCGGAGCTCGCCGTGAGGGAGCTGATTAGAGTCGTCCATGGCCGACGTTGATCGTCGAGAACTGCCGCGGTCCCGCACCCGCCGTTAAGGAGGAGAATTGTGAAACCTGTGAGCGCAAGCCTAGTGTCCGTCAACGTGGGCCTGCCCGCACCGCTTGCCTACCGGGGCAAGCACGTGCGGAGCGGCTTCCGCAAGTCGCCGGTCGCTGGGACGTTGTGGCTCTCGAACACTGGTCTTGCGGGGGATGGCCAGGCCGACCTCAAGAACCACGGGGGCCCCGAGAAGGCGGTGTGCGTCTATCCGCTCGAGCACCATCCCTACTGGGAGAAGAGGTTGGACCGGCGGTTGGGGCCCGCGGCCTTCGGCGAGAACTTCTCCACCGAGGGGTTCACGGAGTCGGAGGTGTGCGTCGGGGACGTCTACGGGGTGGGGACCGCCGTCGTGCAGGTGAGCCAGCCGCGCCAGCCGTGCTTCAAGCTGGCCGCCCGTCACGGGGTGAAGGAGCTTGCGCTCTGGGTGCAGGAGACCGGCCTTACCGGTTTCTACTTCCGGGTTCTCCAGGAGGGGGAGGTCGCGGCGGGCGACGGTATCGCGTTGTTGGAGCGGCCGGCGCCCGAGGCGGGCGTGGCCGAGGCGAACCGGGTGATGCACCTCGACAAGCGCGACGTCGCGGGCATCGAGCGCCTGCTCGCAGTGCCGGAGCTTTCGGCCAACTGGCGGCGCACCTTCGAGAAGCGGCTCTCCGGCCGCACCGAAGACACCGCTCCCCGGCTCGAAGGGCCGGCCGCGGAGAGGGCCGGATAACGGCCGCTGCTGTTCATGGCCCAAGTGGGCTGGGGTGATCGCGTGGTGAAGCGGGTCTTGAGCATCGCCGGGAACGACTCGAGTGCCGGGGCGGTGTGCAACCCTACCCGTCGCCTCGCGGCACGTGGACGCCCCGCCTGTCACTCATCTCCGTGTTCTTTGCTCCTGTTTCGCTAGCCGCGCGGTCAGACTTCGCCAATAATCTCGCAACGCCCGCCCCGAGCGAAGCACGGCAGAAGCGAGAAACCTCTCCGCGACCCTCACGCCCCACGGCAGAAGACGGATCGAGGGTGGGAGCGGGATTCGCTGCCCGTACAATCCCTTAGGCGGGCAACCGGAACGAGGAGGAGCGGTCGTGCACGAAGAGGCGGTCCCCATACTCGGGGTTGGCGACGCCGCCGTCCCATCGGAGAGCACGCCGACGATCAGCCGGTCGCCGCGGCGTCGAGCCTCCCGCAAGAGCGCCACGCGGCCGGCGTGGAACAGATCGCCCGCCATGTCCGCGCGCCGTCCCGTCACTGTGAAGCCGTGCTGATCTACTCGATGAGCGTCTCGGTGGACGGCTTCATCGCCGACCGCGAGGGCGATTTCGGGTGGTCGGTCCCTGACGAGGAGCTGTTCCGCTTCCACCTCGCGCAGGTACGCAAGCTCGGCGGCATCCTGTTAGGCCGCAGGCTCTACGAGACCATGCTGGTGTGGGAGACGGACCCGTCGATGCGCGACAACGAGGACACGGACGCCTTCGCCGACGTCTGGGGCGCTCTCCCGAAGGTCGTCTTCAGCCGCACGCTGGACGGCGTCCGGGGCAACGCCCGGCTCGCCGAGGCGTCGCTGGCCGAGGAGGTCGTCGCGGCGCTCGACGCGACCGACAAGGACGTCGAGGTCGGCGGCGCCGGCCTGGCCGCGCAGGCGTTCGGGCTCGGCCTCGTCGACGAGCTGCGCGTGTTCCGCTATCCGGTCGTCGTCGGCGGCGGCACGCCGTTCCTGCCACCCGTCACCGACGATATCGCGCTGGACCTGATCGAGACCGGGACGTTCGGCTCGCGCGTGATCTACGAGCGCTACCGGCGGGTCGGAGGAGTTCTCTGAGCCGTTCCCTGGGGTTTGCGACCAGTTTCTGACTTACCGCCTTTGCACGACGGGGGAGCCGTTCTGCCGGTCCCGGCTTAGCTTCGGCGCTGCGAGGTTATTGGCGAGGTCTGCCGCGTGATGTCTCCCTTTCTGCGTTCATCGTTCGCTGCCGGCCTTCGACTTTTCATGCTCTCGTTCCCATTTCCTCCTTCACTTCGGGAGTGGGATCGCCTCGAACGTCCCCGTGGGGTCGTAGTGGGCCTTGGCGGCAAGTAGGCGCGGGGCGTTCGGCCCGCGTGTCGCGTCTGCGGTGACGAGGCTGCCGTCGGCGAGCACGACCTCCGCGCCGAGCAGATCGTCCGCGGCCAGGCCAAAATGTCCGGTCAGGGCCCCGTATCCTCCGCCGGTCGCCAATCCCGCGTAACCGACCGCGCCCACGTTGCCCGCCACGGCCGTCAGGCCCTCCCTCTCGGCCGCGTCCACAAGGTCGAGGTTAGTAGCGCCCCCTTCGATCACAACGACGTTTCCGGATACCTCGACGGAGCGCATCAGGGTCAGGTCGACGACGAGGCCGCCGTCGCGCAGCGCCCTGCCGGCCCAGTCATGTCCGCCGCCGCGCACCGACAGCGGCAGCCTGGACTCCGCGGCGACGCGCACGGCTATCCGCACCTCCTCGGGGCTGTCGCATCGGACGACGAGGGCCGGCTCGTGTTCGACTTCCGTGTTCCACAGCGCGGTTGCTTCCCTGAATTCTGTGCCAGCGAGCAGCACACGATCCGGGCCGATCCCGGCGTCTGTCAATCGTGAAGCCGCGATTTGTGCGGTAGTAGTTGTTGTGCGCATCATCCCTGCCTTTCTGACGGTCTTGTTCTCGCGAGAGCGGGCGCATGGCATATCAAGAAGGGAATAAACGGGCGCCGGCCGGACCAGGCACCCGGTGGAGACCATCACGGCGTCTGGGCGCCGGATGCGATGCTTTCAGCCTCCGGGTTTCGCGCTTCTTTGATTCTTGCCGGTGCGCCTCCTCTTCACGTTGCGCCCTGCCGGGGGGCGCCTGTATCATTCGGGGCGTTCGCTTGTCCAAGCGAAGCCCACGCGAGCCACCGTAGCAGCGGGGCGTTGCGAGAGCGCTGCACGGGAGAGACGACGAAGGTTTCGGAAGAGAAGCCGCTTAGGATCGGGCTACTGGGCCCCCCCGAGGTGAGCATCGGGGGGCGTGCCGTGCGGTTCGACAGGAAAAAGTCGCTCGCGCTCCTTTGCTACCTGGCCGCGGAGGGCCGCAAGCGCCCGCGGTCGGAGCTCGTCGAGCTCCTTTGGCCGGAAAGCGAAGAGCGACGCGCCCGGACGGGCCTGCGCAGCACCCTGGCCAAGATCGGAAAGGTGCTTGGGGAAGGCGGCGAAGGGGTTCGCCCGCTCGTAACCGAAGGCGACCTCCTCGGGGTGGAGCCGCGGGGGGTCGAGCTGGACCTGCGGACGCTCGAAGCGGCCGTCTCGTTGGCCCGAGACGAGATCATCGGAACCCCTCTCGGTAAGAACGAGTTGCGTGGCGCCGCGGACCGGCGAGAGGCGATCTCCGACCTGGAGGAGAACCTTGCAGTCTACAGGGGCGAGTTCATGGAGGACTTCTCGCTCGATGACGCCCCCGAGTTCGGGCTGTGGCTGGAGGCCGAACGGACGCGGTGGCGCGCCCTTTTCGGGGAGCTCTGCGAGAGGGTGTCGAGGCTGCAGGCCGGAGAGGGACGGCTGGAAGGAGCAATCGGGACCGCCCGGTTGTGGGCGGGGCACGCCCCGCTGGAGGACGCCGCGCACCTGAGGCTCGTGGAGCTCCTGTCGGCCGCGGGGGACGGCGAGGAGGCGCTACTGACCTACGAGAACTTCCGGGACACGCTGGGGAGGGATCTTGGGATCGAGCCCTCCCCGGAGATGAAGGAGGTTGCCGGGCGCCTGCGGAAGGAGGTCGGGGACAGGGCTTCTCTGGGCGCGAACTTAACGCGTTCGACGGCCACGACCCCGCTATCTTCGCTCGAGGTCCCGCTCGCGGGTCGCCGCGAGGAGTTCGGCGCGCTCGTCTTTGAGTACCAAGCATGCCTCTCCGGCGGGGGGGCGCGCGCCGTCGCGGTGGTCGGGGAGGCCGGGATGGGCAAGTCGCGCCTCTGCGAGGAGTTCCTCGGCTGGATCAAAGCCCGGGGGGCGGACGTCCTGAAAGGGGCGGCCTCGGAATTTGGGGGTTTGCCTTACGGTCCACTAGTAGAGGCGCTAAGGCCCCGCCTGGAGAGGGAGAGGGCCCCCGACGACCTGCTGGAGGACGCCTGGCTCTCCGAGCTCTCGAGGCTGCTACCCGAGCTCAAGGATCGGTACCCCGACCTTCCCCCGGCGCCTTCCGGCGAAGGAGAGACGGCCAGAGCGGCGCTCTTCGAAGCCGTCGCGAGGACGGTGGGCGCCTTGGCCTCGGCCGCACCCGTCGTCCTCTTCCTGGACGATCTGCACTGGGCCGACGCCACCACGCTGGAGGTGCTCGACTACGCGACGAGGCGCTGGGCAGAGCGAGGTGCGCCCGTCCTGCTGATCGTCGCCGCCCGCCCGGAGGAGGCGGCGGTCGAATCTATCCTGGAGGGGTGGCTCCCGTCTTTGGGGCGCAGGCTGCCCGTGAGAGGTGTGAGCATCGGGCCGTTGCGTGGCGAGGACGTGGAGGAGATGCTGCGGCGCCTGGCGAGGGGCGGCCCGGGCCCCACCAATGCCCCGGACGATCCTGGAGACCCGGAAGAGGCGCGATCCGAGCTGGAGAGGTTCGGGCGATGGCTCGCCGCGGAGTCCGGCGGCCAGCCCTTCTACCTCGTGGAGACGGTAAAGGCGCTGCTCGAGGAGGGGAAGCTCGGTGTACGGACCCGTCCTGACGGGGAGCGCGTGCTGAAGGTCGGCCCCGCCTTGAGGTTGGGGAGTGCGTTCGGCGTTCGGTTGCCGCAGAGCGTGCGGGAGGTGATTCGCTCCCGGCTCTCCCGACTCTCGCCGGCCGCCTCCGAGCTGCTGATCGCGGGTGCCGTACTGGGGCGGCGCTTCGGCCTCGAGGCGCTCTTGGGCGTGGCGGGGCTCGAGGAGGCCGAGGGCTTGAGGGGCCTCGACGAACTCCTCGGCCGTCATCTCCTGCTGGAGGAAGGCGGTTATCAAGTAGGGGAGTCGCCACCGTACGTAGGGGCCTTCTACTACTCGTTCTCCCACGAAAACATAAGGCAGGTGGCGTATACCGAGGGTGGTCAGGCTCGGCGCCTGGTGCTGCATCGCAGGGCTTTCGAAGTTCTAGAGGCGGCGGACGCCCCTCCAGCCGAACGGGCGCGTCACGCGCTGGCCGGCGGTCTCGTGGGGGAGGCCTTCGCGTATTCTGTGGCGGCCGGCGACGAGGCCGCGGAGGTTTTCGCCGCGCGGGACGCCATCGGCCACTACGAGCGGGCGCGGGAGCTGTCGGAGGCGGGACGGCGACCGGGGGGAGAGCCCGAACCCTCGGTCCCTGAAGTCGAGCGCCTCTACACCCAGCTTGGCCGGGCCCACGAGATGGCCGACGAGTGGGAAAAAGCCCGCCTGGCCTACGAGGCGATGCTCGCCTTCGCACGCAGCTCGAGTGAAAAGAGGCTCGAAGTGGTCGCCCTCAACCACCTGGCGGGCCACCTCTTCCACCACGAGGCCGACCCCAGAAAGGCCAAGGCGCTCTTGGAGGAGGCCCTGAAAGTTGGGGAGAACGCGGGCCTGGGGGAGGCGCTGGCGGAGACCCGGTGCAACATGGCGATGGTCATAGTCTTCCAGCCGGGAGAATTCGGTCGCTCCGGGTCGCTCGCCGAGGAAGCCCTGGCCTCCGCCCGGGCACTGGCGCGCCAGGACCTGGTGGCGCGGACGCTGACGGCGCTGGCGCGCGTGGAGGTGCTGGCGGGCAGGCTGGAGGAGGCGGCCACCCACGCCGAGGAGGGCGCCAAGGTCAGCCGGGAGCTGGCCGAGCGCCCGGCCGGTGCACGGACGGAGCATCTTTCCATATTTTGGTTGGGGCTCGTGGGATTCTCGGCCTCGTGGAGGGCCGGCAACAGAGCCCTGGAAGTCCAGTGCCTCTCATACCTCGCGCAAGTGCGAACGTTCCAGGGGAGGGCGCGGGAAGGGGTGCAGATCGCGCGCGAGGCGCGGGCCATCGCCGGGGAGTTGCCCACCGAACGTTCGGAGACCATGAGCCTGTGGGCGCTCACCATAGGACTTCAAGAGCTGGGCGAGTACGAGGGGGCGCTCGCGCTCGCCAGTAGGGGGACCGAGCGGGCTCGCGCGCTCGGGGACGCGTACTTGCTGGGGCGCCACCTTCTCCGTCTCGGAGAGGCTTGCGTGGCGCTGCAGAACGCGGTAGAGGCCCGCGCGGCCTTCGGGGAGGCGGCGCAGCTGGGGCATTACAGGGCGTTCTCCCCGGCCGTGTTCTGCGTGTCGGCCGCCCTGGCGGCGGATTGGGACGAAGCTTACGCCCATGCCAGGAAGGCTTGCGAGGACGGTTTGTTCTCCTACTCACTTTTCGGCATCCACCTCCACCACGGTGTCGAGGCGCTCGTGCGCGGGGGCGACGAGGCGCTCGCCCGGGAGGAGGTGCACCGCTTCTCCGAACGCGCACGGGAGAACCGGCGGTTCAGAGTACCCTACCTGCGCTCGCTGGCGGTCCTGGACGAGCGAGAAGGCGGCACGAAGGAAGCGTTGGACCTCCTGCGCGAGGCCGAAGCCCTCGCCGAGGGGATCGGGCTTCCTGGGGAGCTGTGGCAGATCCGGGCGAGGATCGGCGAGCTCCACGAGCGGCGCGGGGAGGCTCAAGAGGCGCGCGAGACGTTCTCCTGGGCGGCGCGGACCCTGAGAGACCTCGCAGCGAAGATTGAGGACGAAGACCTTAGGGAGGGTTTCCTCGCCGCCCCCCAGGTGCGCCGCGTGCTCGGGCGCCAATAGCCAGAGCATAGGAACACTTCTTCTCGAGCGGGGTGGGCGCCTCTCCCGACCGCATCCTCGCTCCACAATAGCCTCGCTATGTGTATGACCTCCACGTAGAGAGCCCGCGAGCGTAACCGCGCCCTTCACCTCGGAGCCTTCCACGCTCGTGAGGCCACCTGCAGCGCTATTGCAGCGCCCCCTTATTAGGCTTTGGTGAAGATCGAGACGACAAGGAGGAAGTGATGAGTACGAACCCGCGAGACGGGTCCAGGCCCACAGTAGTCCTCGTGCACGGCGGTTTCGTGGACGGCTCCGGATGGCGGGGCGTTTACCACCTCCTGGAAGACAAATACAGCGTCAGGATCGTCCAGAACCCGACCGTCTCGCTCGAAGGCGACGTGGAGGCGACCAACATGGTTATCGACGAGCAGAGCGAACCGGTCATCCTTGTCGGCCACTCCTACGGCGGGGCGGTGGTCACCGAGGCGGGCAACCATCCCAACGTGGCGGCACTCGTCTACATCGCCGCCTTCGCGCCGCATGCGGGCGAATCGGTCGAGACGCTCATCGCCGACCCGCCGCCCGGCGCGCCGGTGCCGCCGATCCTGCCGCCGCGGGACGGCTTCCTGTTCCTCGATCGGGAGAAGTTTCACGACTCGTTCGCGGCCGACGTGGGCGCCGAGGAGGCCGCGTTCATGGCCGACGCGCAGGTCCCGTGGGGCCTTGGGGCCCTGAGCGGTACGGTTAGCGAACCGGCGTGGCGGAGCAAGCCGAGTTGGTACCTCGTCGCGACCGAAGACCGGATGATCCCCCCGTCCGCCCAGCGCTCCATGTCCGAGCGAGCGGGTTCGACCGTTGAGGAGGTAGTAGGCAGCCATGCGATCTACGTGTCGCAGCCGGCAGCCGTGGCTGGACTCGTCGAAAAAGCCGTCGTCGAAGCGAGTTCGGCCGTGCGCTAAGTCCGCTCTTGGCCTAACCGCCCGCGAACGCAACCCGGGTAAACCCCTTGCGAGGAAGAAGCCACGAGTGGAAACCCACAGCAACAACACCTGGAGCCGATGCTCCGGGACGGAGAGAAGGGAGCGATGATGGGCGTAGAGCAACAGGGAGGCATTCCGGGCTACGGCTACGGTACGCAGCAGATAGCGAGGAGCCCTCTGAACCTGGAGGACCTGGACCTGCTCAAGCGGACGGTCCTCTTTACGGAGGAGGACGAGGAGCATCTTCGGATGGCGGGCGACGTTCTGGAGGCCCAGACCGGAGAGATCCTGGATCTTTGGTACGGGTATGTGGGTTCGCACCCGCACCTGATCCGCTACTTCTCCGACTCCGCTAGCGGCGAAGTGAACGCCGAGTACCTCGGTCGGGTCCGGGAGCGGTTCAAGCAGTGGATCCTGGACACCTGCCGCAGGCCCTACGACCAGGAGTGGCTCGACTACCACTACGAGATCGCCCTCAGGCACACCCACGCCAAGAAGAACGAGGCCGATGGGGCCTACGGGACGCCGGACCACATCGGGCTGCGCTACATGATCACCTTCATCTACCCGATCACGGCGACCATGAAGCCGTTCCTCGCCAACGGGCAGCATTCCGCGGAGGTGGTCGACAAGATGTACGACGCCTGGTTCAAGGCGGTGACGATCCAGGTCACGCTGTGGAGTTATCCCTACGCCAAGGAAGGAGACTTCTAGCCGCGCGCCGAGGGCTTCCGACGTCGTAGGCAGAGAAAGGCGAGGGCCGGAGCGTCGGCATCGCTCCGGCCCCACGAGAAGGAGAGTGACGCAGGTGGATCCCGTTTTCGAGACGTCCCCGCTGCACGGGGACGCGGACGAGAAGATAGTGGCCTCCCCGGAGCGAACCTCGCGGGCTTCCGCGTGCTGCTCAGGTAAGGAACCGGCGAAAACTTTGAATCTGCTGGCGGGGTAGGGCGATGACTCAGACGGTGTTGACACAGGCAAGACCCGTGCGCAAGAGCCCGGCACACATGCATCCCAGAGACGGTGCTATCCAGCGCCGAAACCCGTCTTCCCTGCCGTCTGCCTCTTCCAAGGGAATCGGACGGTGGGAGCGGGAGTGCCGCGAGCTCTTGGACCTTGTGGGCGAGACGGCGGCGGTCCGGCGCCAGTACGGGCGCGGCGAGATCATTTACGGGGAGGGTCAGGCCTGCGACGGGCTCTACGTTCTCCTCCGGGGCCTGGTGAAGCTCTCCAGGCCCTACCACTTGGGGGGCAAGGAGGCCATCCTGCGGCTGGCCGGCCCGTGGGACGTGCTCGGTCACCCGGCGTTCGGTGCGGAGACCGTCCGCGAGGCGCGCGCGGAGGCCATGACCGCCTGCGAGGTAGTCAAGGTTCCCAGGGTGTTCGTGGAGAGGGCGCTCAGGAGGCATCCCGAAGCGGCCCTGACCTTAACGGCGCTCCTCGGCCTGGAGCTGGGCCGCCGCGAGGAGTGGGCCGGTTGCCTGGTGCCGTACAGAGCGGAGGCCAAGCTGGCAGGTCTGCTGCCGCTACTCGCCAGGAGGTTCGGCCGCAGGACGGACGCGGGAACGGTCGTCCTGCCCCGCCTGACCCACGAGGAGTTGGCCCAGATGGTCGCGACGACCCGCGAATCGGTGACAAAGGCCGTAAACGACCTGCGGCGACGCGGCGTGCTCGGCTACGAGAGAGGAAGGGTCGTCATCCTCGAGCCCGGTTCGTTGGCGGAGGCGGTACGTCCGCGCCCCGCCGGGAGCCCGGAGCTCGCCCCTGGGACGGGGTTCGGAGGCCGGCATTGAGCGGTATCTTGCACACCCTGCACGTCGTGCTCGCGGGCGCGTGGCTCGGCGGGGTTGTCTTCACGACGTTCGTCGTCTCGCCGGCCCTCAAGGCGATGAAGTGGCCCGAGCCCGAACGTGTGCTGGTGCGATCCGAGATCGGCAAAAGGTACGCGAAGGTCGGGAGCGCGAACCTCGTCCTGCTCCTGATCTTCGCGCTGCTGGACGGCCTGGCGGCGGGGTTTGGGGTCGCCTTCTACGCCGGGTACGCGCTCCTCGGGATCGTTTTTGGCCTCGTGGCAACGCACGGGGCCTACTTTGGGCGGCACCTGGCGAATCTGGCGGAGGCCGAGAAGCGCGCCGAAAACCCCGAGGCGGCCCGGGCGCTTGCCGAGCGGCGCCGGTCGCTGGGACGCCTGTCGGCCCGCGTCTCGCTCGTAAACCTGCTGGTAAGTGCCGCGATCCCGGTCCTCGCCATAAATGCGGCGTAGAGATCGCCCCTGCCGCGGGATGGCGCCCGTTGGGTTTGTTGTGAACAACGAAGCGAAGAACGCAGAAGGAGAAGCCGTTATGGCGACGAAGGTGGCGATAAACGGCCTGGGCCGGATAGGCCGGGCGACGCTCAAGCTCGTGTTGGACACGCCGGAGCTGGAGCTGGTGGCGGTCAACGACATCGGTACTTTGGAGAACATGGCGTACCTGATCAAGTACGACACCGTCTACGGCCGCTACGAGAAGGGCGTGGAATCGGACCTCGGGGCGCTCATCGTGGGCGGAGCGCGCGTCCTTTACCTCTCGGAGCGTGACCCGGCCCGGCTGCCGTGGGCCGAACTCGGCGTCGAGTTGGTCTTCGAGTGCACGGGACTCTTCACCAAGCAGGAGGACGCCGCCAGGCACGTGGAGGCCGGGGCGACGTGGGTGATCCTCTCCGGTCCCACGAGCAGCGAGTACGTCCCGACGGTAGTCCACGGCGTCAACCGCCCCGGGGGCGGTACGTCCATCCTCTCCTGCGCCAGCTGCACCACCAACAACATCACGCCGGTGGTGGAGGTGATGGACCGCCGCTTCGGGGTCGAGAAGGCGATCCTGACCACCATCCACGCCTACACGGCCTCCCAGCAGATCGTGGACGGGCCCCGCGGCAAAGAGGGCATACCCCCCCCGCCCCCACCCCCCCCCCACCAAAAAACGCCC
>CAXUFZ010000016.1:0-17921 GCA_964250345.1 uncultured Rubrobacteraceae bacterium
CCACTTGGTTATGGGCGCGTAGAACGCCGCGAGGTCCACCTCCTGGAAGGCCTCCCGGTCCAGGCGGTCCGTCCCGACGTGCCCGAGCAGGACGACCATCGGGGTCGAGTCCTGCATGGCGGTGTGGACGCCAATGGCGAGGTTGGAGGCCCCCACGCCGCGCGTCGCCAGCGCCACGGCCGGGACGCCCGTGAGCTTGGCGTCGGCCTCGGCCATGAAAGAGGCCCCGGACTCGTGGCGGGTCGAGACGAGGGTCGTGTCCGGGGGGCGTTCGGCGGGGTCGAGGATCTCCAGAAAGCTCTCCCCCGGGACCGCGTAGAAGCGCCGGACGCCCGCCCGCGCCAGCGTCTCGACCGCGACGTGGCCCGCCTCTTTCGTGCCGCCAGGTGCCATCCAGCCTCCCAGATCAGAGTCTCGCCCCCGCGTATCGTACACGGCTGCCGGGAGGTCGCGGAGGCGCTAGAGTGTGTGGATGAACCGGAAAAGGGGTTGGCTTGGCTGATGTGATCGTGGTGGGGTGCGGGGTGATCGGGCTCTCCACCGCCATCCGGCTGCAGGAGACGGGCCTGACGGTCCGCATCCTGACGGCGGACCCGCCGCTGAACACGACCTCGGCGGTAGCGGCGGCGATCTGGTACCCGTACAAAGCCTACCCCGAGGACCGCATCATAGCCTGGGGCAAGACGACCTTCGAGACCCTCCGGGATCTGGCCGGCGACCCCGCGAGCGGCGTCGTGATGCGCGAGGGCCTGGAGCTCTGGCGGGCGGAGGCCCCGGAGCCGTGGTGGGCGGGCGCCGTGCCCGGCGTCCGCCGGTGCGCGCCGGAGGAGCTTCCGGCCGGCTACGGGGGCGGCCACCGTTTTCGCGTGCCCGTCGTCGAAATGCCCGCCTACCTCCCCTACCTCCTGGACCGCTTCCTTTCCGGCGGCGGGACGGTCGAGGAGCGCGTGGTGGATTCCCCCGACGAGCTTTCGGGGGAGGCCGGCGTTGCCGTGAACTGCGCGGGGCTCGGCGCCGGTGGACTCGTGGGCGACGGGTCGATGCGGCCGATCCGGGGCCAGGTGGTCCGCGTCAGCAACCCGGGCCTGACGGAGTTCTATCTGGACGAGGATGATCCCGAGGGCGTGACCTACGTCGTGCCGCGCTCGGGGGACTGCATCCTGGGCGGCACCGCGGACGAAGACGCCTGGGACACGGAGCCGGACGCCGGGGTCGCCGCCGACATCCTGCGCCGCTGCACCGCGCTGGAACCGCGGCTCGCCGGGGTCGAGGTCCTGGAGCACAGGGTCGGCCTGCGGCCCGGCCGCCCCGAGGTCCGACTCGAACGCGACGCCGGAGACGCGTCCCTGATCCACAACTACGGCCACGGCGGCTCGGGCGTCACGCTCTCCTGGGGCTGCGCGGAGGAGGCTCTGGGCCTCGTCCGGCGCGCCCTGGAAGAGGTTCCCTAGCCCGGTCGCTACCTCAGGAAGCGGTCGCGCCAGCGGGAGGGTTGCGGACCGCGCAGCTCCGTCTCCAGGGCCGACTCCACCTGTCTGCGCAGCGGCCCCAGCTTCTTGCTCACGCGCCGGGTCATGCCGGCGCGGGCTTTTTCGTAGCCTTTTTCCTCGATCTCGGCCGACAGCAAAGCCCGGAGCTCGCGGCTCTTCTCGGTGAAGTCCTCGATCTTCTCCTGGGTCTGCCCGGCGAGCCACATCGACCGCGGCAGGTAACTCCTGGAGAGACCTTCGAGAAGCTCGTCCACCCGCTCCCGGCGCTCCCGCTCCTCCGAATCCTCCACGTCCCCGTACAGCGAGGCCCAGAGGACGAAGCCGCGGTACAGCCTCGCCAACGAGAACCGGATCTCCTCCACGGCGTACCGCCGCCGCTCGACCCCGACGGGCCCCAGCTCTATGCTCCTCAAGATCATCCCCCCGGATGCGTGTCCGTGTTCGAGTAATGGACCCACGTAATCACGCGGATCAGGTGCGCAAAATAGCACAACTCGCGGCGCCTTTTCGCGTCGCTCGGAGAAGCCCCCCGCGCGCTTTCTTCCTCTTTTTCGCCTGGTGCGTATTTTTGGCCGCGCGCCCGCGCACTACGCATTTAACGTGCATTTAGCACGGGTGTAACAGAGGCGGGAGGGGAAAGGCGCGGTGGCGGCAACGGACGATCTCGGGACCGGCCAGGCGCTGCGGGGTGATCCGTATGCGTCGGCAAAGCGTATCTGTGACAACGTATTAGTTAACACTAGTTTAACGGTCGCAACTCGTATGGTCGAGGGCGTGGATCGGGCGTCGTTGCGGGCGTCGGAGCAGGAGGGGGACAAGCGCTTGCCGAAGAGGAGTACGGCTTGAAGGTCTTGATGTATTCGCACGACTCGTATGGGTTGGGGCATCTAAGGCGGACGCTCGCGTTGGCAGAAGCATTCGTGCGCCGCGACGCCGACACGAGCGTCTTGATCCTCACGGGCTCCACCGTGTCGGGGACCTTCGGGATGTCGGCCGGCATCGACATCGTCAAGCTGCCCTCGGCCGTCAAGGTGGCGAGCGGCGTGTACGAGCCGAGCCGGATGTCGGTCGGCTTCGAGCGGCTCAAGCGGCTGCGGTCGGGCCTGATCCTGAGCGCCGCCACCTCCTTCGAGCCCGACGCCTTCGTGGTGGACAAGGCTCCTCTTGGGATGAAGCGCGAGGTCCAGCCGACGCTGGAGTACCTGCGCGAAGAACGGCCGACGGCGCTCACCGTCCTGGGCCTGCGGGACGTCATGGACAACCCCGCGCTCATCCGCCGCAACTGGCGGGAGGGGCGCATCTCCGAGGCCATCGAGCGGTTCTACGACACGATTTTGGTCTACGGGCCGCGCGAGATCTACGACCCCCTCCCCGAGTACGGTCTCTCCGACGCCACCCTGGGCCGCTGCCGCTACGTGGGCTACGTCGGGCGCGAGGTGCCGGACGGGGACGCCTCGGACCTGCCTTTTCCGCCAGGGTACGCGCTCGTGACCGCCGGCGGCGGGGGCGACGGCTTCCACCTCGTGAAGAACTACCTCGAAGGCCTGCGCGGATCGCCACCCCCCTTCGACTCGCTCGTGGTGACGGGGCCCATGATGGACGACGAAGACAAGCGCCGCGTCGAGAGGCTCGCGCGCGGGGTGCGGGCGCGGGTGCTCGAGTTCCGGGCCGACATGGAGCGCCTGGTCCAGCACGCCGGGGCCGTCGTGGCGATGGGCGGCTACAACAGCACCATCGAGCTTTTGGTGGCGCGCAAGCCAGCCCTCATCGTGCCGCGGGTCGAGCCGCGAGTGGAGCAGTTGATCCGGGCCGAACGCCTCTCGAGGCTCGGGCTGGTCGAGATGATCCACCCCGACGACCTCACCCCGGAGAAGATACGGAACGGGGTCGAGGGGCTCTTACGGCGGGACCCCGACTCCGCGCCGGCGGTCGAGGTGGATCTCTCGGGGGCGTCCCGGGCGGTCGAGCTCGTCGCGGCCGGGGTGGCGGACAAGCCCGGGGTGGCGGTGGGCGCGTGAAGGTCGGATACGTCGTCAAGCGGTACCCGCGGTACTCGGAGACGTTTATCGTCAACGAGATCCTGGCCCACGAGGCCGCCGGAACGGAGGTCGAGATCTTCTCGCTCCTCCACCCCGAAGACGGCCACTTCCAGGACGCCATCTCCCGCGTCCGGGCCCCCGTGACCTACCTCGCGGCGAAGGGCCTGAAGGCCGGCGATTTCTGGGCCACGCTCGACGAGGCCGGAGAGGTCCTCCCCGACCTGTGGGGGGCGCTGGAGGAGGCGCGCGGCGGGGACGTGCGCTACGTCTACCAGGCCGTCGTGCTGGCCCGCGAGGCCCGCCTGCGCGGCGTCTCCCACCTGCACGCGCACTTCGCCACCGCCTCGGCGACCGTGGCGCGGCTGGCGGCGCGCTTCGCCGGGATGACCTACACGCTGACGGCCCACGCCAAAGACATCTTCCACGAGAGCGTGGACCCCGAAGACCTGCGGCGCAAGCTCCACGACGCCGCCGCGGCCGTCACGGTCAGCGACCACAACCTGGAGTATCTGCGCGAGACCTACGGGCCGGCGGCCGAAGGGACGCGCAGGATCTACAACGGCCTCGAACTGGAAATGTTCCCCTACGAAGATCCGCGCGACCGGAGGCCCGGGATCCTGGCGGTCGGGCGCCTCGTCGAGAAGAAGGGGTTCGAGTACCTGATCGAGGCCTGCGCCCTCCTCCGCGACCGGAAAGTGGACTTCCGCTGCCGCATCATCGGCGTCGGCGAGCGGGAGCCGGAGCTGCGGGCCCGCGTAGAGGATTTGGACCTCGGGGATGTGGTGGAGCTTCCCGGCCCGCGGCCCCAGGCGGAGCTCGTCGAAGCCATCAGGGGCGCGGCGGTCTTCGCGGCCCCCTGCGTCGTCGGCCTCGACGGCAACCGCGACGGTCTGCCGACGGTGCTCTTGGAGGCGATGGCGCTGGGGACGCCGTGCGTCGCGACGGACGTTACCGGCATCCCTGAGGTGCTGCGCGACGGGGAGACGGGCCTGATGGTCCCGCAGCGCGACCCCGCCGCCCTCGCCGACGCTATCGAGCGGTTGCTCGGCGATCCCGCGTTGCGGGTGGACCTCGCGCGGCGCGCCCGGGTCCAGATCGAGGCCGACTTCGACGTCCACCGCAACGCCGCCCTCCTTCGCGAACTCTTCGCGGCGACCGACCGGAAGGTCTCCCTGGCGTGAACGTCCTCTACCTCTGCCCTGACCTCGGCATCCCGGTCCTCGGCCGCAAGGGAGCGTCGGTGCACGTCCGCGAGCTGGTCGCCGCGTTCGGGCGTGCCGGGCACCGGGTCGTGGTGGCGACCCCGCAGCTCAACAAGTCGCCGTGGGAGGAGCCGGCGGAGATCGAGGGCTCCCTGATGCACCTCCCGCCCGGCCCCGAATCCATCGCCGCGGTCCTCTCCCTGAAGACGTACAACGAGACGCTCGGCGTGGAGAACTCCCTGCCGGGCGAGCTGCGGCGCATCCTGCACGATCAGGAGTGGGGCGAGAGGCTGAAGCGCCGCTTCGACAACCACCGGCCGAATTTCGTCTACGAGCGGGCCTCGCTCTACGCGACGGCCGGGGTCACGCTCGCGCGCGAGCTGGAGCGGCCCCTGATCCTGGAGCTCAACTCTCCCCTCGCCCTGGAACAGACGACCTACCGCGCGACCGGCCTCGGTGAACTCGCCGCCCAGGCCGAACGCTGGACGGTCTCCCAAGCCGACGCCGTGCTCGCCGTCTCGGAACCCCTGCGCGACTACGCCGTCTCCCTCGGCGCCGACCCGGGCCGGGTCCACGTCGTCCCGAACGGCGTCGACGCCGCACGCTTCCACCCCGGAGAGCCGGACACCGCAACGCGGGAACGCTGGAACCTGGGCGAGGGCCCGGTCCTCGGGTTCGTCGGAGGTTTACGTCCCTGGCACGGCGTCGAGGCGCTGCCGGCGCTTTTAGAGAAGATCGCGGAGAACTACCCGGGCGCGCGTCTCGTGATCGCGGGCGACGGTCCGCTGCACGGGGAGCTGGAGCGCGACGTGCGGGACAGGGGCCTCGCGGGCAGCGCCGTCTTCACCGGCCTGCTGCCGCATGGCGAGGTCGCGCCGCTGATGCGCGCGTTCGACGTGGCGCTCGCGCCCTACCCGCAGCTCGGGCACGACTTCTACTTCTCCCCGCTCAAGCTCTTCGAGTACATGGCCTGCGGCGTCCCCGTCGTGGCGGCGGGTCTCGGCCAGATCTCCGAGGTCGTCCGCGACAACGAAACGGGCCTGCTCTACCCGCCCGGCGAACCCGACGCCCTCGTCGAAGCCTGCGAACGCCTGCTCTCCGACCCCGACCTCCGCCGCCGCATCGGCTCCGCCGCGGCCAAAGAGGTCCACAAGAAGTACACCTGGGACCGCAACGCCGAACGCGTCGTCTTCCTGGCCCGCTCCCTCGCCGCGGAGTCGGCACGATGAGGCGCGCGGCGACCATCCCCGTTTCGGACCCGTTCGGCGCGGCCAAAGACGCCGAGATGCCCTCCCTCGTCCCGGCCCTCGACCCCGAAGAGGTTCAGCGGCAGTTCGACGAGCGACTCGGACACCTGTCCGGCGAGGGCGCCGGCCTGAGTCTGCGGGGCATCCGGGTGGCAAGGTACAAGCCCGGGAAGCGCTGCATGGTCGAGTACGACCTCGACATCGAGCGGCCGGATACGCCGACCGAGGAGATATCGCTGCTGGGCAAGGTCAGGGTGCGACGATTCGGCAAGTCCGGCCACCGGCTTCTCAAGGCATTCTATGAGGCCGGCTTCGGTCCCGACGCCCCCCACGGCGTCCGCGTGCCCGAGCCGGCCGGCACGATCTCGAAGTTCAGGATGTGGCTCCAACTTAAGGTGCCGGGCCAGACGGCGACGGACCTTCTCGCCGGACCCGGTAGCGAGGCGCTGGCCTGCCGGGTAGCCGAGGCGGCGCACAAGGTCCACCGCGCGAACGTGCCGACCGAGCGCCGGCACACGATGGCCGACGAGCTGCGCATCCTGCACGAGCGCCTGCCGCTGGTGGCGCGCCAGGAGCCGCGGTGGGAGAAGCGGATCCGGCGGCTACTGGACGCTTGCGACCGGCTGGGAGCAAGCGTACGGGAGCCGGAGCTATGTGGCATCCACCGGGACTTTTACGCGGATCAGGTGATAGTGGACGGCGAAGACATCCACATCATAGACTTCGACCTCTACTGCGAAGGGGACCCGGCGCTGGACATCGGCAATTTTCTCGGGCATCTCACGGAGCAGGCCCTGAGAACCCTCGGGGATGCGCAGGCGCTGGCCGGGGTCGAGACGGCCCTGGAGGAGCGGTTCGTGGAACTCTCCGGCGAGGATGCGCGTCCGGCGGTACAGGCCTACGCGGATCTCACGCTCGTCCGACACGTCCAGCTGAGCACGCTGTTCCCGGAGCGGCGGGCGTTTACCGGGGACCTGCTGGAGCTGTGCGAGGAGCGTCTGGGATGTTAGGGAGACGGGGGAACGAGTCGGGCGCGAAGGGAGATATGGGAGAGAAGAAACGGTCGCGGTTCAGGCAGGTCGTGTGGGGGTATCTGCGGGGGGCGAAGGTGAGCATGGCGCTGGCGGCGCTGTGCACGCTCGGGCTCACGTTGACGGAGTTGCTCAAGCCGTGGCCGATCAAGATCGTCTTCGACTACGTGCTCCTGAACAAGCCGCTGCCGGGCTACCTGTCGTTCCTCGGCTTTATCTTCGATAGCGGGCGGGTGCCGTTCCTGGTGTCGATGGCCGTGGCGATGGTGCTGATCGCGCTGCTCACGGGCGCTTTTACGTACCTGCAAATTTACATAACCTCGCGCATCGGGAACGAGCTGGTCTACACGCTGCGCCGGACGCTCTTCGCGCACCTCCAAAGGCTCTCGCTCTCCTTCCACAACCGCACCCGCTCCGGCGAGCACATGACCAAGATCGTCAGCGACACGAACACCCTGAAGGACGTGTTCGCCGAGTCGGCCCTGACCGCCTCCTTCCACATCCTGACCTTCGTCGGGATGTTCGCCGTCATGTTCTTCCTCGACTGGCGGCTTGGGTTGGTCGTCCTCGTGACGCTGCCGATGCTGGGCGCGACGCTCTACTACCGCTACCGGGCCGCCAAGGCCTCCTCCAAACGCCAGCGCAAGCGGGAGGCCGTGATCGCCACGCGCATAAGCGAGGTGATGGCCTCCGTCCCGCTGGTGCAGGCGTTCGGGCGCGAGCGCCACGAGCTGGAGCGGTTCGAGGCCGAGAGCAGCGAGTACTTAGAGGAGAGCATCCGCAACGCCCGCATCGAGGCCGTGGCCTCCCGCACCGTGGTCGTCATCGGCGCTTTAGGCACGGCGGCCGTCGTGCTCGTGGGCTCTTTGCAAGTTTTGGCGGGTCGGATGACGCCGGGGGATCTGCTGCTCTTCACCTCCTACGTGCAGAGTATGTACAGGCCCGTGCGCAACCTGGCACGCCTCTCCAACAAATACTCCAAGGCCGTCGTCGGCGCCGAGCGTATCAACGACATCCTGGAGGTCGAGCCGGAGATCCGGGACAAGCCCGACGCCGTCGAGGCGGGCGACCTCAAGGGCGGCGTCGCCTTCGAGAACGTCTCCTTCGACTACGGGGACGAGGAGCAGGACCGGGAGGGCGTTCTAGATCACGTGTCGTTCGCGGTCGAGCCGGGGCAACGGGTCGCGCTGGTCGGGGCGTCCGGGGCCGGGAAGAGCACGCTGGTCAGCCTTATTCTGCGCCTCTACCAGCCGCAGCAGGGTCGCGTGCTCATCGACGGGCGCGACATCCGGGACTACAAGCTGAAGGCGCTCCGGCGGCAGGTCGGGATCGTGCTTCAGGACTCGGTCCTGTTCGGCGCCACTATCCGGGAGAACATCGCCTACGGCCGGCTGGACGCCTCCGACGAAGAGATACGGGCCGCCGCCCGCGCCGCGAACGCCCACGAGTTCGTCTCCCGCCTGGAGGACGGCTACGACACCGTCCTCGGGGAGCGGGGCGACACGCTCTCGGGCGGCCAGCGCCAGCGCATCGCCATAGCCCGCGCCGTCGTGCGCGACGCCCGCATCCTGATCCTGGACGAGCCCATGACGGGCCTCGACGCCGAGAGCGAGGCGAAGGTGCAGGAGGCCCTGGGACGCCTGATGGCCGGCAGGACCTCCTTCCTCATAACCCACGACCTCCAGGCCGCCGCGAACGCGGACCTCGTCCTCCTCCTGGAAGGCGGCCGGATCGTCGCCCAGGGCCGCCACGACGAACTCCTCTCGAAGAGCGAGCGCTACCGCCACCTGCAAGACCTCAAGACCAACCGCCCGGAGCCCGCCCGTGATCGTTGAGCCCTTCGCCGCCGATCCCGCCTTCCCCGGCCTCCAGACCGCCGGCGACCCGGAAGTCATGCGCCGACTTCTCGAAGACCACCTCCGCCCCGCCGGCGAGACGGCGCACACCATCGAAGACTGCAAACTCTCCCGCGTCCGCTACCGCAAGGGCACCCGCTGCGTCCTCCAGTACGTCCTGACCCTCACCAATTCCGCCACCGGCGCGACCCGCACCCAGTGGGTGACCGGCGTGATGTACGCCGGGGGAAAGACACGCCGCAAGTGGGAAAAGCTGAAAAAGTCCGACCCGAAAGTGCCGGGCGCGGACCCGGCCTTCGAGCCCTTCGCCTACGTGCCCGACCTGGACATGCTGGTCGAAGTCTTTCCCTACGACCGCAGACTCCCGGGCCTGCCGCTGCTCATGGCGGGACGCTCGCCTGAGCTCGAAGCCCCGGTGCTCGCCCGCTTCGGCCGCGACCGGCGCGTCGAGGCGTGGGACGTCGAGCTCGTCAGGTACAGGGCCGAGCTCGGCGCGACCGTCCGCCTCACGGTCCGGGCCGGCAAGAAGGGGACAAGCGACGAGGAGCGGCGCTTCTACGCCAAGGTCTACCACGACGACGGCGGCGAGCAGACCCGTGGCGTGCTCCAGGCCCTGAACGACAGAGACGAGGACGGGCCCTTCTCCGTGGGGCGGCCCGTCGCCTACCTGGAAGATCCGCGCATCCTGATCCAGGAAGAGACCCCGGGCGTCACGCTCCGGGACGTCCTACTCGCGGACGAGGACGCCGACCGGGCCGTGCGCCGGAGCGCCGAAGCCCTGGCGGCCCTGCACCTCGCGGACGTCGAACCGCCGCGCCTCCACCCTCTGGCAAGCGAGATCCGTGCCCTCGAACGGACCGGCAAGCTCCTGCGATGGGCTTGCCCGCACCTGGCGAATGAGATAGAGGACGTCCTGATCGCCGTGATCTCCGGCCTCGAAGATATCCCCCCAGCCCCCACCCACCGCGACCTGAAGCTGGACCACATCCTCCTGGACAACGGCCGCGTCGGCTTTGTAGACCTCGACGGCTTCGCCGGCGCCGATCCCCTCCTCGACACGGCCAACGTGCTGGCCCATCTCGGCGGCATGCCCCTCCTCTTCCCCGGCTTCGACGAAGACCGCGGACGCGTCCACGAGAGAAACTTCGCCGGGGAATACTTCGACCACGTCCCGGAGGCGTGGCGCGACGGGCTGCCCGTCCACCTCGCCGGCGCCAACCTCAAGATGGCCGTCGGCTTCTTCCGCCGCAGGGAGGCCGGATGGTCCGGGAAGATAGAGACCCTCCTCGACACCGCCAGGGACTCCCTGGCGAACCGGAACCGCTGACGAGATGGACGGAGACGATACGAGAATGACGCGCCAAAGGAACGCTTTGAGAGACCCGGTACAAAACGGACAGCGCTCCGAAAAGGAACCGGGCTTCTTTATCTTGGGCTGCGCGCGGTCGGGCACGACGTTGTTGCACAGGATCGTGGACGCCCACCCGCTCGTGGCGGTCACGCCGGAGATGCACTGGATCCCGAACCATCTAAAGACGAACGATGGCGAACAGCTCGTTACCCCCGGGACGATCTCCGAGCTCGTGGACCACAAGCGGTTCGCCCAGTTCGGGCTCGACCGCATGGACTTCGAGGGCCTGCTCGGCCCCGGCGAGTCCGTCCCTTACCGAGACTTTCTTCTCCGCCTCTTCGGACTGTACGGTGAGGTCAAGGGAAAGTCCGTTGTGGCGAACAAGACCCCCGCCTACGTCCGGCATCTGCCGGAGCTGCGCGAGCTGTGGCCGGGGGCCCGGTTCGTGCACATCGTCAGGGACGGACGCGACGTGTGCCTCTCCATCATGAACTGGAAGAAGGCGGCGAGGACCGCGGGCCGGTACGCGACGTGGGAGGAGGACCCCGTCACGACCACGGCGCTGTGGTGGGAGCGGAAGGTCCGCGCCGGGCACGAGGCCGGTAGGGAGCTCGGTCATGGTCTCTACCACGAGATGCTGTACGAGAACCTGATCGGGGACCCCGAAGGAGAGTGCCGCGCGCTCTGCGACTCTCTCGACCTCCCCTACGACGCGGCGATGGTCCGCTTCAGCGAGGGCAAGACGAGGACGGACCTCCCCGACGCCCGCAGGACGCCCAAGAAGGCCTGGCTCCCCGTCACCACGGGCCTCCGCGACTGGCGCACGGAGATGGAGGAGGGCGACGTCGAGCGCTTCGAGGCCGCCGTCGGCGACCTGCTGGACGCGCTCGGCTACGAGCGGGCCTTCCCCGACCCGAGCCCGTCGGCGCTGGATCACGCCTCCAGGTTACGCGCAGCCTTCGACCGGGACGTGCGGGCCCGGCGGGAGGGCGGATAGCCTTGCGCCCCCACGTCTTCATCGTCGGCTGCGCCCGCTCGGGGACCACGCTCCTGCAACGCCTGGTGGACGCGCACCCGATGCTCGCCGTGACGCCCTCGATGCACTGGGTGCGCGACCTCTTCCGCGCGCACGGCCTCAAGAAACCCGACGACCCCGTGCCGCCCGCGCTGGTCGCGGCCCTCCTGGATCACCCCCGCTTCTCCCGCCTCCGCCTCGACCCGGACATGGTCCTGGAGTTGGCGGGACCTGGCACGACCCACGCCGACCTGCTCTCCGGCCTCTTCGGGCTCTACGGCGAGGCCGCCGGTAAGCCGCTGGTGGGCAACAAGACGGCCCCCTTCGTGCGCCGCATCCCCGAGCTGCACCGCCTCTGGCCCGAGGCGAGGTTCGTGCACATAGTCCGCGACGGGCGCGACGTGGCCCTCTCGATGCTCGAATGGGAGAGCGCCCCGGGCGCCACGGGCCGCTACTCCTCGTGGGGGGACGATCCCGTCTCGACGACCGCGCTCTGGTGGAGGCGCAAGGTGCTGCTGGGACGGGAAGGCGGGGACAAAGTCGGACAGGACCTCTACCGCGAGGTGCGTTACGAGGACCTCGTCGCCGACACCGCCGGGGAGTGCGAACAACTCTGCGCCTTCCTGGGCCTCCTCTACGACGACGCCATGCTCCGCTTCGACCAGCGTGAGTCGGACCCGGACCTGGAGCGCGCGCACCCGACCATGCCGGTGACGCGCGGGCTGCGCGACTGGCGCGGGCAGATGCCCGGCGAGTCGGTGGAGCGTTTCGAGGCGGCGGCCGGCGATCTTCTGGAAGAGCTCGGATACCCGTTGGTGGCGACCCCTAGTCGGGCGGCGGCCGAGCGCGCGGCCAGGATGCGTGAGTCGTTCTCCGCCGAGGCCGGCTCGCGGGGCCGGAAGCTGCCGGCGGGGTGGTAGCGTGAACCCGAGGGTCTTTATCGTGGGGTGCCAGCGGTCGGGGACGACGCTCCTGCAGAGGATGGTGGACGCCAACCCCCACATAGCCGTCGTCCACGAGAGCCGTTTTATCGACGTCTTCTACCAGGAGCGGCGGGGGCTCACTCCGGAGGGCGAGGTGACGCCGGAGCTCGTGCCGCTTATCGCCGGGCACTCCAGGTTCGGGAAGCTGGCCGTAGACCGAGCCGGGCTCGAAAGCCTGCTACCCAACGGCCGCCCCGTCCACTACCGCGACTTCGTGGGCGGCGTGTTTGACCTGCACGGACAAGCGCTCGGCAAGGAAATCGTCGGGGACAAGACCCCGCGCTACGTTCGGAGCATCCCGACGTTGCATTCGTTGTGGCCGGGGGCGAGGTTCGCGCACCTGATCCGGGACGGCCGCGACGTCTGCCTCTCGGCCCTGGAATGGCGCAGCGGCGGCGAGCTCGCCCGCCGCTTCGAGACCTGGAAGACGGATCCCTCAGCGACCGCCGGCGTCTGGTGGGACTGGCTCGTCAGGCTCGGCCGTGAATCCGGCGAAGACCTCGGCCCCGGCCTCTACCGCGAGATCCGCTACGAGGACCTCGTCTCCGACGCGGCCGGGGAGTGCGAGCGCCTATGCGGCTTTCTCGGCCTCCCCTACGACGACGCCATGATCCGCTTCCACGAAGGCCGCGAACGCCAGGACGCCCGCCTCAGCACCAAGCGCGCCTGGAAGCGCGTGACGCCGGGCCTGCGCGACTGGCGGAAGGAGCTCTCGGACGGGGACGTGGAACTCTTCGAGGCGGCGGCCGGGGACCTGCTCGAGGAACTCGGCTACGGCCGCTCCGTTCCAGAGCCAGGCGCGGAGGCAACGGAGACGGTCTCCCGCGTCCGCGAGTCGTTCTACGGCGAGGTGCGGGCGGCGGGCGAGCGGCTGCCCCGGGAGGCGGCGCGATGAACCCTTACCTCTTCATGGTCGGCTGCCCGCGGTCCGGGACGACCCTGCTGCGGCGGATGGTGGACGCCCACCCGAGCATTGCTATACCGACCAGCGAGCAGCACTGGCTCGTCAAGTGGCCCGAGCGTGGTCGCGGTGTCACCCCCGAAGGCCGCGTCTCGCCAGACCTTCTCCCCGAGCTGCTCTCCTACAAGAAGTTCGCCAAGATGGGTCTCGACAGGGAAGACCTGGAGCGCGCGACCGGGGGGGACGGCCCGGTCCCCTACCCCGAGTTCGTGGGCCGCGTCTTCGACCTCTACGCCCGGTCGCAAGGAAAGCCGTTCGCGGGGGACAAGACCCCGGGGCACGTGAGGCGCATCCCCGAGCTGCACCGCCTCTGGCCCGGGGCCAGGTTCGTCCACATAGTCCGCGACGGGCGCGACGTGGGCCTCTCGGTGCTGGGCTGGGACAGGGCTTCGAAGCTCGCCGACCGCCTCGCCACCTGGGACGAAGATCCCCTGTCGACCGTGGCCCTGTGGTGGGAGGACATGGTCCGCGCGGGCCGCGAGGCCGGCGCCCGGCTCGGCCCGGACCTCTATCACGAGCTTCGGTACGAGGACCTGATCTCAGCCCCCGAAAAAGAGTGCGCAGAGCTCTGTGATTTCCTCGACCTCCCCTACGAAGAATCCATGCTCAACTTCCACGAGGGCAAGACGAAGGCCGAACCGGGCCTCAGCGCCAAGAAGGCCTGGCTCCCCGTGACCACAGGCCTGCGCGACTGGCGCGGACAGATGTCCGAAAGAGATAAGGAACGCTTCGAGGCCGCCGTCGGGGAGACGCTGGAGGAGCTAGGCTACGAGCGGGCCTTCCCCGAGCCGCAGGCCGAGACGTTGGAGTATGCCTCGCGGATACGTGACGTACTGACAGAGCAAGGGTCCATAAAGGCGACGCGAGAGAGGCACGAGCAGCCGTGGTAGGAAGACTGAAGGTTGGGGTCGTAGGGGCCGGGTACGTCGGCCTGGTAACGGGGGCGTGTTTGGCACGCGTCGGGCACGAGGTAGTGTGCGTGGACCACGATAAGGGCCGCGTCGCCGAGCTCGAAGCGGGGAGGGTCCCGATCTACGAGCCCGGCCTCGAAGCGTTGGTCGCGCGGGGCGCGGAGCGGGGCCTGATCTCCTTCGCAGGGCCTGAGGGGATGACGGAGATCTCGCGTTCGTGCGACGTGGTCTTTATCGCCGTGGGGACGCCGCAGGACGAAGACGGTTCGGCCGACCTCTCGAACGTGGCTGCGGTCGCCCAGAGCATCGGGGCCGCGCTCGCCGCGTCGTCCAGGGAGAGGCCGCTCCTGATCGTCAACAAGAGCACCGTCCCCGTCGGCAGCGGCGACTACGTCTCCATGCTCGTCCGCGAAGGTGCCGGCAGTCCCGTCGAGTTCCACGTCGCCTCCAACCCCGAGTTCCTGCGCGAGGGGAGCGCCGTCCACGACTCCCTGTTCCCCGACAGAATCGTGGTCGGGGCCGAGTGTTCCGAGGCCCTCGACGCGATGCGGGCGTTGTACGCCCCGATCGTCGATCAGAGCTTCGACGCGGAGAATGACCCACGCCCCAGGACGCCGGTGCCCTTCGTGACGACGGATCTGGCGAGCGCCGAGATGATCAAGTACGCCGCAAACGCCTTCCTGGCGGCCAAGATCAGCCTCATAAACGAGGTCTCGAACCTCTGCGAGCTCACCGGCGCGGACGTCTCGGACGTCGCCACCGGCATCGGCCTCGACGACCGCATCGGCCCCCGCTTCCTGAGCCCCGGCGTCGGCTGGGGCGGCTCGTGCTTCCCCAAAGACGTCGCCGCCCTCCGTTCCATCGCCCGCGAATACAACCACGAAACCCCCATGCTCGACGCCACCGTCGCCGTGAACGAGCGCCAGCGCCAGCAGGTCATCTCCAAGCTCCAGGCGGACCTGCGCACCCTCAAGGGCAAGCGCGTAGCCCTCCTCGGCCTCGCCTTCAAGCCGGACACCGACGACCTGCGCGAGGCCCCGAGCCTGGAGATCGCCGCCGCCCTCGAAGACCTCGGCGCCCGCGTCGTCGGCTACGACCCCGTCGCCGGGGAGGCCGCGGCGACGCTCGCGCCCGGCCTTCAGATAGCCTCCGACCCGTACGAAGCCCTCGCCGGGGCGCACGCCGCGGTCGTCATGACGGAGTGGGACGAGGTGCGCGGCCTCGACCTCGCGCGGGCCGCCTCCCTCCTGGAACCGCCGAAGCTGCTGGTAGACGGCCGCAACGCCCTGGACCCCGAAAAAGCCCGGGCCCGAAACCTCCTCTACCGGGGTTTCGGACGCGGGCACGAGTAGACGCTGCCACAGGTTAGCGGCTAAGGGTCATACAAGAGTGGCGGGACCCGGATTCGAACCGGGGACACCACGATTTTCAGTCGTGTGCTCTACCAACTGAGCTATCCCGCCAGGGCCCCGTGCGGGGCTTGGGGATTCTACGGTACGCGGCGGGGCCTATCAAGCGGTTTCGGTTCGCCGCGGACCGGCCCCGACCGTAGCCGTCCACGGGCCCTTCTTTGTCCCGGTCATGGCGGCGTGTGTCCGCTATGACCGCCGTGACCTGCTGGGCGCCGTGTAATCCGGGGACGCGGCACGGAGTAAGCAAGCGATGCGGAGGAGCCCGGATGTCCCGTAGAAAGCTGGAAGGCTCGGTGGTGGTCGTGACCGGGGCCTCGCGCGGCATCGGACGCGCGACGGCGAGGCTCTTCGCCGAACGCGGCGCGTCCGTCGTTCTCGCCGCCCGCCGGGAGGATGCCCTGCTCGAAACGGCGGCTGAGTGCGAGGCTTTGGGGGGTCGGGCGCTCGCCGTTCCGACGGACGTGGCCGACGCGGGGGCCGTCGAGGAGTTGGCACGCAAGGCCTTCGCCCACTTCGGTGGGATCGACGTCTGGGTCAACAACGCCGTGCTGCTGGCGTTCGGGCGCCTGGAGGACGTCCCGGTGGAGGCGCACCGCCGCGTGGTAGAGACGAACCTGCTCGGCTACATGCACGGCGCTCGGGCCGCGTTGCCGCGTTTTCGGGAGAGGGACTCGGGCGTCCTCATAAACGTCTCCTCGGGCTTCGCGCTCGTGGGCTCGCCGTACCAGGGCGCCTACGCCGCCACGAAGTTCGCCCAGCGCGGCCTCGGCCAGGTCCTGCGCGGCGAGCTCCGCGGGACCGGCGTGCGCGTCTGCACCATCATGCCCGGCGGGGTGGACACCCCGGCCTACCGCCTCGCGGCCAACTACACCGGCCGGATCGTCCGGCCGTCCATACCGCTCATGCCGCCGGAGCGCGTCGCCCGGGTCATCGCGCGCTGCGCGGAGAGGCCCCGGGCGGAGGTGGTGGTGGGAAACTCCGTGAGGGCGCTGCGGGTGGCGCAGGCGCTCTCGCCGGTCCTCACCGAGCGCGTCGTGGCCCGCGGCATAGGGTCCGGCATCCTCGGCGACGAACCGAACGCACCGAACCCGGGCAACCTCTTCGATCCTCCGCCCTCGTGGACGGACACGGACGCGGGCCTCAACGAAGAGACCGTCCACCGGGCAAAGGAGGGAACAAAGACCGCTAGCCGGCGTCTGGCCGTGGGCGCGGCGGCCGGGGCCTCGGTGCTGGGTCCCGGACTGCTGGCCTGGCTCTTGCTGCGCCGGGCCCGCGGTTAGGTCCCGCCAGGACCCCCTAGCTCGCCTGCTTGAAGCGATCCAGCTCGAAGGCGGACTCGACCATCTCCTTGGGCAACGCGCCCATGACGGCCTTCGGCTGCTCGCCGGGCTCGAAGAGCGCGATGGTCGGGATGCTGGAGATGCCGAAGGCGCCGGCCAGCGACGACTCGGCGTCGACGTCCACCTTCGCCACCTTCACGGAGCCTTCGTAGTCGCGCGCGATCTCATCCATCACCGGCGCGACCTGCCGGCAGGGCCCGCACCACTCGGCCCAGAAGTCCACCAGCACGGGGACCTCGGACTTCAGTACCTCTTCCTCGAACGTATCCGCCGTAACCGCCACGGGCTCGGACATGCGATGCCTCCTCGAATCTCTTATCTGAATCTCAAGATAGTTTTACCACCGGGGCCGTCCCGCCAGGGAGACGGAGACGACGAAACCGGAGATCCCGGCGACCAGGAACACGACGGCGGGCCCGACGGCGTGGGGCAGTACGTAGCCGGTAAAGCCGGCCAGGGCCGTGGCCAGGCAGGTGAAGGAGCAGGTCACGGTCAAGAGGACGGCGGTCTTTTTGGCCCGGAGCGCCATGCGTTCGCGGCCCATGCCGGAGATCAGGTCCCCCACCTCGGAGCCTCGTTCCCCGTCGGGTGTGCCTCCCATCGTGCCGGCTCCGATCCTCGCCTCCCCAAACACGTTACCCCGTCCCCATCGGACGGAAACGGCACCGTCGGGCTTCGAAAATCCTGAAAAAGAGGCGGGAGCGACGGGACTCGAACCCGCGGCCTCCGGCGTGACAGGCCGGCGTTCTAACCAACTGAACTACGCCCCCGCGAAGGGCGTGCAAGAGTGTAACAAAGAAGCCGCTACCCGTCAGCCCCAAACGGGGCCAAAAAGCGCCGCGCGCTTCGGTAGCCATCCCGCTCAACGCCCACTCCAACCCGCTCGCCGACGTCGAAGGCCCCGCCGCCAACGCGCCCGCCGGGGCACCAGGCTAGTCCCGCCCCGAAACCTCCGGGACGCGCGGGCCTTCGGGAGGGGCCTGCCCGGGTTCCGTGCCGACGTCGCGCGGGCGTGAGAGGCCGGGGGCGTTGGCGGCGGCCACGCGCCGAAGAACCTCGCCCAGCCCGGCGACGGCGTCTGGC
>CAXUFZ010000016.1:17945-24438 GCA_964250345.1 uncultured Rubrobacteraceae bacterium
GAGCACCCGCCTGCGGGCGCTGGCGGTGTGGTAGCGGTCCGCCGCCCGCAGACGGTCCAAACCGTCATCGGTTAGCGCGGCGACGGCCCCCCGCGCGTCGGCGGCGTGGCGCTCCTTGCGCACGAGGCCGCGGGAGCGGAGCCCGTCCACGACGCGCGTGATGCGGCTGGCCGACAACGCCGTCGCAGCGGCCAGCTCCGCCATGCGCAGCCCATGCCCGGGCGCCATGCCGAGGTTCGCAAGCACCGCGTACTCGGTCCCCGACAACCCGCTGGCGCGCATGAGGTCCTCGTCCACCATTCGCGGCAGCACGTGGACCAGCCGGCCCAGCGAGCGCCACAACACCCACTCCTCCTCGCTGAGTCCCTCGGCAACCGCCTTCTCCGTATCCGTCATGCCAAAAGCGTAACACAATACTTGACAGCGCAAGCAACTACTGTATACTTGCGTGCGCAAGTAAATAGAGTCGATAGGAAGGAAGCAAGATGACCGTTCAGACGCAAAGCAAACAGGCTCGCCTCCTCGAGGCCGGGACCTACGGGATCGACCCCGGGGCCTCGACGATCTCCCTGACCACCCGGCACCTGTTCGGGCTGGGCCGGGTGCGCGGCACCTTCGACGTGACCGGCGGGCGGATCGCCGTCGGCGAGCGGGCCGGGGAGGCGCAGGCTACGGTCACCGTGGACGTGGCGGTGGACGCGGGCAGCGTGGACACCGGCAACGCGGGGCGGGACAAGGCCGTGAGGTCCCCCGCCTTCCTGGACTCTGAGACGCACCCGGAGATCTCCTTCCGTTCGACGGGCGTCGACCGGGAGGGCGGGTCGTGGGTAGTGCGGGGGGAGGTCACCGCCCGCGGCACCGCGGCGCCCGTGGACCTGCGCGTCGAGGAGCTCCGCGAGACGGACGGGGGCCTGCACGTGCGGGCGGCGGCCACCGTCGACCGCTACGCGCTCGGCATGACGAGGTTCAAGGGCGTCGCCGCCCGCCGCGTGGAACTGGAGATCTCCGCCCGCGCCGACCGGACCGGTTGACCGCGGACGGCACGCGTTTCGACACCCGACAGGGAGAAAGGAAGCACCATGTTCGAGGTAAAACCGCTGGACGAGTTCGTTACGCACGAGGACCAGATGGAGGATGAGGACCCGGGGCCGGTCGTGTTGGTGAACATATTCCACCTGGAGCCCGAAAAGGCGGACGAGTTCCTGGCCGTGTGGGGCGGCATCATCCGCGGGTTCAAGTCGCAGCCGGGCTTCATCTCGGTGCAGTTGCACAGGGGCACCGCCGGCAGCGGCACCTTCCTCGTCTACTCCGTTTGGGAGAGCGTCGGGCACTACCGGGCCGTGATGACGAACCCCGACTTCCAGGGGGAGTTGCCGGCCTACCCGGACGGCACCGTGGCAACGCCGCACCTGTTCCGCAAGGTGGCCGTGGAGAACGTATGCGTGGCCTGACCCCCGGCGGCCCGGGCAGCGGGTTCGCCGCCCTGGGCGACGAGCGGTTCGTCTCCCTCACGACGTTTCGCCGGTCCGGCGAGCGGGTGTCCACGCCCGTGTGGATCGGGCGGGACGGCGAGGCGCTCGTCGTGACCACCCCGGCGGCGAGCGGCAAGGTGAAGCGGCTGCGCAACGACCCGCGCGTCGAGATGCGGCCCTGCGGCCGGATGGGTCGCGTGGAAGACGGCGCCGAGCCCGTCGCAGGCGTCGCGGAGATCGTGGCCGACGCGGGCGGCCGAGAGCGCTCGACGGAGATCATCCGCAGAAAGTACGGGCTCGAGTACCGGGTGGTCATGGGCATCGAGCGACTCGGCGGCTCGGACCCCGGCAACCGGGTCATCCTGCGCATCACCGGCGCGTGAGCGGGAACGTCGCGGCGACGTACCACCACCGAGGGAGCCGCGGCACGAACGCCGCGCTCGCGGCGATCCCGTTTAGCGCGGGGCGACAGACGAGGAGGCGACATGCTTGACGGACAAGGAGACGACATGGACAGACAGGGAGGCCACGTGCCTCGGGAGATAAACCCCTTCCGCCTCGCCGTGCCCCAGGCCGAGCTCGACGACCTTGAGCGTCGGCTGGAGCTCACGCGCTGGCCGGACCCGGAGACCGTGGACGACACGAGCCAGGGGCCGCCGCTCGCCAAAATCCGGGCGCTCGCCGAGCGTTGGCGCGACGGCTACGACTGGCGCCGCTGCGAGGAGCTGCTCAACGGCTGGGGCCAGCACCGCACCGAGATCGACGGCCTGGGCGTCCACTTCCTGCACGTGCGCTCGCCCGAACCCGACGCGCTGCCGCTCCTCATGACCCACGGCTGGCCTGGGTCGGTGCTGGAGTTCCGCGACGTCATCGGCCCGCTGACCGACCCGGTCGCGCACGGCGGCGACGCGCGCGACGCCTTCCACCTCGTCGTCCCCTCGCTGCCGGGCTTCGGCTTCTCGGACAAGCCGACCGAGCCCGGCTGGAACCTGGACCGCATCTCGGACGCCTGGATCGAGCTGATGTCGCGTCTCGGCTACGGGCGCTGGGTCGCGCAGGGCGGCGACTGGGGCGCGGGCGTCACCACGACGCTCGGCTACAAGGCGCCCCCCGCCCTGGCCGCCATCCACCTCAACTTCGTGCTGTTCCAGCCGACCGAGGAGGAGATCGCCGAGGCGACGCCCGAAGAGCGGGAGATGCTCGGCCGCTTCCAACGGTTCGACGAGCAGTTCTCCGGGTTCTCCAAGGTCCAGATCACGCGCCCGCAGTCGATCGGCTTCGGCCTCTCCGACTCGCCCGTCGGGCTCGCCGCCTGGATCTACGGGGTCATCGAGGACATATCGGGGAGCGGCGGCGACCCGGAGAGCATATTCACGCTCGACGAGATGCTCGACGAGATCATGCTCTACTGGGTGCCCAACGCGGGCCCGAGCTCGGCCAGGCTCTACTGGGAGGCCGTCCGGGAGGGGGCCGGCGGGTGGCCGTCGGAGCCGATGCCGACGCCGGCGGGGATCAGCATGTTCCCGGGCGAGCAGGGCGGCATCTCGGAGCGCTGGGCGGAACGCCGCTTCTCCGATCTGCTCCGCTACAACGCGCTCGACCGCGGCGGGCATTTCGCCGCCTGGGAGCAGCCGGAACTCTTCGTCGAGGAGCTGCGGGAGACGTTCAGGACGGTGCGCTGAACGCGTTCGGGCCCGCGCGGCCCCGGGGAAGAAGTCCAAGGCCAACACGAACGGCAACCCGGCCGGAACGACCGGATCATCCCGCGCATCACCCACCCTGACCGGGGAGCCAACCGGCCCACCCGACAGACGTCGTAGGCGAGGCATCAGGATAATCTCTTGTGGTGAGCGGGTGATGCAACCGAGCCCTCGGAAGCTCCGGGGGCTCTCCCCCACTTCGTTTGTCCGGCTTACCCACGGATCGTTCTCTGGTAGGCGATGCCGGGCTCGAACCGGCGCCCCGTCCTCCCAAGTAGGTCGAGTCCCGCCGCGGACGGTCGCCGGGGGCGGCACCGATCCCGCTTTCGCGGGACCCCTACCCGAAGCCGGTGCGGCCGGTGCTCGGGCACGTCCCAGCGACCGTCGCGCCCGACGCCTACCCCCGCACGCTCCCCGGCGCGGATGGCCCCGCGGGCGCATCCCCCACCGCCCCAGTCCGGCACTTGCTATCATCGGAATGCCCGGACGTGCGAGGAAGGGACTGGGTCGTGGTGGATCGGGTCATCGATAGCGCGGATCTGCCTCTCGACGGGTCCGCCCGCGAATTCCAGGGGCACAGGCATCACGGGGTCGGGGTGTCGTTCTTCCTCATCGACGCGCCGCCGGGGGGCAATACCAGGCTGCACGCCCACCCCTACGAGACGGTGGCCGTAGTGCGGGAAGGCAGCGTAACGTTCACGGTGGGCGGGTCCGCCTTCGAGGCGTCCGAGGGACACATCGTCGTCGTGCCCGCCGGGGTCCCCCACAGGTTCGTCAACTCGGGGGACGGGCCCCTCCGGCAGGTGGACATACATCACTCGGGGCGGATGGAGACCGAGTGGCTGGAAGATTGATGGCACCGCCGCGCCGGGGCAGAGAGCGGCGCTCGCGTGGGCGTGTCGGCCCGGTACTCGGTTTGCCGGATGGAGCTTAGATACCTCAGGTACTTCCTCGCCGTCGCGGAGACGGGCAACTTCAGGCGTGCCGCCGAGCGGTCGTTCGTCGCGCAGTCGTCGCTCAGCCAGCAGATCTCGCGGCTCGAGGCCGAGATCGGGACGCCGCTATTCTTTCGGACCACCCGCAACGTCCGCCTGACGCCGGCCGGCGAGGTGCTCCGGCCGCTGGCGATGCGGATCCTCGCCGACGTCGAGCACGCGACCGGGGAGATGGCGGCCCAGGCCGGCCTCGAGAAAGGGCGCCTCCGCCTCGGCATCATCCAGACGGGCGCCGGCGCCATCGACGTCGTCGCGCTCATCTCCGCCTACCACGGACGCCACCCCGGGGTCGAGCTCCACGTGCGGACTGCGGCGTCTTACGACATGGCCGCGGCCGTCGCCGCGGGCGAGCTCGACGTGGCGATCGTCGCCCTCCCGCCATCGGCGCTGCCGTCGGCCCTGACGCACCACCCGATCTTCGACGATCCGCTCGTCGCGGTGATGTCCCGGACGGCCGCCCGCGGGGTGGGCCGGGAGATCTCCGTCGCCGACCTCGTCAAGCGTGGCCCCTTCATCCACTACCTCCGCGGCAGCGGCCTGCGGCACGGCATAACGGCCGCGTTCGACCGCGCCGGCGTAACCGTCGAACCGGCCTTCGAGCTCGGCCAGATCCCGGACATGATCCGGCTCGCGGCGCTCGGCGTCGGCGTGACCGCGGTCCCCAAAACTTCCACGCAACCGATCCCCGGCGAAGCGCGACAAACGGCCGACTTCGCCGCCGTCCCACTCGCCGACCCGGCCGCGGTACACCCGATCGGCATCGTGTACGACGCCGGCCGCCTCACGCCCGCCGCCGCGGCATTCCTCGAGACGGTGCCCAGGATGTCCGACCCAGATTGATCGTTTACGGCGATTGATGTGAGCTGAACAATGTGTTGCGTCGGTCAGAAGCTCGGTGTACTTTCGGGTCAGTGAGCCTGCGAGAGAAGGAGATTCGCATGACCGGCGTTACCATCTTCGGGACGGGAAACATGGGCACCGCGATCGGCGACGCGCTCGCCGGCGGCGGCGCTTCGGTGCGGCACGTCGGCAGTTCCGACGACGCCGCCATCGCCGACGATATCGTCGTCCTCGCCGTGCCCTACGAGGCGCTGGACGACGTCGCGCGGCAGTATGGCGACCGGCTCGACGGTAGGATCGTCGTGGACATCACCAACCCGGTGGACTTCGACACCTTCGACTCGCTTAAGGTGCCCGCCGGCAGTTCCGCGGCCGCGGAGTTGCAGGCGGCTCTGCCCGACGCCAGGGTGATCAAGGCCTTCAACACGAACTTCGCGCAGACGCTCGGCGACAAGCAGGTGGGCCCCGTCACCACGACCGTGCTCGGCGCCGGCGACGACGCCGACGCCAAGCGCGCGCTCATCGACGCGGTGACGGCGGGCGGCCTCGACGCGATCGACGTCGGACCACTGGCGCGCGCGCACGAGCTCGAGGCGATAGGATTCCTCCAGATCTCGCTCGCCGCCAACGAGAAGATCGGCTGGTCCGCCGGCTTCGGCGTCGTCGCCTGAGATCCGCGCGAGCAGCGCCGTACGCCGAGCGGTCTACAACTCGCCGCGCTACCCATACCCCGAGACCGGGGAGATGGGGTTTGGGAAGGGGAGATCGGGTGGGTAGAAGATTCGCCGCACGTCCCGCGACGGCCTCGAAGCTATGCTCCAGGGATTTGCGTATGAAGCCCGTAGCCACCAAGAGCCAACCCGGGGGCCTCACGCGCCTCGGGTCGACCGCCCGAACGTTCCCCAGGGAGGGCGTGCTATTCGAGACGACGTCCGTCAGGTTCCGCATGCTCCCTGAAGGCTCCCGGACCGTGCGGCACCTGTAGGCCGGGCGGTGGGTGAGAGACGAAAGCCGGGGAAGGGCTCTGGCGGCAGGAGGCGCCTCCTGCGGGGCGCGCTCGCCGTTGGGGCCATACTCCTCGTGGCCCTCAACCTGCGGGCTTCGATCACGTCGGTGGGCCCGCTGCTGGGCGGTATTCGGGCGGATCTCGGCCTCTCCGCGGGGGCGGCCGGCCTGTTGACGGCGCTGCCGCTCCTGGCGTTCGCGGCGGTCTCCCCGCTCGCCCCGCGGATCTCGCGCCGCTTGGGCATCGGCCGGACGCTCTTCGCGGCGCTCGCGCTGCTCGCCGCCGGGGTGGCGCTACGTTCGGCGGACGTGCCCGTCGCGCTCTTCGGGGGCACGCTGGTGGTCGGAATCGCGATCACGTTCGGCAACGTGCTCCTGCCTGGGCTCGAAAAGCGCGACATGCCGGAGCGCACGGGCCTCGTCACCGGGCTCTACACCGCGACCATGGGCGCGTGCGCGGCCCTGGCCTCCGGTGTGAGCG
>CAXUFZ010000017.1:0-23710 GCA_964250345.1 uncultured Rubrobacteraceae bacterium
GGGCCTTCCGTTCGCGGCCCGACCTCTTGCCGCCCGCCGTCGCGGTAGAGAGGGCCGCGGAGGGGGTCGCGCCCGGCTTCGTCTTCGTCGCGGTCAAGAAGGGGCCGGGGCAGGACGGGTGCATGGTGCTCGACGACGCCGGCGAGCCGGTGTGGTTCCGTCCCGTGGGAGGCGAGGAGCTCGACGCGATGGACTTCAAGGCGCAGACGTACCGGGGCGAGCCCGTCATCACCTGGTGGGAGGGCGTCCACGCCGCCTACGGGCAGGGGGAGTACGTCATCGCCGACACCGCGTACCGCGAGGTGGCCCGTGTCCGCGCCGGCAACGGCCTCGACGGTGACCACCACGAGTTCCTCATCACCGAAGAGGACACGGCGCTCGTCACGGTCTACGCCGAGGTTCCTTACGACCTCTCCCCCTTCGGCGGGCCGGCGGACGGCACGGTGGCCGAGGGCGTCGTCCAGGAGATAGACGTGGCGTCGGGCGAGGTCCTCTTCGAGTGGCGGAGCCTGGATCACGTCCCCATCGAGGAGACCCACGGCGGCCTCCCCGACGACCCGGCCAGCGCCTACGACTACTTCCACGTCAACTCCGTGGACGTCGACACCGACGGCAACCTGCTCATCTCCGCCCGCAGGACCTTCACGGTGTACAAGATCGACCGCCGGAGCGGCGAGGTGATCTGGCGCCTCGGCGGCAAGAAGAGCGACTTCGAGATGGGCGAGGGCACCACGACCCTCTACCAGCACGACGCCCGCCGCCAGGCGGACGGCACCATCACCCTCTTCGACAACGGCGGCATGAACTTCAGCGAGGAGTCGAGGATCATAGCCATCGAGGCCGACGAGGAGGACATGACCGCCACCCTCGCCGGGAAGTACACCCACCCGGACGGGATCCTCGCCCTCACCCAGGGCAACGCCCAAAGGCTCCCGAACGGCAACACCTTCGTCGGCTGGGGCAGCGAGCCCGTCTTCTCCGAGCTCTCGGAGAACGGCGACCTCCTCTTCAGCGCCAACCTCCCCGCCGACGTCGAGTCCTACCGCGCCTTCCGCCACCCGTGGACCGGCCGCCCGGAAGACCCGCCGGACGTCGCCGCCGCCCCGAACCCGGACGGCGGAATAGTCCTCTACGCGAGCTGGAACGGCGCGACCGGGGTGGAGAGCTGGCAGGTCCTCGCCGGCCGCTCCGTCGACGGCCTCGAACCCGCGGGCTCCGTCCCCCGCACCGGCTTCGAGACCGCCATCGCCGTCCGCACGGAGGAGCCGCTCGTCGGCGTCCGAGCCCTCGACCGCTCCGGCCAGACGCTCGGCGCGTCCGCCGCGGTGAATATCGGAGGGTAGACGGGCCGGTCGGCGTCCCTAGCCGCCGGACCTCGAAACCCTCCACACCCACCACATTAGCGCCGGCTGCATCGGGAGGCGCAGCCACAGAAGCGCCACCCACCACGACGGCTTCCCGGCGGCGCGGGCGTCGAGCAGCATCTGCACGTTGGCCGGTAGGACCGCCACCAGCAGAAGGACCAGGCAGATCCCGGCGGCCCGGCGCGTACGTTCGGGGAACAGTCCCAGCCCGCCCAGAACCTCCGCCGCGCCGCTCAACAGCACGAGCTCGCGGTGCAGCGGCAGGTACGGCGGCATGATCCCCTCGTACACCCCGGGCGCGACAAAGTGCAACCCGCCGGCCAGCACGAATACCGCGCCCGTGAGCGTCCGGGATGCTGGGATCAACGCGCGTCCTTCCTGGGTCGTTTCGGCGTGGCCTGCCTGCGGGTCACATTAGCACGACGGGGTAGTCGCAGGCGTCTTGTGCGGTAGACTCTAGAGGTTGAGGCCCGCGCCGCGCGGCCTTTTTCGTTGGTTATTCCCCGCACGCGCATCGGGAGTCGGTGGCGTGGGAGGGCTTTGTCAGGAGAGCGCGTGGACTACCGCAACATCGCCATCATCTCGCACGTCGACCACGGCAAGACCACCCTCGTCGACGGCATGCTGCGCCAGACGCTCGATCTCGGCCACGGGCAGGAGATCTCCGAGCGGGCCATGGACTCCAACGTCCTCGAACGCGAGCGCGGCATAACCATCCTCGCCAAAAACACCGCAGTCGAATACGGCGGCGTCAAAATAAACATCGTAGACACCCCCGGTCACACCGACTTCGGCGGCGAGGTCGAACGCGTCCTCGGCATGGTAGACGGATGTCTACTGCTGGTAGACGCCGCCGAAGGCCCCATGCCCCAGACCCGTTTCGTCCTCCGCAAGGCCATAGAGCTCGGCCTCAAGCCCATCGTCGTCATCAACAAGATAGACCGCATGGACGCCCGTCCCGAGGAGGTCGTCGACCTCACCTTCGACCTCATGGCCGACCTCGGCGCCTCCGACGAGCAGCTGGACTTCCCCATCCTCTACGCCGTCGCCCGCGAGGGCCGGGCCTTCAAGGACCCCGACGACCCCCGAGACGACATGCAGGAGCTCTTCGAGACCGTCCTGGAGGAGATCCCCGCCCCCGAGGTGGACCTCGAAGCCCCCTTCCAGATGCTCGTCACCAACCTGGACTACTCCGACTACCTCGGCCGCATCGTCGTCGGCCGAGTCCAGCGCGGCCAGATCCGCAAGGGCGAGTCCATAAACCTCGTCCACAAAGACGGCACCACGACGAGATCCCGCGTAGTCCAGCCCTTCACCCACCTTGGCCTCCAGCGCATCGAGGCCGAAAGGGTCGGCGCCGGCGACATCGTCGCGCTCTCGGGCATCGAGCACGCCCAAATCGGCGAGACCGTCGCCGACCTCGACCATTCGGAAGCGCTCCCCATAATCACCGTGGACGAGCCGACCGTCAGCATGACCTTCGGCCCCAACACCTCCCCCTTCGCCGGCAAGGAGGGCAAGTACGTTACGTCCCGCCACCTCCGCGACCGCCTGATGCGCGAGGTCCAGACCAACGTCTCCCTGCGCGTCGAGGAGCTCACCCCCGAGGAGTTCGAGGTTTCCGGCCGCGGCGAGCTTCACCTCTCCATCCTGCTCGAGACCATGCGCCGCGAGGGCTACGAGGTCCAGGTCGGCTCCCCGCGCGTCATCCTGCGCGAGATAGACGGCCGAAAGCACGAGCCCTTCGAGCACCTCGTCCTCGACGTCCCCGAGCGGTTCTCCTCGACGCTCATCGGCACCCTTTCAGGCCGCAAGGGCCAACTCGCCGAAGTCGAGCCGCAGGGCTCTCGCACCCGCATAGAGTTCAAGATACCGGCGCGGGCCCTCTTCGGCTTCCGCACCCAGTTCCTCTCCATGACCCAGGGCGAGGGCATCATGAGCCACGTCTTCGACGGCTACGCCCCCTGGGCCGGCGACCTCAAGACCCGCCGCAACGGCTCCCTCGTCGCCTCCGAAGCCGGCAGCGCCTACGCCTACTCCATCTGGAAGCTCCAGGAGCGCGGCGTCTTCTTCATCCAGCCCGCCACCGACGTCTACGTCGGCATGGTCGTAGGCTCCTACAGCCGCGAGAACGACCTCAACGTCAACGTCTGCAAGAACAAGAAGCTAACCAACGTCCGCTCCGCCGGCGCCGACGACGCCCTCAATCTCACACCCGTCCGCCCCATGACCCTTGAAGACGCCCTCGAATACATCGGCGAGGACGAGTTGGTCGAGATCACGCCCGAGTCCATCCGTCTACGAAAGAAGATTTTGCAGCCGGGTATGCGGAAGTAAACCTTCGGCGAGACGCTTTTTTATACGGCAAGGGAAGGTTGCTGTCGATCCAGCGTTTTTGTCTTCACCTTCGACGGGTCATCCACGTTGGGACGCTGCAACTTCGGCGAGTAGAACATAACTTCAGAGCCACTGTACCGATTCTGTGCACTGTAGTTCAGGTTGTAGACAGTCGACTCGTAGCGCGCATACAAGTTCATGATTCTCGGAGCAAAATCGTACGAAACGATCCAAGGCTGCGCTATCGTGCCGACAAGCTTAGCAAGCGTCCCATGGTCTTCGTCGCTGTAGTGGTTTGCATAGAGTCTTTGACTTTTGAGAAAGTACGGGGGATCTAAATACACTAGAGAACGGCTTGGAAGGTTTGGCAGGGTGCATCGGATGAAATCACTGGCATCTGAGTTATGTAGCGTTATGCGATGACGATACTGTGCGACCTTTTCTATACGTCTAGTGAGATCGGCTTTGTTGAACCGAGCACCCATCTTCCATTCCCCATCCTGCCTCTGTCCGCCTATTACTCCACCCGTAATTATGCCGGATCTATTGGTTCTGTTTAGAAAGAACGTCGCAAATCCGCGGGCAAGAGTAGAAGCGTCAGCGCTAAAAAGCACGTCCCTCTGATGGTGCCATTCGTCTATGGTCAACTGGGCGTCCTTAATGAGTTGGCACAAAGAGTCGGTCTCATGAAGAACAGAATGCCAGAATGCATGAACGGTAGGATCGAGATCGTTTATGTGGACAGACGATGCGTACTCTTCGAAGAGCAAGGAGAGCGCCACGCTCGCTCCTCCTGCATAAGGCTCGACATAGTGTCCGTCGAGAAGTCCATTGGTCTCGAACAGCAACTTAACGTAATTCGCTACTTTTCGCTTGCCTCCAGGGTAGCGCAAAGGCGAAGGGTAAAGAGAAGAAGTCACCTTGGTGGGCAGTGTAGTGCAACCAACGCGTTAACCCTATGATCTCTTCCGGCCGTCATCTCCATATCTCCTCCATGAAAGGTTGCAAGTCATCCCATGCGGTTCTCAGTTCACTGGGGATCGGTGAGAAGTGTCTATTGTGCAGATACTGGTGGAATGTAGTTACAGAGATTGCTAGTAGGTCCTTATCCGCTGTTGCCCGTCGGACAGGCATTAGTTGCTGATTGCTCATAGCCCCTCTGTCTTCCATGTGTTTTGCTACTTTGGACAGTTTGTCGCCAAGTTTCGCATTTCGGCGTTGTTGCTCATTCTGGATGATGCTATGGCGCTCAATGTATTCATCAACGCTAAGCTCAATAAAGACCCTCATCAAAACCGCTGCCGCGTTGGGCAAGTTATTGGAGTCTAGTTGCTTCAACTCTACATAGATTCTGTTGATACGATCATCCTCTACGTTCAAAACGCATCTATGCGGAATGATCGTTGAGCGCAATTTCTTTTCGTCAGAACGTCCACGGCTAGTTTTGCTGGTTCCGTCCTTCTTACCAGTACCACTTCTATCGGTGGCTACTTTGGCTTTGGCCCCTAGAACGTGAGGTTCTAACGGTGTTCCAGTGAAATTGGGTAACTCGCTCTTCTTGAACCCACTGACGTATTTGGCACGGTCCGCTTTGTGTTCAATGTGGGTAACGTTGATACGCTTATGCGCGAGATCTTCAACTACTTTCTGAAGCCCTTTCAGGACTTGTGCATGCGTCAGCGTGGTGACTATCTGTTCATCTATTTTGTCGACACCGAGTCGCTCACGAATATCAGGATCGTTTACGAGCCTGCTCAGATTGCTAGTAGACAGTTTGGTTGTCTTTTGGCGAGTGCCTTCATCCAGACTGCCGTGTTCGCGTACGAAGTCAACGATTTGCAATGCAGGAGAACGAACACCTCGCCACATTGCGTAGCGCTGCTGTTCCGTACTCCCCCAACGTACCAATCCAACACCATCCATCTCCGTCTGGTGACGGCGCTCAATCCAGGGAGCAGCCTCCTCGCGCGAACCGTAGATGGCGGCTTCGACTCTCACAATTGGAGAGTTCTCGAACCGTCTGGCCAGTCGCCTTAATCTTGTCATCCCGGCGGCACTCAATTCACCGCTAGCCAACTCAGGCTCATTGAGTATCTTTAGAGCAACTGCTCTGCGGTTACCGTCCAACACTACGAACCGTTTGTGTTCGTCGTCGGTTGGCATCACTATGAAACGGTCTGCCGCGCTCAACCCAAGGTTAACGATGTCCTCGGCAAGGTTTAGTATCTTCGTGCCTTGTTCCGCAATGACATTGCGGATTGCGTCTCTCTGGCTCTGCTGCCGTTCGGTCCGCGGGTTTTCGAGGTCTATGAGAAGATTAACTATTGAAATCGTGCGAGACGTGCTGCCAGTAGACTCTGCCATCTATAGAATCGCATCTTACGTTAACCGTCACACTGAAGCAAGCTTCCCGCTGTCTCAGAAGAACTTGGCCCCAACTTCGATTTGAGATCGGCAGCCAGCAACGTGGCGGCTTTCCCAGAGGTTTTTCAACTCTTTTGTGCTGGCGACGGTGGGAAAGAACGAGACAGCTAGCCGGTCTCTATCGGTTCGTAGCGGAGAACGAGAAGCTGGCTCGAGTTCAAGGCAAGCGAGGCGTAGGCGCGTCCCTCGTCGCCGGAGAACTCGACCTCGAAGACATGGGAGCCAGAGTCTCGACGACCGTACCGACCTGCCCCCTGTAGAGGCCGCGCTTGGGAAGGTCTTCGGTGAGGGCTACCATGCTCAGAACGTCTATTGCGTCCTTCATAGCCACCTCAACTCGTTCGACAGGCCGTGAACCTCGCGTTCTTCCTACCCAGCCTGCTCTAACCTCTCCGCGATCCACTGGTTCAAGCTCTTGCCTTCCTGCCGGGCACGTGTATACGCTCGGCGGTGAACCTCCGGCGACACCCGAAGCATCAGCCGCCCGGAGAACGGCCTGTCTGGCTCTTCGCCGCGCTCCTCGCAGAACTCGAGGTAATCGTCCACCGAGCCTCGGAAGGCTTCTTCCAGTTCCTCGACGCTCGTGCCCTGGAAAGTAACGACGTCCCGGAGGTCGATCACCTCGCCGTGGAAGAGCCCAGCCTCGCCGTCGAACTCGACTTGTCCCGTATAGCCTTTGTACTGCAGCATGTCCTTACTCCTCTGGCTCGAACCCGGCCCCCGCCAGGAACCTCCGCACCGACCTGAGCGCTCCTTTGTCCGTCTCCTTCTGCGGATGCGGACGATGAAACACCGCCCGCACCCCGCCGAGATAAACGCGGACCCGAGAACCACACCCCTCGCTGACCTCCGCTCCCAACGCCCCGAACAACTTCTCTATATCAGCCCACGCCACATTCGAACGTACCGGGTCTTCGAAAACGGCCCGCAGCGTTTTGCGGTGCTTGTTGCTGAGACTCATAGTATCACTTTACGACACTATAAGCGGAGCGCTTGATCGTGCCGTCAGAGCCGGCTAGGTCATCTTCCGAACGTCGAGCAGGTCGTCGAGCTGTTCTTCCGACAGATCTGTCCTCTCTCGGGCGACTTCGCGGATGGTTTGGCCGGTCTTGTAGGCCTCTTTGGAGAGGTCGGCGGCCTTGTCGTAGCCGATCTCGGGCGCGAGCGCGGTGGCAAGCATGAGACCCTGCTCGACGAGCGCGGGGCCGCGGTCTGTGGCGGTCAGGCCGACGACGAGCTGGTCGGTGAAATTGTCGGCGGTGCTGGCGAGGAGCTCTATTGACTGGAGCAGGTTGTGGGCTATGACGGGGAGCATGACGTTGAGCTCGAAGTTGCCGCTGGCGCCGGCCAGGGCGACGGTGGCATCGTTGCCGACGACCTGGGCGCTGACCATCGCGGCGCTCTCGGCTATGACGGGGTTTACCTTGCCGGGCATGATGGAGGAGCCGGGCTGGACCTCGGGGAGGGCGAGCTCGGCGAGGTTGGCCCGCGGGCCCGCGCCGAGGAAGCGGACGTCGTTGGAGATCTTGAGTACGGAGACGGCCACGGTCTTCAGGGCGCCGCTGGCGAAGACGGCGGCGTCCATCGCGCTCTGGGCCTGGAAGTGATTCTCCGTCTCGCGGACCTCGACGCCGAAGCGGGTGCCGAGCCTCTCACAGACGCGCGACGCGAACTCGGGGTGGGTGTTGACGCCGGTGCCGACGGCGGTGCCGCCGAGGGCGACTTCGGCGAGGTCTTCGCGGGCTTTCTCTACCCTCTGAATGCCGCGGTCTATCTGGCCGGCGTAACCGAGAAATTCTTGGCCCAGCCGGATCGGGGTGGCGTCCTGCAGGTGCGTCCTCCCGGTCTTGACAACGTCGTCGAACTCGACGGATTTGTCGCCCAAAGTGTCGCGCAGCTTGTGGAGGGCTGGCAGGAGGTCGCGGTTTATGGAGATGAGAGCGGCGAGGTGGATGGCGGTCGGGATGACGTCGTTGGAGGACTGCCCGCGGTTGACGTGGTCGTTTGGATGGACGGGGTCTTTGGAGCCGAGCTCACCGCCCAGGATCTGCACGGCCCGGTTCGAGATGACCTCGTTGGCGTTCATGTTGGTCGAGGTGCCCGAGCCCGTCTGGAAGATGTCGAGCACGAACTGGCCGTCCAGCGTCCCTTCGACGACCTCTTCGGCCGCGGCGACGATGGCGTCCCTGAGCCTTTCGTCTAGGCCGCCGAGCTCGTGGTTTACGTTGGCGGCTTCGAGCTTGATGGCGCCGAGGGCTTCTATGAACCGCCTGGGGAAGCGGATGCCGCTTATGGGGAAGTTGTCCAGCGCCCTCCGGGTCTGGGCGCCGAAGAGGGCGTCGCGGGGGACCTCGACCTCGCCCATCGAGTCGCGCTCTACGCGGTGCGGGGTCGTCTCCTGTTGGGTCATGGGGTCTCCTTGCGTGGTTCGACGGTTTGGTCCTGGATCATATTATGCTCGAAGCTCTTGCCCGTGTTCGCCGCTCCGCAAGAAGTTCCGGGGAACTAAGTCCGATCGCCCCGTCCCGCGCGTACAAAGGCCCGTAGGCACGATCTAAATGAGGAGCTTTATGGCGCCGAAGGCACGGGCGGTAGTGGTATCGGGAGGAAAGACGGGGACAGGCGTGGGGCGGCCGAGCCTGCGCCTGTTCGCGGTGTTGCTCGCGCTGGTCGCCGGGGTCGCGGGTGTTACCGGCGTGGCGCGCCGGAGCGCGGGGGCCGCGCCGCAGGACTACAGGTTCGTGAAGGTGGCCGACAGCGTGAAGGACGGCCTCGATCCCTCCGCCTTCGGGTGCCCGACGGTGAACGACGGGGGCGACGTGGCGTTCAAGGCCGGACGTTCCACCCCGGACGGCTTCGACACGACGTTCGGCATCTACCGGGCGAACGCGTCGGACGGACGGCTCGTGACCGTGGCCAGGGAGGGGAGACGGTTCGGGTCTTTGGGCTCGAACCCCTCGATGAACGACGCCGGCCAGGTCTCGTTCGCGGCGACGCTCGAGCTCGAGGACCCGCGGACCGGCAATAACATCGAGAAGATTCTGCGCGGCAACGGCCGCGGCCTGACCACCATCGCCAGCACGGAGGACCGGTTCAACTTCTTCGTCTTCGACACCTCCATCAACAACGACGGCCGGGTCGCGTTCGCGGCCGAGCTCGACGAGAGGTTCGGCTTCGACGAGGGCCTCTTCTCCGGGCGTGGGGACGCCGTGACGACGTACTACCTCGCCTCGACCAGCCAGTTCGACGGCAGCACCGGGAGGCCCGCGATCAACGACCGCGGCAGGATAGCTTTCACGGAGCGCCGGGACGGACGGGAGGGCGTCTTCGCCACGCGCGCCCGCGGCGGCTTCGAGACCATCGCGCAGGCCGGCCCCGACGGCTTCGTCGGCGATCCCTCGTACAACAACGCGGGCACCGCGGCCTTCATCACGGCCTACACCGACGAGGCGAGCGGCAGGTTCGTCAACGCCGTCGTGACCGGCGACGGCGGCCCGACGACGACGGTGGCCACCAGCAGCGATTCGTTCGGTGGCTTCGGCCAGCCGTCGATCAACGACGCCGGCGACGTGGCCTTTCAGGCCGACTTCAACGGCGCCGCGGACACCGGCATCTTCGTCAACTCGAGCCGCGTGGAAGACCGCGTGATCTCAACGGGCGACACCCTGGACGGCTCGACGGTCCGGGGCCTCACCTTCTGCGAAGAGGGCCTCAGCGACACCGGCAGGCTGGCGTTCGTGGCGACCCTGGAAGACCCGGACTCGCCCGACGGCCCGCGCACGGCCGTCTTCCGCGCGCGGCCGCGGATGTAGAGAGGACGAACACAACCGGCACGGGACGTCCCACGCGGGGACGGGGTCATGCGGCCCCGTCCCCTTCTTCTGTCCGCGATCGGGCGAGCACGGGCGCGGAGGGTTCACGACAACGGCACTCCCCGGGTCATATAATCCGTCCTGCAAGAACGAACTACACGGGAGGCAGTTCTTTGGATACCCTGCGGCACGCTTTGAAGGAATGGGCCGTCACCGTCGAGGCGCTGGAGCGGGGCGCGACGACGCTCGTGGTCCGCAAGGGCGGCATCCGCGAGAAGGCCTTCGCCGTGCCCAAAACGCGGTTCTCGCTGCTGCCGGGGTACGAGCACCAGCGGCCCGAGCTCGTCAAGCCGGAGTTTCGGCACATCATGGACGACATCCCGGATCTGACGGACGACGGACCTTTGCGGTTCTCGTCGTTCGCGGAGGTCGCGGGCGCGTACGAGATCTCCGAAGCCGAGGACCTCGAAGCGCTGAACGATCACCACATGTGGACGCACGAGTACGCCGAGAGCCGCTTCAAGTGGCGCCCGAAGAAGCCGCTGACGGTGCTGGTGTTGAGGACGTATGTCTTGCCCGAGACGGTCGAGCTGCCGTTCCGGGATAGTTACGGTGGGTGCAAGTCCTGGATCGAGCTGGAGGACTCCGTCTCAGTCGAAGGGGCGCGTCCGGCGTTGCCGGATGAGGAGTTCGAGGGCATGATCTCCCCGGCGCTCGGGGTGTTGCGGGGTTTAGAGCCGGCGCCGGTGGGTTCTTAGGGGGACGGGTTGTGGGCACGGGAGCCGTAACGGTCGTACTGGTCTTTCTGCTGGTGTTTCTGAGCTGGCAGACGATCTACTCGGCCAACCGCGACCTGGTCCGCGCGAAGGCCTGGGGCGACCTGGCCCGCCGGGCGCTGCCTTTTCTGGCCCTGCTCTCGATGGCGTCGAGCCTGTTCGTCGTGCAGGCGTACCGCGGTAGCTCGGTCCTGCTGGTCTGGATGGTCCTCTCCGGCGCCGCCATCGTCGCCGCGAGCGTCCTCTCCGTCCCAGCCCTCGAACGCGCCGCGAACAAGGCCTTCCGCACCGGCGACTACGCGAGGTCCGCCGAGCTCTACGGCCAACTCGCCGAGGAGAAGCCGCTCGCCCGCAACCGCGCCTTCCTGGGCGCGGCGCTCGGGGCCTCGGAACGGTACGACGAGTCCATCAACGCCTCATCAAAAGCCATAGACACGGACCCCAAGTACGGCCTCGCCTACTACAACCGGGCGCTCGTGCTGCGCCGCATGGGCAAAAAAAGCCGGGCCGTCAAGGATCTGGAGAAGGCGCAAGAGGTGGACCTGCCGCGCCGTTTCCGGACGGCGGCGCGGAAGATGGCGGAAGAACTCAAGTGAGCGCTTCGGAAACCCCGGGAGTCGGGAGTCGTGAAGGGCTTTTGGGGGTCCCCGACTCCCGACGAACGGAGGCGCCGAACTACCCACGGGGATGCGACATGAGGCTGCTCTATCCCACGCTCGGCGCGCTCCTCATCCTGGCGGTGTTCACGTTCCTGATCGGGCGCCAGAACCGCGACCTCCTGCGCATCGGGGCCTACAGGGACTTTTTCCTGCGCATGATCCCGGCGCTCTCAACTGCCGTCTTCGTCGCCGGCCTCCCCTTCGTCATGGACCTCGCCACGGTCGAGAACTACGCCTCCGTCCTCTTCGTCTACCTGACGGGCGCCGCCGTCCTGACGGCCCTCATGGCCCGCGCCGTAACCCCCGACGAACGCCGCGCCACCGCCGCCTTCCGCACCGGCGACTACGAAAGGGCCGCCACCCTCTACGACGACCTCACGGGCCGCCGCCCCCTCCCCCGCTATTACTCGGCCCTCGCCGCCAGCCTCGACGCCTCCGGCAACCCCGAAGCCGCCCTCGAAGCCTCCGACCGCGCCGTAAAACTCGACCCCAAAATGGGCATCGCCTACTACAACCGCGCCTCCGCCCTCGCCGCCACCGGCGAACGGGCCCGCGCCCGCGGCGACCTCCAAAAGGTCTTCCAGGTGGACTCGGGACGGGCGTTGCGCCGCGCCGCTGGTGAGGCGCTGGATAGCCTCGAAAAGTAGCGGGCTCTCGCAGCGCCGCGCCGCAGCACGCTTCGGCCTCCGGCCCACGCTTTCAGCACGTTCCGGCTGACGCCTCCACTTTCAGCACGGCGCTTCGCGCCTTTCAGCACGCTCCCTCCGGTCGCTTTCAGCCAAACCCTATCCTTACGAACGCGTTACCTGGAGCGTGGAGCGAATCGTTTTGGGCGGCGAGACCCCCGCTGTCGTAGGTGTGGCTCGCGGATCGCCCGCGCCCGACGCAGCGCCAACCGGAGGGACCGGAAGTCCCTGAAAAGCGACGCCGAAAAGGCCCTTGACTTGGCTGAAAGCGAGGGCCGGAGGCCCGAAGCGTGCTGAAAGTGGAGCCCGTAGGGCGGAACGTGCTGAAAGCAGCCGTCAGGCTGCGTGCTGACAGCGGAGGCGAAGCCGGAGCGTGCTACGCCAAGGATCGCAAGATCTTTGGCGTTCCCAGCCAGCGGAGCTGGGCGGCGCCGGGTTCGATGGGGCCTTCGAAGCGGAGGCAGACGACGCCGCCTTTTTTTATGGTGATCTCGGCGCCGTCGGCGGCGCCGGTTAGCAGGTAGGCGGCGAGCTCGTGGAGGCAGGGCCTGTGGCCGACAGCGGCGATGGCCCCAGTCCGCTCGTAGGCCGCGAGCTCGGAGGCGGCCTTCTCGGGCGGGAGGGTCGGTTCTAGCAGGGTCGAGGGTTTGGCGGCGGGCCAGCCTTCGAGTTCGGTCAGTATCTCCGCCGTCCGCCACGCCCGCTCGTAGGGGCTGCTAAGCAGCGCGTCCACCCGCGGCGCGAGCTGCGAGATCCCGCGGCTGGCCTGACGGAAGTCTTCCTCGCCTTCGGGCGTGAGCGGGCGTTCGGCGTCGTCGGGCCACCGCCCGGGGTCGCGGTCGTGGGCGGCGGCGTGGCGGACGAGGTAGAGGTCCATCCCGGGTTAGCCGGCGGCCTTCATGGCTCTCTGGAGGTTCTTCCACTCCTTGCCTTTGGTCAGCACGCGGAACGGTTTGGACCCGAGCGTCCTGGAGCGGAGGCCGGAGGCTTCCCGCAGGTAGCGCTCGGCGTAGACGCCCATGGTGAAGGCGGCGCCGCGCGGGACGCGGGGGCCCCCGGTCGCGGTGCCGAGCTCCGTGAGGGTGTTCGCGGCGACGATGGCGTCCTGGTGGTCGCCGAGGTCGTCCTGCACGACCTTCAGCGGCTCGATGAGCTTCCGCGTCGGCTTGCCGTAGACGTCCGAGAGAAACTCCAGGGTGTAGCGCAGCCGCTTGCCCCTCTTGCGCGCGTCGTGGAAGGCCTCCGGCGGGGAATCCTCTTTCAGGCGTCCGGCGGCCTTGCTCCACTTGCGATGCGCGCGGGAGACGATCCCCGGCGCGGCCGAGGCGATGGGCTCGCGCGCCGGGTCGCGGCCGTTGGCCCGCGCGAGCTCGCGCTCGACACCCGGGCCGCGCCGCAGCATCTCCGCGAAGGACGACTGGAGTCGGTCGTAGCGGCCGGAGTCCAGGGCCTCGAGCATCCGCCCGCGGGCCTCGGCGCGGCGCTTCTCGATGACGTCCAGAATCTTCGCGAGAAACGCCGAGGTCTCCTCGCCGGCCCCGTTCTTCCAGGCTTCGAGGCGGCCGATCTGGACGTCCAAGTCCCTGACGTTGCCGAGGGCGCCCGCGACCCACCGCAGCTCCTCCCTGAACCACCGGGCCCGCTCCGGCAACCCGGCCTCGAAGACCTTCATCGCGGCCCGCAGCCGCCGCGTCGCCACGCGCATGTCGTGCAACTCCTCGGGGTCCTCGCCGATCCTGGTCCCCGGCTCGTGGGCCCGCAACGCGCCGAACTGCCGGCGCAGCACCGCGAAGGCCACCTCGCCCAGCGTCATGCCCGGGCCGATCCCCGTCGGCCCGGTATCCGCCGCGCCGTCGGGGCTCAGGCCGGTGGCGTAGAGGCCCGTCTCGAACTTGGAGATGGAGGCGGGCTTGAGATCCAGCGCGTACTGCACCTCGTCCACGAAGCCCCGGAGGTCCGGTGTCGGCGCGGTGCCGGCGCCGGCCTCGACCTCGACGCGGCTCAGGCGGGCGGACTCCTTACCCCCGCCTAGCGGTATCTCGGAGGAATCGAGGGCGACCTCGCCGATGCGGACCCTCTCGCCGGACCCGTCGCCGGAAGAGCCGTTCTCCGAATCCTGGCGCGCGGGGTCTTCGAGCAGGAGCCCGAACCTCTGGCGGCGGGTGTTTACCTTGAACATCGGGCGCACCTTGTGGCCGCCGAGGAGGGCGCGGAACCGCTCGCCGACGGGGCCGGACGCCCTGGCGAGGGTTGCCGGTTTGTCGTCGCTTAAGGGCTCGGAGATCTCGCGCCGCCGCCGGACGTTGCCCTCGGCGGGCGAGAGGGACTTCATCGTGGCCTCGGCGGTGCTTCCGGTCTTGCGGACGCGCAGGGCGTACCCGGCCCGGTAGAAGCGCCAGTCATCCGTGTCGTAGTAGGCGTCCGAGATCTTCTCGTCCGACTCGGCCTCCACCACGAGCCCCGAGCTCGCGGAGTGCTGCTTGAGCCAGCCCTCGATGGGCTCGAGCTCCGCCGCGTCGAACTGCCACTCGACCTCTTGAAAGTCCTTCTGAGAACGCCTGCTCCTCGGGGACCGACGGCGCGAAGAGCCGCTACCGGACCTCCTGTCTCCAGAAGACTTGCGCCTGCTCCTCTGTTGACCCATTGCTCCTCACCCCTTCGGACGCCGCGACCGGCGAAAAGCTTGGCGGACGTGCAATATAGCAGAGACCCTTGGCTTGTACACAATATGATTTGACTGCTCGAAAGCCCCGCCGGTCCGCGCGTTCCCGTTCGCGGCTCCCGGGCGGCCTTCCCCGGGCCGGTCGGGTTACGGTTGCGCGGCGGTTACGTGGGCGGGCGCCGGTGTCGTGCCGCGATGGTCGGAGCACGGGCGGGTTTCAAACCCGCCCGCGCCCGAGGATGCGCCGTCCGAAAGGCCGTGGTTGGAGGCGTGGGGCGTGCCCGGGGCCCGCTAGAAGCCGTCGCGGAGCAGGATCTCCTGGCTGTCCACCGGCTCTTCGTCTTCTTTGGGGCCCTTGCGCTCGAACGCGCCGTCGGTCTTGAGCTCCCAGCCGTTGGCGGTGTCGGAGAGTTGGAGGTCGAGGAGGCGGCGGACTTTTTCGCGGTGGCGCTGTTCGCGGAGGGGGAAGGAGGTCTCGACGCGGCGGTCGAGGTTGCGCTGCATCAGGTCGGCGCTGCTGAGGTAGATCTTCTCTTCCTCCCCCTCGCCGAAGGCGTAGATGCGGGCGTGCTCCAGGAAACGCCCGACGAGGGAGACGACGCGGATGTTCTCGCTCACGCCCTCGACGCCGGGGCGCAGGCAGCAGATGCTGCGCACGATCAGGTCTATCTTCACACCCGCCTGCGACGCCTCGTAGAGCAACTCTATTATTTGGGGGTCGGTGAGAGAGTTGGTCTTGCACGTCACGCGGGCCGGCTCGCCGCTCTTCGCCCGCTCGGTCTGCGCCTCGATCTCGCCCATGATCCGGTCGCGCAAAGTTATGGGCGCCACGAGCAACTCCTGGTACTCGTCCTGCTCGGAGTAGCCGGTCAGGTAGTTGAAGAGGTCCGAGCCGTCCTCGGCCAGGGTCTGGTCGTCGGTGAAGTAAGAGAAGTCCGTGTAGATGCGGGCCGTGCCGGGGTTGTAGTTGCCCGTCCCGAGGTGGAGGTAACGCCTCAGCCCGTGACCCTCCCGCCGGACGACCAGGCAGATCTTGGCGTGCGTCTTGAGCCCCACGATCCCGTAAGCCACGTGCACGCCTCTAGCTTCGAGCTGCCGCGCCCACGTGATGTTCGGCTCCTCGTCGAAGCGGGCCTTGAGCTCGACCAGCACGGCGACTTGCGTCTGCTCGTCGCGGGCCTCGGAGAGCGCCTCGACGATGGGCGAGTTGGAGCCGACCCTATACAAGGTCTGTTTTATGGCGAGCACTTCGGGGTCGTTGGCGGCGGCCCGGACGAAGTCCACCACGGGGGAGAACGAGTCGTAGGGGTGGTAGAGGAGGATGTCGCCGTTGCGCGTGGCCTGGGTGATGGAGCGGGCGCTCCGGATCTCCTGCGGAACCCGCGGCGATGGTGGCGGATAGAGCAGATCCGAACGGTCGAGGTGCGTGAACTGCTCCAGGTCCGCGAGCCCTATGGGGTGGGGTGCCGCGTACACGGAGTTGTCTTCTATCCTGAGGTTGCCCGCGAGCCAGTCCCGGAGGTCGTCCGGCATCTCGTCGGAGACCACGAGCCTCACGCTCTGTCCAAACCAGCGCCCCTCGAGCTCGTCCTCTATGGCCTGCAGGAGGTCAGAGGCCTCGTCCTCCTCTATGACGAAGTCCGCGTTGCGGGTGACCTGGAAGACGTAGCTCGCCGAGATCTGCTTGCCCGGGAAGAGCTCGTCGAGGTTGGCCGCGATGACCTCCTCGACGCGCACGAAGCGGAGTTCGGGGCGCTCGTCGGGGCCGCGGTCGGCGTCGGGCAGGCGCATGAAGCGGTCGATGGTCGTGGGCACCTTGATCCGGGCCATCACCCGCCGCCCGTCGTCCTCTATCACGACGAGCAGGTTCAGGGAGAGGTTCGAGATGTGCGGGAAAGGGTGCGCCGGGTCTATCGCCAGCGGCGTCAGTATCGGCAGGATATCCTCGACGAACTTCTGCCGGAGCTCCCGCTTCTCGGCGGCCCGCAGCTTCTTGTGCGGGACCATCTTGATGCCCTCTTCCTCCAGGGCGGGGAGCAGGTCCTTGTTCAGGATGCGTCGGCGGTCCTCGAAGAACTCGTCCGTGCTCTCCTTGATGCGCGAGAGCTGCTCCTCGGGGGTCATCCCGTCGGGGACGGGGTTCGGCAGCTCGGAGGCCACCTGCTGCTGGAGGCCGGCGACCCGGATCATGAAGAACTCGTCCAAATTGGTCTCGGAGATCGCCACGAACCTGACCCGCTCCAGCAACGGGTGCCGCCCGTCCCTGGCCTGCTCGAGCACCCGGTCGTTGAACCCGAGCCACGAGAGCTCGCGGTTGATGTACAGCGACGGATCGGAGAGGCTGGGCCTGCGGGCCGTGTCCGTCATACCTCGCCCCCCTGCGCCAACGAGAGCAGCGTCCCCTCCCTGATGCCCCCACGGGCGACCGTCAGGCCGGGTTTTCCGAAGCTCTCCAGGATCGTAGCGAGCGTCGTGATCGCCGCCGGCAACACCCGCGCCCGCTCCGGCGCGAGGCCGTATTCCCTCGCCAAAACGCCGGAGGTCCGCGTTCGTATCTCCTCCGAGAGACGCCAGAGCCGCTCCACCGTCAGGTCGTCCTGCGTGATCTTGAGCATCGCCCGCGCCGACCCGCCGACCGCCACGACAGGCGCCTCCCCGATGTCCCAATCCGGCAGCAGCGTCGGCACGTGCGCGTGCAATCCCTCTAGTTCCTCGTCCGTCGGCGGGTCGGCGCCCACGAAGCGCTCGGTGGTCCGGTTGGTGCCTAGCGGTAGGGAGACCCGGTCCTCCGGGCCGTCCGAGGCGTCGCCGAAGATCAATTGCGCCGACCCTCCCCCGAGGTCGACGACCATGACCTTGCCCTCCTCGCGGTCCCCGAGGGCCGACAGTGCGCCGAGGAAGCCGAGCTCGGCCTCCTTCTTGCCGGAGATGAGGCGCATCTTCAGGCCCGTCGTCTCGCGCACCTTGTCCACCAGTTCGGCGCCGTTCTCCGCGTCGCGGACGGCGCTGGTGGCGAGTATCTCCGGCGCGGACGCGTCGTTGAGGGCGGCGATGCGGACGAACAGGTCTATGGCCTCGGCGGCGACGGCGAGCCGGCCCTCTTCCAGGCGCCCCGTCTTCTCCACCCCGGCCCCGAGGCGGGCCGAGACCTTCTCGCCCGTGATCGGCACGACCGCCCCCTCGTCCACCTCCCCGACCAGGAGATGTATCGTGTTCGACCCAACGTCTACAACCGAGTACCGGCCCAAACCGCGGACCCCCCTATCTTCTTGCGAACCAGCGGTGAACGTTCCCACCGTCAATCATACAAGCCATCCGACCGGGGTGGTATATTCCGCTGACCGTATCCCGTTTAAATCTTGGTAAACCGGACGCCCGGCGACAGCCGGGCCCGCCAGCGGAGGTAACCATCTCGAAGAGATCCAAAAAGGCCCGTCCGACAGGCGACAGAAACGGCGCGCCGACCGCGACGAGGCCAGACGCAAAGGTCCGCGACTACGACGCGCACGTCCTCGTCTGCAAGGGCGGCGACTGCAAAAAGCGCGGCTCCAAAGACTTCCAGAAGGCGCTCAAGGGGGAGCTACGCGAGGCCGGCATGGGCCGCGACGTCCGCGTGGATTCGGTCGGGTGCCTGGGGCTCTGCAAGCACGGGCCGAACGCCGTCGTCTACCCCGGAGGGACGTGGTACCTCGGCCTGATCGAGTCCGACGCGCCGGAGATCGTCGAGAAGCACCTCGAAGGCGGCGAGCCCGTCGAGCACCTCGCCGCCGAGTTCCGCCCGCGCAAGAAGAAGCGGCGCTAGGCTATGTCCGTCAGTTCGGCCTGCACGATCAGGCGCTGCGAGTAGTCCGGCAATGTGCAGGTCTGCAGGCTGACGACGCTCCTGCCGGGCACGGGCTCGGTGACGTGGTAGGCGCCGGGGTCGACGACGAGCGTCTTGAAGACCCTGTAGACGTAACGGGTCCCGTCGCCGTCCCGGAGCACGACCCTGTCGCCGTTTCGCAGGTTGTTCAGGTCGTTGAAGACCAGGAAGCTCTCCGTGGCGGGGAAGCCCATCCGGTGCCCGGCGATGTACACGTTGGACCCGTCCTGCCACGGGAACCCCGTCCCCTCGACGTGCAACGTCCCGTCGTGCAGCGCGTCCTCGTCGTTGGCGGGCCCCGTGTAGACGGGGACGTTCTTCACCCGCTTCATCTCCGGCACGGTCAGGCTCAGGGAAGAATCCGCCGGGGCCTTGCTGCCGCCGAAGAGCGCGGAACCCGCGAACGGGTCCCCCATCACGAATGAGTAGCCGACCAGGACGAGGCCGGAGAAGATCATGACCATAGCGAGCAGATACCCAACTATCTTTCTCGAATTCCTGCTGCCCCGATACGTCTTCATGCCCTCTCCTTTAGACCCGGTGAGTGGTGAGTGGTGAGTAGAGAGTAGAAAAACCGGTTCTGGCTCTTACTACTCACCACTCCCCATTCCCTACTCTCCGGGAGGCGCGAAGCGCCGACCTACTTCAGTTCGCCCTGGACTATGAGACGCTGCGAGTAGTCCGGCAGGGTGCAGGTCTGGAGGCTGACGAGGTTCTTGCCTTCGGTGGGGCGCAGGACCTCGGTGGCGCTCGGGTCTACGACGAACTTGCGGAAGACCTCGTAGGTGTAGGTCTTACCGTTCGCGTCGGTCAAGAGGATCTCGTCGCCCTTCTCCAGCTTGTCGAGGTCCCAGAAGACCAGGTTGCTCTCCGTGCCGGGGTAGCCGACCCTGTGGCCCGCGATGTACACGTTGGCCTGCCGCTGCCACGGGAAGCCGGTCCCCTTGACGTGGACCGTGCCGTCGTGGAGCGCGTCCTCGTAGTCGTTCTTGGCGGCGTCGTAGACCGGTACCTCCTCGACCCGGTCCATCCCGGGGACGGTCAGCTTGAGCGTCTTCTTCTCCGGTGCGTCCACGCGGGGGCCCCGGATCTCCTCGACGATCCGCTCCGGCAAACTCCGGTGGAAACGGTCCTGCACCTCCTCCGTGACCTTGTCGGAGACCTTCTTCGGCGTGTTCGCCGACGCCGGGTCCCCCCCGCCGAACAGCGCGTAGAGCAGCAGGCCGATCCCGACGAACAGAACCAGGCCGGCAGCGCCCGCCGTCAACACCCTCCCGGTGCGCGCCCTCTTCATCTTCTTCATCCCCGCCGACCTCCTCTCTAAAGTCCGTCTCTCCCGGTCGCGGTTAAAAGTTACTGACATCGCGTAACAATTCGGTAACAGAAAGGAATTTTGTCGGTAACGGTTTGCCGGGCGCGGGGTTTCGGGCCCCGCTATAATCCGCGTCTGTGAGGATAGGAGTTCCCAAGGAGGTCTCGGAGGGGGAAAGGCGGGTCGGGCTCGTCCCCGAGACCGTCGGCCGTCTTGTCAAGGAGGGCTTCGAGGTGGTCGTCGAGGCCGGCGCGGGCCGGGACTACGACCTCGACGCCGCCTACGAGGAGGCCGGGGCCGAGGTCGTCGGCGAGGCTTCGGACGTCTACGGCGGCTCCGACCTGATCGTCAAGGTCGCCTCCCCAACCGACGAAGAGATCGGCACGATGCAAGAAGGCCAGGCCCTACTCTGCTTCCTGAACGGCCCCGGGGACCCGGAGCTCGTCCAGAAGCTCGCCGAGGCCGGCGTCACCGTCTTCTCCAACGAGGCCATCCCGAGGACCAGCGTCGCCCAGAGCATGGACGCCCTCTCCTCGATGGGCTCCATCGCCGGCTACAAGTGCGCCCTCATAGCCGCCGATTCCCTCGGCAAATACGTCCCCATGCTCTCCACCGCCGCCGGCACGACGAAGGCGGCCAAGGTCCTCGTCTTCGGGGTCGCGGTCGCGGGGCTCCAGGCCATCGCCATCATGAACCGCCTCGGCGCCGAGGTCTTCGCCTACGACATCCGGCCCGAGACCAAGGAGCAGGCCGAGTCCCTCGGCGCGACGTTCGTGGACTCCGACGACGAGGCGGAGGAAGAGGAGCAGGAAGAAGAGGAGTACGTCGAGTACGAGCCCGCGGGTTTCGGCCGGTTCATGGCCTCCCTCGGCTTCTACTCCTTCGCCGAGCCGCCCCGGGACCGTTACGTCGTCGAGGGCGAGGAAGAGGAGGAGGGGGACGATCCGGAGGAAGAAGAAGGTTGGTCGAAGGAGAAGCTCGGGCGGGATCAGGAGCTTCTGCGGGAGAGGATCGGGGAGATGGACGCCGTCATAACCACGGCGCTCGTGCCCGGCAGGAAGGCCCCGACGCTCGTGGACAAGGACATGGTCGAGAGCATGAAGCCGGGGAGCGTGATCGTGGACCTGGCGGCGGAATCCGGCGGCAACTGCGAGCTCTCCGAGGCCGGCGAGACCGTCGAGCACCAGCAGGTCAGGATCCTCGGCCCCGTCAACCTCCCGAGCCGCATGCCCATCCACGCCAGCCAACTCCTCTCCCGCAACATGCACAACCTCATAGGCCACGTAACCGAGGACAGGGCAGAAGAAAAAGAAGAACACGACCTTCAGCTAAGCCTGGATTTCGAGGACGAGATCATCGACAAGACCTGCATCGCCCACGGCGGCGAAGTCCGCGACGAGGCGACCCGGGAAGCGTTGCAAGAGAGTTCCAAAGAAGAGAGCGAGGCCGGTTAGGTTATGCAGGAATTGCTGGCGCAGCTCGCCATCTTCGTCATCGCGGCGTTCCTGGGGTTCGAGCTGATCTCGCGGGTCCCGAACCTCCTCCACACGCCGCTCATGAGCGCCACGAACGCCATCCACGGCATCGTGCTGGTCGGCGCGATCATCGCCCTCGCGGCGGCGAGCGACTCGTTCACCGCGGTCGTCGGCTTCGTCGCGGTGGTCTTCGGAGCGATGAACGTGGTCGGCGGCTTCTGGGTGACGAACCGGATGCTCGGCATGTTCCGCCCCCCGGCGAAGAAGGTCAAGAGGAGGGAGGAGTAGGGTGCAAGCCGTCACCTTCGCCGCCTACCTCGTGGCGGCGGCGCTCTTTATCGTCGGCATCCGCCGGCTGCGGACGCCGGAGACCGCGCGGTCGGGCAACACTCTCGGGGCGCTTGGCATGGTCATCGCGCTCGTGGCGACGATCTTCGTGGCCGACATAGACGAGGCGCTGGGCGTGGTCGAGATCTCGACCGGGGTGCTCCTCGGATCCATCATAGGGGCGGTGGCCGCCCAGCGGGTGCAGATGACGGCGATGCCCCAGATGGTCGCGGCCTTCAACGGGGTCGGCGGGGCGGCGGCGGCGCTGGTGGCGGTTTCGGAGTTCTACCGGGTGGAGGCGTTAGGTATTGGTCAGGAGACCATCGTCTCTTCCATAACGGTGCTGCTTAGCGTCGTGATCGGGACCGTCAGCTTCGCCGGCAGCATCATCGCCTTCGTCAAGCTCCAGGAGCTCGCGCTGACGGGGTCGGTGACCTTCCCGCTCCAGCAGGTCGTCAACGCGCTTATAGCCGTCGCGATCCTGGCGCTCTCGGTCAACATCGTGGCGGGCGGGCTCTTCCTCTCGCCCCTCGTTTCGCTGTACGTCATCCTCGGCGCGTCGCTCCTGCTCGGCGTCCTTTTCGTCATCCCGATAGGCGGGGCGGACATGCCCATCGTGATCTCGCTCCTCAACGCCTTCACGGGCCTCGCCGCCGCCGCCTCGGGCTTCGTCCTCGCCAACTACGCGCTCATCATCTCCGGCACGCTGGTCGGCGCCTCGGGCACGATCCTCACCCAGAACATGAGCGGCGCCCTCGGGCGACCCCTGGGCAAGATCATCTTCGCCGGCATCGCCGCCTCGGGCACGGGCCCCTCTGGCGGCGACGACGAGGACAAGGAGACCCACGACGCGAGCGCCTCGGAGGTCGGCGAGTACCTTTCCGATGAGGCGGAGAAGGTCGTCATAGTCCCCGGCTACGGCCTCGCCGTCGCCCAGGCGCAGGGCGCCATGCACGACCTGATGGAGACGCTGGAGTCCGAGGGCAAGACGGTCCTCTTCGGCATCCACCCCGTCGCGGGCCGGATGCCGGGCCACATGAACGTCCTGCTGACCGAAGCCGGCGTCCCCTACGAGAAGCTCTACGACCTCGAGGACATAAACCCGGAGCTGGAAGACGCCGACGCCGCCATCATTGTGGGCGCCAACGACGTCGTGAACCCCGCCGCCAACGACCCCGAACAGGACAGCCCCATAAGCGGCATGCCCGTCCTGAACGTCGAGGCCGCCGAGCGCGTCATCTTCATCAAACGGTCCCTGAGCCCCGGCTTCGCCGGCGTGGACAACCCCCTCTTCTACGACACCGACAAGACCATGATGCTCTTCTCCGACGCCAAGCAAGGCCTCCAGGACGTCGTCGGAGCCATAAAGGGTTCCTAAAAAGAACCGTTCAGCGCCACGGCTAGCGGCCGGGGATGGTCCTATCTAGCGTCGCGTCCACCCTGGCCCGTATCCTTCCGGCGTCCGCCACGTCTTGCGGGCTGAAGACACTCCCCGAACCACGAGACGTTCCGCCTCCGGCTCGCGCTCGGTGAGGCTGCCAACGGTGCGGATGTTGGCAAAAACATCGGCGATGGTCGTCGGTTCGAGCGAAAGCACGCGCACATCGGTCTCGAACATGCGCGCCGCTTGCTGCACCTCACGATAGCTCACCGCACACACATCGCACAACTCCTGTGTAACGATCAGGTCAGGCTTGAGCGCGTGGAGCATCTCCTCGTCGAGTTCGTAGATCGAACCATGCCCTTGTAGTTGTCCGCGTACGGCGTGGTCGATCTCCGCGCTCGACATGGTCGCGGGTGACAAGCGGCTGGCTGTGAGACGAGGTTTGTCAAGCACTGTGGATGGGTAGTCGCACTCGTGCGTAATACCTACCAGGGCATCCTCCAAACCCAGCGCGCAGATGATTTCAGTGGCGGACGGCAACAGCGACACGATACGTGGCAACGGCTTCGTCATCGACAGATACACTCCTTGATCTCGCGCATACCCGCGAATATGGGTATTGTACTACGC
>CAXUFZ010000018.1:0-23528 GCA_964250345.1 uncultured Rubrobacteraceae bacterium
GGGTGGGGCGCGGCCGCGCCGGAGATCCGGAGCCGGCGGTCGGCGGGGTCGTCGACGAGCGCGGCGCTTACGGGCTCGGGGCGGAGGTCCTCGAAGAGGGGCCTGCGGGGCTTGCCGCTGGCGGTGAGCAGGTCCTCGACCATCCCGGTGAGGTTGAACATGGCCGAGAGCATGAGGCTCTGACGCGCGAGGACGGTCCGCAGGGTGGGGGAGAGGGCGACCTCGTCGGTGGCGGGCCTCTCCCGCAGGTCCCCGCGCAGGCCCTGGAGCGTCTGGTGCAGGCCGTCGAGGCGACGGTCGAGCTCGTTCGTGTCGGGCGCCGAACCCTCGCGGAGCTGCCGGCGGACCGTCTCCGTTACCAAGCCCTCCTTGTGCAGGTCTCGGGCCTCGCGGATACGGTCGAAAGAGTCCTCGGGGATCCGGATCCTGCCAGCCCGACGCAGGTGGGGGATGGAATACTCCCTCAAGTAACGGTACAGCGTTGGGCGGGGGATGCCCAGGAGATCGCTGACTTCGTCTACCGTGTAAATGGACCCCTCCACTGTTCTCACGCGGATATTTTGCAACTTTTCTCCGCCGAAAGGGATGTTAACACACGCCCCCACAAGCCCCGCAAGCCGACAACGACCCGCGAATCAAGCATTCCTGCGCGGTTTCTGAAACTTCTTGTGTCACGCGCCGCCACCACCACTAGGGCTTGTGCATTCGCGCGATTATCACGCCGCGATAACGCCGATAAACCCCTTGAATTCCGTTTAGGCAGCTTAAATACTCCCGCCGCAGCACCTTAGATGTGAATTGCAGGTACACGTAAAGCTGACGCTGACGGAGGGGGACGCGTTTTGCTCAAGGCGAGCCGTTTGTTATGGATTGTTCTTCTGTTCGGGGCCTTCATGGCCTTCGGAAACGACCGTGCGGAGGCCGAGACGGGCCTCGCTTCCTGGTACGGGCCCGGCTTCGAGGGGGCGCTCACGGCGAGCGGGGAGGTCTTTGATCCCTACGGCTTCACGGCGGCGCACAAGACGATGCCGCTCGGCACCGAGCTCACGGTCACCTACGCGGGCCGCTCGGTCGACGTCGTGGTCAACGACCGGGGCCCGTACGCGGGCGGCCGGGACCTCGACCTCTCCCAGGGCGCGGCCGAGTACCTGGGGCTGACCGCCGCCGGGGTCGACTGGGTGGACTACGAGGTGGCCGGCAGCGGAGGCTACGGTGGCGGTAACGGCTACGGCGGTGGTGGCGGTAACGGCTACGGCGGCGGAAACGGCGGGGGGCAGGCCAGCGATGGCTACGGCGGTGGCGCGGGCAAGCACCGGGCCGCGGCGGACCAGGCCGATGCGGGTGGGTCTTACGCGGACGGGTCCTACGTCGTGCAATCCGGGGACACGCTCACGGGGATCGCGGCCGAGCTCGGGACGAGCGTGGACCAGCTTATGGTGGACAACGGCCTGACGGACCCGGACGTGCTCTACGCGGGGCAGACCCTGTACTACTGATCCGGCGCCCCTCCGGAGGGGATCCCCCGCGGTGTAGACTCTGCGCGTGAGACGACGCGGAGGAGGCGTGCTTGATCGGTGACGGCGGAGGTCCGACCTTCGGGCTCTGGTACGACTTCCGGCAGAGGTTACCGCTCGGGGACTACGCGGCCTTCTACGCGGAGTGCCTGGAGGAGATCGAGGAGGGAGAACGCCTCGGCTTCACCGGGGCCTGGCTCTCGGAACACCACTTCGTCGACGACGGCTACCTGCCGAGCCCGCTCGTGGTGGCGGCGGCCGTAGCGGCCAGGACGGAGTCAATCACCATCGGGACGAACGTCCTGCTGCTGCCGATGCACCACCCGCTGCGGGTGGCCGAGGACGCGGCGGTCGCGGACCTCGTCTCCGGCGGCCGGCTCGTCCTCGGGGTCGGCCAGGGGTACGTCCAGCACGAGTTCGAGACGCTCGGGTACGAGCGGCGGTTCCGGCCCTCGCTCTTCGAGGAGGGCATCGGGGTCATCCGCCAAGCTTTCGAGGAAGGCCGCACCGGCTACGACGGCAAGCGCTGGCGCTTCGACGACCTGCCCTTCGAGCCGCGCCCTTCGGGTAAGCTGCCCATCTACATCGGGGCGTTCGCGGACCCCGCCATCGACCGGGCCGCCCGCCTCGGCGACGGCTTCCTGGCCTCGACCGGCGGTGGCGCGTTCGGGGAGACGTACCGCAGGGTGCGCGAGGCCCTGGAGCGGCACGGGCGGGGCGACGAAGCGTTCCCCTACGTCGCCTCGGGCGTGGCGTTCGTCGACGAGGACGCGGGTAGGGCGCGCGGGATCGTCGGTCCCGCCATCTCCTATCAGCGCACCCGCTACGCCGAGTGGGGAACCGACCGCGAGGCGCTCCCGGCCGATCCCGTCCGCGAGGAGGACCTGCCGTGGGACCGCTACCTTGTCGGCACGCCGGACGAGGTGGCCGGGGGGCTTATCGACCTCTACCGCGAAGCTCCATACGACCACTTCTGCTTCTGGGGCCGTCTCCCGGGCGTAACCCACCAGCAGGCGCTGGAGAACATGCGCCTCTTCGCCACAGAGGTCGTGCCGCGGGTACGCGAAGCGGTAGGGACCAGCACGGCGTGACGCTCGCGTCCTCCGTACTGTCGCCCGAGCAGACCGCTTTCCTCGTCCGACAGCGCGTGGCCCGGCTCGCCACCGCCGACGCCGACGGTCGGCCGCACGCCGTGCCCGTCTGCTTCGCCTACGCGCCCGGATCCGCCTACATCGCCCTCGACGAGAAGCCCAAAGAGGTTCCGGTCACGCGCCTCAAGCGCGTCCGCAACGTCCTGGAGAACCCGAACGTCTCTCTCGTCGCCGACCGTTACGCCGAGGACTGGGACCTCCTCGCCTTCGTCATGGTGCGGGGCCGGGCAGAGCTTCTGGAGCCCGGTGCGGGGGAGCACGCCGCCGCCGTGAGGCTCTTGCGCGGCAAGTACCACCAGTACGAAGGGATGCGGATAGAGACCAACCCGGTCATTGCCGTCCGGGCCGAGGGCGTCGCCTCCTGGGGCGCGCTCGACGAACCCGGAGGGTCGGAGCCGCGGGTGCTCGAACCGATCCGGAGCCGCCGCTCCGTCCGCCGCTACCTCCGCAAAGACGTGCCGGACGTCGCGGTCGAACGGGTGCTCGAAGCCGCCCGGTGGGCGCCCTCGCCGCACGGCCGCCAACCCTGGCGTTTCGCGGTCGTCACGAAGTCTGAGGCGAAAGAGAGGCTCTCCGACGCGATGGGCGAGGAGTGGCGCTCCAATCTTCAGATGGACGGCCAGGACCCCGAGGTCGTCCAGAAACGCCTCGAAGGCTCCCGGCGGCGGCTGGAGGACGCGCCGGTGCTGCTGCTGATCTGCCTGTACCTCGAAGACCTCGACGCCTACCCGGACCCCGAGCGGCAACAGAACGAGACCACGATGGCCGTGCAGTCGCTCGGGGCGGCGGCGCAGAACGCGCTGCTCGCGGCCTACGACCAGGGCCTCGACGCCGGCTGGATGTGCGCCCCGCTCTTCGCGCCGGAGAAGGTGGCAGAGGCGCTGGGCCTCGACCCCGCGCTCGTCCCGCACGCGCTGCTCACGCTCGGTTACGCGGAAGGGGATCCCCCGAAGCGTCGCGGTCGCCTGCCGGTCGACGAGCTCGTCGTCTACAGGGACTGAACTTCTACCGGATCTCCCGCGAAGCGGCTAACCGGCGGTCCTCGTCATGGACCCCGCGACCAGGACGGTGCGACGCCGGCTGAGGACCCGGCTCAGGCCCGCCATCACGCGGTTCAGCCGGCCGGAGACGACGCTGGGTGGCGGCTTGGGGTGGTCGAGCGCCCGTAGCGCCGTCGCCACCACCTCCTCCGGCGTCTCGAAGGTGAGGGCGCGGCTAGTCGTGTCCGCGCCGGCGACCTCGCTGAACTCGGTGCGGGTGGCGCCCGGGGACAGCACGATCACGCGCAGCCCCGTGCCCAACGACTCCTGCCACAAAGCCTCGGTAAAACTCAAGACGAACGCTTTCGTCGCCGCGTACACGGCCATGTTCGGGATGGGCTGGTACGCCGCCAGGCTCGCCACGTTGACCAGCACCCCGTTGCCGCTCGCGCGCAGCCGCCCGATGAATGCCCGGCTGATGTCGACGACGCTGGCGACGTTAACGGATATCTCCTCCCGAACACGTCCCGGATCCTCGCCGTGGAACGGGCCGAAGGTCGCGAAGGCGGCGTTGTTGACGAGGCCCGTCACGGCGAGCCCGCGCCGCTCCACCTCCTCCGCGAGCTTCCGGCCCGCTCCGGGGAGGCTCAGATCCAGCGGGACCGCCTCAGCCCGCACACCATGTTTCGCGCCGAGCTCGGCGGCCAGCTTCTCCAGCCGGTCCAGGCGCCGGGCGACGAGCACGACGTCGGACCCCCGCCGGGCGAACTCGCGCGCGAACTCCGCCCCGATCCCGGAACTGGCCCCGGTAACGAGAATGGTCTGCCCGTGGTAGTCGACTGCCGTCATCGTCCCTCCAGAGATAGTTGGTGGATCCTGCGCCCCCATCGCGCAACGTTCGTGGCACCGAGTGTCACATACCTGACACTCGGTGTCAATACGGTACTGCGTGCAAGGTGTGGTAGGCTCGGTACCATGAGCGTTGGCGATGTTGGACCTTCGGGGCTGAGGGGGCGCACGCGGCGGGTGGTGCGGGGTGAGATCGGCGCCGCCGCGATGCGTCTGTTTCTGGAGCGAGGTTTCGACGGCACCACGATGGAGCAGATCGCGGACGAGGCCGGCATCTCGCGGCGCTCCCTTTTCCGCTACTTCGGCACGAAGGAGGACATCGTCCTCGGCCACCTCGTCGAGACGGGAGAGGCCGTGCGGGACGCCCTGGAGGCCCGGCCGGCGGAGGAGCCCCCGTGGGACGCGCTGCGCGCCGCCTTCGAGTCGATCATCCAGGAGCCCGGGTACTCTCCCGAGAAGAACCTCAAGATCTCGAAGATGCTCTACGCGACCCCCTCGCTGCGCGCCGGCCGCCTGGAGAAGCGACTGCGCTGGCAGGAGTTGCTCACGCCGAACGTCCAGATGCGCCTCGGCGTGGCGGGCGGTGTGGCGGGCGGCGACGCGTCCGACCCGCGCGCCCGGGCCATCGTCGCCTGCGCGCTGACGTGCCTCGACGTGGCGAGCGAGATCTGGACCCGGGGCGACGGCAAGAAAGACCCCGCCAGACTCTTCGACCAAGCCGTGGCCGCGGTCCGCGGTTAGCTTGTGGATGGTCGGGAGTTGGTCTAGGGGCTCTGGCGGCCGGCTATCCTGTACACGTTTACCCGGCGGAGTAGGATCTCTCCGGGACGCCGTAGAGGGTGGTGCGGCGGCGGGGCGTGCGGCCGATGTCCCGGATCATGGTCTCGAGCTCTTCCGGCAGCATCTCCTGGCCGTGGTCGGCGCCGGCGGCGCGCGAGATGTTCTCGTTCATGAGCGTCCCGCCGAGGTCGTTGCAGCCGGCCTCCAGGCACGCCTTGGCGCCCTCGACGCCCATCTTGACCCAACTGACCTGCACGTTGTCTATGTGGCCGTGCAACGCGATGCGCCCGACCGCGTGCATCTTGACGGCCTCTGCGAAGGTCGGGCCGCGGCGGGAGCGGCCCTGCAGGAAGAGCGGGGCGCCCATGTGGACGAAGGGTAGCGGGACGAACTCGGTGAAGCCGCCGGTGTCGGCCTGAACGTCGCGGAGGACCATGAGGTGCCTGGCCCAGTTCTCGGGGCGGTCGACGTGGCCGAACATGATGGTCGTCGTCGAGCGGAGGCCTATGGCGTGGGCGGCGCGCATGACGTCGGCCCAACCTTTCGTGTCGATTTTGTCGGGGCAGATGATGGCCCGGATGTCGTCGTCGAGGATCTCCGCGGCCGTCCCCGGCAACGTACCAAGCCCCTCGTGCTTGAGGTCCTTCAAAAACTCCTCGACGCTCAGGCCCATCGTCTTCGCGCCCTGCGTGACCTCGAGCGGCGTGAAGGCGTGGACGTGCATCTGGGGCACCTCGTCCTTGACGGCCCGCAGGTACTCCAGGTAGCTCTTGCCGGTGAACTGGCCGTGGATGCCCCCCTGCATGCAGACCTCGGTCGCGCCCTTCTCCCACGCCTCGCGCGCCCGCCGGGCGACCTCCGCCGGGTCGAGCAGGTAGGGGTCGCCGCGCAGGTTCAGGGACTTCGGCCCCTTGGAGAACGCGCAGAAGCGACAGCGGAAGTAGCACTGGTTGGTGTAGTTGATGTTCCGATTCACGACGTAGGTGACCCCGTCGCCGTTGACCTCGCGCCTCAAGCCGTCGGCGACCCGGCAGAGCTCCGCGAGCTCCGTCCCGCGGGCGGTGAAGAGGAGCGAGATCTCCTCCTCCCGCAAGTCCCGCTCCCCGGCCGCCGCGAGCGCCCGCGCGAAATTGGGCCTCATCTTGGACGGGCGAAGCCCCCGAACCTCGGCGACTGCCCTCGAAGGCACGGCCTCCGCGCTGCCCGGCGCCCAATCCTCGGTCCGCGCGAACCCTTCGGCGTCCTGGGCGGCCCACACGCGCGACCGGATCCGCTCATCGACCCACGTCTCCGCGTCCCGCGCGTAGGACGGGTGGAGGGCGAGGCGTTCGAGCAGCAGGTAACCCTTCGCCTCCGTGGCTTTCTCCAGCTCCTCCAGGTGCGGCCAGGGGCGTTCGGGGTTGACGTGGTCGGGGGTGACGGGGGAGACGCCGCCCCAGTCGTTTATGCCGGCGTCGATGTAGCGGGCGTAGGAGGGCGTTCCGTTGTCCGCCCTGTCCGAAAGGTTCGGCGGGGCCTGGACGGTTACGTCGGGCGGCAGGAGCAGCCGGGCCAGGGCGATGGTGGCGAGCATCTCGTCCTCGGAGGGCTCCGGGGCGAGGGCCATCCTCGTCCCCGGCTTGGCGCGGAAGTTCTGGACGATGCACTCCTGGACGTGGCCGTGCCGCTCGTGGGCCTCGCGGATGGCGAGCAGCGTGTCCACCCGCTCCTCGACGGTCTCCCCGATGCCGATGAGGATGCCGGTCGTGAACGGTACGTTGTACTCCCCGGCGGCGGCGATGGTCTTCAGGCGCTTGGCCGGCACCTTGTCCGGCGAGGCCCAGTGGGCGAGGTTCGGGCCGAGCAGGCGGTCGGAGGCCTGCTCCAGCATGATCCCCTGCGAGACAGAGACGCGCCGGAGCGCCCGCACCTCCTCATCCGAGAGCACCCCCGGGTTGGCGTGCGGCAAGAGCCCGGTCTCGTCGAGCACGAGCCGGCAGCAGTGGGCTAGGTACTCGATCGTCGTCCCGAAGCCGAGCTCGCCCAGCTCCTTGCGGGCCTCGGGGTACCGCTTCTCCGGCTTGTCGCCGAGGGTGAAGAGCGCTTCTTTGCAGCCGGCCGCGTCGCCGGCGCGCGCGATCTCCAGCACCTCCTCCGGCGTCAGGAACGCCCTCTCGCCCGGCTTCGGCCCGTGGGCGAACGTGCAGTAGCCGCAGTTGTCGCGGCAGAGCTTGGTGAGGGGGATAAAGACCTTGCGGGAGTACGTGACGCGGGGTCCGAAGGCGCGGTCGCGCACCTCGGAGGCCGCCTTCATGGCCGGTTCCGGGTCGGCGTAGGCCGCCCAGGCCAGCTCGTAGATCCTCTCCCGGCGCTCCTCGGCGCCTGCCACCGCGTCCGTCAAGATGTACCCCTCCGTCGTTCTAGCGGACCCGCAGTATACCCGCGATCCCCGGCCCCGAAAGCCCCCGGGATAAACCCGACCCGTTCTGTCGGAGATGGTTTAGAATACCCGCTGGTGCTTTACGAAAACGGAGAAGGGAGCTCCCCGTGAGCGAGCAGCAGATAGAGCAGAAGGGCTACGCCAACCCGGAGGCCCTGGTGAGCACGGACTGGGTCGCCGAGAACCTGAACGACCTCGAAAACGTGCGCCTGGTCGAGTCCGACGAGGACGTGCTGCTCTACGAGGTCGGCCACGTGCCGAACGCCGTCAAGATAGACTGGGTCGAAGACCTGAACGACCCCCTCGTCCGCGACTACCTCGACCCCGACCACTTCGCCCGCCTGATGGGCGAGAAGGGCATCACCCCCGAGACGAAGGTCGTCTTCTACGGGGACAAGAACAACTGGTGGGCCACCTACGCCCTCTGGGTCTTCCGCCTCTTCGGCCACGACAACGTCGCGATCATGGACGGCGGCCGGGTCAAGTGGGAGGCCGAGGGCCGCGAGATGACCCAGGAGGTCCCCTCCGTCCCGGCGGCGGACTACCCCGTCCCGACTCGCGACGATTCGGCCATCCGGGCCTTCAAGGAGGACGTCGAGAAGCACGTCCAGGCCAGCGGCCCGATGGTCGACGTGCGTAGTCCCGGCGAGTACAAGGGCGAGCTGCTTCACATGCCGGACTACCCGCAGGAGGGCGCGCTCCGCGGCGGCCACATCCCGGGCGCGGCGAACGTGCCGTGGGCGCGGGCCGCGAGGGAAGACGGGACGTTCAAGAGCGCAGACGAGCTCAAGGAGATCTACGAGGGCGAGGCCGGCCTCTCGGCGAACGACGAGGTCGTGGCCTACTGCCGCATCGGCGAGCGTTCCAGCCACACCTGGTTCGTGCTCAAGTACCTCCTCGGCTACGACAACGTCCGCAACTACGACGGCTCCTGGACCGAGTGGGGCAACTCCGTGCGCGCCCCCATCGAGCGCTAGGGACACCCGCTTGGACCGCAAGCAACGCCTGGCCGTCCTGGTCGACCACTTCGGGGACCCCCGCCACAAGGGGGTCCTCGAAGACGCGGACGTAACCATGCCCGGCGGCAGCCCCGAATGTGGCGGTTCGGTCGTCGTCTACCTCAAGGGCGACGGCGACGGCGGGTTGGAAGACCTCTCCTGGACCGGTCAGGGCGACACCATAAGCATGGGCTCGACCTCCATCATCGTCGAGCGCGTGCGCGACGAGGGGTTGAGTCTGCAGGAGATCCTGGACCTCGACTACGAGCGCTTCATCGACTCGATAGGCCGCGACGTCGTCGGCAGCCGCACCCGCAATGCCACGCTGGGCCTCTCGACGATCAAGGCGGCCGTGAGGAAGTACGCCAGGGAGAGGGAGGCCGCCGGCCGCGCTCGTACCGCGTAGTCGGAGAAACGACCGTTGCGTCCCGCGCGCTGGCGGCGGAGGTTCGGGATGACCGGCTTGGAGAGGCTCGGACCGTTGGCGGTAGAGGCGAACGGTCCCGAGGCGCGTGTCCTTGCGGATTCCATCCTCGGCACGACGGACGCCGCCCGGATCTTCCGCCGGATCGATGGCCTCCGCGCCGCCGGGGGCCTGCCAGCGCCCGACCGGGTGTTTTTCTTCGAGATCAGCGTGGGCGCGGCGTTCGGACTGCTCCTCAAAGACGGTTCGCGCGTCATGCTGAAGGCGCACCCGGCGGAACGTGATGCGGCGTTTCTGGAGGCGGCTTGCCGGGTGCAGCGCTACCTCTGCCGGAACGGTTTCCCGTGCCCACGGCCGGTACTGGGTCCCGCGCCCTTCGGCAGGGGCTACGCGGTCGTGGAGGAGTTCGTTGACCGGGGAGAGCGGGCCGACGCGCACAAGCCAGGGGTGCGGCGGGCGATGGCGGGGGCGCTGGCGCGTGTGATCCGGGAAGCCTCCGGGATCCCGAACGTGGACGGGTTGAACCGGGACTGGCAGTGGCCGAAAGACCGTCTCTGGCCCACGCCCCACAATGCCCTCTTCGATTTCGAGGCAACGGCTGCCGGCGCCGGGTGGATCGATGACACCGCCGCGGCGGCGAAGCGGGTCGTGGACGCGTCCGAGAGCCCGGTCGTCGTGGGGCACGGCGACTGGAGCGTCAAACACTTCCGGTTCAGGGACGGCGAGGTCAGCGTTGTGTACGACTGGGACAGCCTCCGGTTGACGAAGGAGGCGATCATCGTCGGCACCGCCGCCGCGACCTTCCCCGCCACCTGGTACGTCCCCGTGGCGAGTCTGGCCCCGAGCCCGGACGAGATGCGCCTGTTTCTTGAAGGGTACGAGACGGGACGGGGAAGGCCCTTCTCCCCGGAGGAGCGTCGGGCCGCGGTCGCGGGCGCCGTCTACTGGCTGGCGTATAGCTCGCGCTGCGAGCACGCGCTCCACTCCGGAAAAGACGACGCTCCCGGCGGCTTTCGGGAGGCGCTGCGTGGACGCGTGGACGAGTACCTGGCGCTCGCTGCCAGGCAAGGCTAGCCCGTCGCATTACGCACGCCCGCAAGGGGCCGTCTGCGTCCGCTAAACTGCACGGCCATGAGCGAGGAGGGTAGAACGCCGCTGTGGGGAGGAAGGTTCGCCCGCTCGCCCGCCGAGGCCTTCGAGCGGATCAACGCCTCCATCCCCTTCGACGTCCGCCTGGCACCCTACGATATCCGCGGCTCCATCGCCCACGCGAAGATGCTGGGCCGGCAAGGGATCTTCTCTTCAGAAGAGGCCGAAGAGTTGGTCCGGGGCCTCGAAACGGTGCTCCGCGAGGTCGAGGGGGGAGAGTTCTCGTGGACCCTGTCCGACGAGGACGTGCACACGGCGGTCGAGCGGCGGCTGCGAGAGGTGGCGGGGGATGTGGCTCTCAAGCTGCACACGGGCCGGAGCCGCAACGACCAGGTCGCGCTGGACATGCACCTCTTCGTCCGGGACGCCGCGGAAGGGTTGCGCGAGGGCGTCCTCGCGGCGATGCGGGCGCTCGTCGAGGTTGCTGAGGCGAACCGGGAGACGGTGCTGCCGGGCTACACGCACCTGCAGCGGGCGCAGCCGGTCCTTCTGGCGCACCACCTGCTCGCCCACTTCTGGGCCTTCGAGCGGGACGCGCGGCGCCTGGAGGCCGCGCGGGAGGCGGCAAACGTCTCGCCGCTCGGGGCGGCGGCGCTCGCCGGGACGCCGCACCCGATAGACCCGGCGTTCACGGCCGGGGAGCTCGGGATGCGGCCGTTGGTCAACTCGCTCGACGCGGTCTCGGAGCGGGATTTCGTCCTGGACCTGCTCTACGCGTGCGCCGTGCTCGGCCTCCACCTCAGCCGGCTCGGGGAGGAGTGGGTGCTGTGGACGAGCGCCGAGTTCGGTTTCGCCACGCTCGACGACACGTATTCTTCCGGGTCTTCCATCATGCCGCAGAAGAAGAACCCCGACGCCTACGAGTTGATGCGCGGCAAAGCCGGCCGGCTCATCGGCGACCTCAACGCCCTGCTCGTCGCCCTGAAGGGTCTCCCGCTCGGCTATTCCAAAGACATCCAGGAGGACAAGGAGCCGGTCTTCGACGCCGTGGACAACGTGCGACTGATGCTGGCCGTTCTCCCGGAGATGCTGCGGACGGCGCGTTTCGACGGGGAGCGCATGTCGTCGGCCGCCGGGGGCTTTGCGTTGGCGACGGAGCTCGCGGACTTTCTGGCGGCGCGGGGCGTGCCTTTCAGGGAGGCGCACCACGCCGTCGGGCGGCTCGTGCGGCGGTGCGAGGAGCTCGGGGTGTCGCTGGACGGGGTCCCCGAAGAGGAGTTGGCCTCGGCCCACCCGCGGCTCGCGGGATTTCCCCGGGAACTTCTGACGCCGGAAGGCAGCGTCGCCAACAAGAAGAGCGCGGGGTCCACGTCGCCGGGCTCGGTCGGGGAGCAGTTGGAGCTGGCTCGCGGTCTTCTGGACCGGGCGCTGTGAGGGCTGTTTTTCAACGGTTCGGGGAAACATAATGTTCCGCGTTGGAGGAGAGGGAGGATAAGACATTGAGGATCGTGCAGATGTCCGACGTTCACGTGGGGTCGGGGCTTTTCAGGCCGGATCTCCTGGAGGCCACCATCGAGGAGACGAACGAGCTCGACCCGGACCTCGTGGCCGTGGTCGGCGATTTGACGATGGAGGGCTACCGCTGGGAGTTCGAGGAGGCGAAGGGCTTCCTGGACAACCTGACGTGCCAGAACGTCGTCTACTCGATGGGCAACCACGACGCCAAGAACGTCGGCTACCGCCACTTCGAGGAGTTCTTCGGCATCAGGGAGCAGTCCGTGACGATACCCGTGCCCGAGGGCATCGCGAAGGTCGTCTCGCTCGACTCGACGAAGCCGGACCTCGACGAGGGCGAGGTCGGACGCGAGCACTACGGCTGGCTCGACTCGGAGTTTCGTAACTGGGACAGGGGGCCGAGGATACTCATGATCCACCACCACATCCTCGCCGTCCCGGGCACGGGCCGCGACGTGAACAACCTGCGCGACGCGGGGGACGTCATGGCCATCCTGCGCGAGCTCAAGATCGACATGGTCCTCTCCGGCCACCGCCACGTCCCCTACGTCTGGAGCATCTCCGGCGTGCGCATCGTCCACTCGGGAACCGTCTCCACCATGCGGGTCCGCGGCACGATGCCGCCCTCCTACAACGTCATCGAGTTCGACGAGCACACCGTCAGAATCTCCATGCGCGAGCCCGGCAAGAAGGGCGAGGAACCCCTCGCCAGCTTCTCTCGCCAGCCCGTCACCACCAGCGAGTTCTACCCGGACTTCGAACGCTTCGTCCTCTACGACCGCCTCCCCTTCCTGAAGTGAGCGGCGGCCGAACCCGCTGACGCCCCCGCGGATTCGCCCGGGGTGTAACGGTCCCGGTCCTCCGGCCTGTCCAACGTTGCGCAGTGGCAACGGGGACCGAGAGGAGGACGGGCGTGTCGGAGAAGGCGAAGGGTCGGGCCAAGGAGGCCTACGGCGCCGCGACTGGCGACGAGGGCAAGAAGGCCGAGGGCCAGGCGCAGCAGAGGAAGGCGTCGGCCAGGGAGGAGAAGGAGCAGCAGAAGCGCACCACGGCCGAGCAGAACAAGGCGGACCGGGCCGAAAAGTCGCGCGACAAACAGGGACGCAAGAACAAGGGCGGCCTCCTGGGTAACCTGTAAGGATCACCGAAGATCTTCAACGCGGGCCGGGGTCCCGCCTGCGGGGCTCCGGCTCCTGTCCGACGGTCCGTCTATCGGTTAATCTGCCCCGCATGGTTCGTACCGGGGAGATCATGGCGGGCTTCGCGCGCGGGGAGAAGTGGACCGGGAAGCCGATGACGGCCTCCCGTCCGGCGGCGTGAGCGGCGGACGGAGAGGGGTCCTGCTGGTGGCCCTGATCGGGCTGTCGAGCGGCGTCCTCTACGCGGCCGGCTACGTCGCCCAGCGCGCGATCTTCCGCAACGGCCAACGGGCGGAGGTCGCGGGGGTCCTCGTGCGGGGGACCACGCCCGACGGGTCGCGCCTGATTCTGGAGCTGACCTCCTACGCCGGCGTCACCGCGCTCCTCTTCGCCCTCTACGGTCTGCTCCTGGTCCTCTGCCGCCGCGGCCTGCTCCAAGACAGTCGGGCCAGGACGCTGGCGCTCGCCTTCCCGGTCCTGTTCAACGTCGGCCTGCTCTTCGGGCGGCCGTACCAGTCCGTCGACGCCTTGACCTACGTCGGGCACGGTTTTATGGGCACGGCGGGCATCAACCCCTACGTCAGCGCCGCCGCGGAGATAGCCTACAGGGGCGAGACCGCCGAACTCGCCCGCCAACTCGCCGCGGTCGGATGGCTCCCGGTCCACGGCCCCTCGCCCTACGGCGCCCTGTGGACCCAGCTAGAGGTCCTGACCGCCTGGGTCTCGGGCAACGTGCCGGTGGCGTTGCTGCTCACGAAGGCGCTCGTCGTCGCGGCGAGCCTCGGCTGCGCGGCGCTCGTCTGGAAGATCCTCGGCCGTGTGCGCCCGGAAGATCAGTTGCTCGGGACGCTCCTCTACCTGTGGAATCCTCTGATCCTGGTCGAGTTCGCCGCCGAGGGCCACAACGACGCCCTGATGGTCCTCTGCGTCCTCGGGTCGCTGTTCTTTACCGTGGCGGCCCGGCCGGGACTGTCGGTCGGGATCGCCGCGCTCGGCGTGCTCGTGAAGTACCTGCCGGTCATGTTCGCGCCGGCGCAGGCGATCTACCTGTGGCGCGACCGCGAGAGCGCGCCGCGTCTGGCCTCGTCGGTCGCGGCGGCCCTGGTTCTGTGCCTCGCGCTCGCGGCGGCGCTCTACGCGCCGTTCTGGATCGGGGCCGACACCTTCCGCGCCGTCCGACAGCAGGGCCTACCCTTCGCCGCCCCAACCCCAAACGGCTCCGTGTACGCGCTGCTCTCCGCGGTCTTCCCGCCGGGGACCGCCTCCGCCCTCACGACGCAACTCCTCGCCCTCATCTTCTTCGTCTTTGTCCTCGTCATCGGGTGGCGGGCGCGGGACGCCGCGGGGCTGTTGCGGGGGTGCGCATGGATCTCGCTGTTCTACCTGCTCGTCGTCTCCGCCGGCACCTGGCCCTGGTACGCCGCCATGCCCGTCGCGCTAATGGCGCTCACGCCCCGGGGCGTCTTCCTGCCCCTCGCTCTCGTCCTCCCCTTCTGCTCTCGCCTCGTCGCCCCCGCCAGCAGACTCATCGACAACGGCTTCGCTAGTTGGGAGATGCTGATGCCCGTGGCGACAACCGTGAGCGTGACGTTGCCGCTGGCCGCGCTGCTGCCGCTCCTGGCGTGGAGGAAGAGCTGGGAGTCGTAAACCCGGAAGGCCTTTCCGACTCCCGATTCCCGACTCCCGAACGCGCGGAAGTCCCGAACCCCGCCCCGGTCCCGCTACCCCAGGTGGGGTTTGGCCCTGTCGATCTGGCCGGTCTTCTCGAAGGCTCGTTGCAGCAACTCGCGGCCTTCGTCGCGTTCCTCGTCGGAGCGGGCTTTGGCGAGGACGGTGTTGATGGTCTCTTCTATGAAGTCCTCTTCGAAGGAGATGTTGGGGAGGGCGATGACTACCTCCCGGATCTGGCGGTAGATAAAGTCCGGCTCGCCGGCGTAGGCCCAGCCCTTGCGGGCCAGGACCCAGGCCCAGCCCTTCATGCGGATCGTGTTCTCTATGTCCTCGTCTTCGAGGCCGTACATCTCGATCCTAAGACGGTGCTCGGTGATCAGCTCGGGCCTTATGCGGACGGTGGTGGGCATGAACGGAGTGTATAGCAATTCGACCCAAAGGCTTGCCGCGTGGGCCCCCAGACGGCCCCTACGCCCGCGGACCGTCCGGGGCAGCCTTCCCGCCACGAACGCGGCGTCCGCGGCCGTCTTCCTTCTATGACGGGGCCGCCGCGACATCTGCGTGCGGCGGCCCGGCTTGCGGGAAGGCCTCGGGCGTTCCTTTAGTTGAGGCCCTCTTGTTCGAGGTGTGCGGCCGCGACGTCCTCGGGGTCTTCTTTTTCGAGGTCCACCTGGCCGTTGAGCCTCTGCATCGTGTCGGCGTCCAGGGTCTCCGTGACGGCGTTGATGGTCTGCCTGGCGTCCGGGTTGGACCGGAGGAAGTCGTCGCGGACGACGGGGGCCGGGTAGTAGAGCGGCCAGATCTGCTTTGTGTCCTCGAGGACCACCAGTTGGTCGGAGGCGAGCTGGCCGTCGGTGAGGAACCCGACGCCCACCTGCGCCTCGTCCGTGGCCAGGCTCTTGTACCTGAGGCCGATGTCGTTGACGATCACGGTGTCCTGCATGTTCCCGAAGCCCGGGTAGTTCTCCTCGACGTTGGGGCGGGCGTCCGAGCGGTTCTCGAACTCGGAGTAGGAGGCGAAGACCAGGTTCGGGGCGGCCTCCTCAAGATCCGAGATGGTCTCCAGCCCGTACTCGTCGGCGGCGTCCTTGCGGACGACGATGCAGAAGTTGTTGTTGAAGTTTGCGAACGGCAGCAGCGTGGCCGCCGGGTCGCGCTGCGCGTAGAGCTCTCTGGCCCTGTCGTAGCTCGCGCTCGGCTGCTTGAAGCTGCCCAAATCCTCGACCTCGAAGATCGAGCCTAGCGAGGTGCCCGTGTACTCGGGGTACATGTCGATCTCGCCGCTCGTGAGCGCCTGGTCCGCTATCTGCTCGCTCCCGAGGTTCAGCTTCTTCTCGACGGTGTAGCCGTCGGCCTCCAAAGCCTGGGCGTAGAGTTCGCCGAGGACGAACTGCTCGGTAAAGTTCTTCGACCCTATCGCGATGCTCTTGTCGCCGCCGCCCTGGCTGCCGCCGCCACCGCCCGCGCCCCCGCAAGCCGCGAGCGAGAGGACGACCACCGCCACGGCAACCGCGCGGATAAATTTGCCTGCTTTCACCCTTACCTCCTCAGATCTCTGGTCTCTTGAACGATCCTACTGTCAGCGTTTCGTCCGTCTATTTGGCCCGTCTCCTCTGCGCGATCTTCAGGCCCTTCGGGGTGAACGCCCGCTCCAGGGCGCCGAAGCCCACCTCCGTGATCACGGCGAGCACCGCCACCGAGAGCGCCCCGGCCAGGATGATCGCGTCCTGCCCCCGCTGGAAGCCTTCGACGATGGGGTCCCCGAGGCCCCCGCCGCCGATAAAGGTGGCGAGCGTCGCGCTGGCAACCACCTGCACCGCCGAGGTGCGCACCCCGGCGAAGATCACCGGCGCCGCTATGGGCACCTGGATGCGCCCGAGCACCTGGCCCCCCGAGAGCCCCATGCCGCGCGCGGCGTCCACCACCTGCGGGCTCACCTGCTGGAGGCCGATGACGGCGTTGATGAGGATCGGCGGCACGGCGAGCAGCGCGAGCGCCAAGAGCGCCGGCGCGAAGCCGAGGCCCAAAAGCGGCAGCGCGAGCGCGAGGATCGCCAGCGACGGGACCGCGCGCCCCACGTTGGCGATGTTGATCGCCACGTTGGAGAGGGCCGGGGAGCGGTTGACCGCCAGCGCGAGCGGCAACGCGACCGCAAGACCTGCGAGAAGCCCGAGCACGCTGAGCCAGACGTGCGTCGTGACGGTCTCGAAAAAGGTCGGGCGCCGGAGGACCTCCAGGATGCCTTCCACGCTAACCTCCCGCCTCTGCGGTCGAGGGCTCGCGGCGCGCGTCTGCCCCCACCGTCGTGCGCGAGCGTGACCGCGTCCACGGGCTCAAGAGCCTTTGGACCCGGAGAAGGAGCAGGTCGGCCGCGATCGCCAGCAGCGTCGCCAGGACCGCCCCCACGATGATGCGGGTCGGGAAGTCCTGGCCTATGCCCCGGAAGATAAGATCTCCGAGACCCCCGGCGTTGATGTAGGCCGCGATGGTCGCGATCCCGATCATCGTCACCGTCGCTATGCGCACGCCGGCCACGATCACCGGCAGCGCCAGCGGCAGCTCGACCCCGAGTAGGATCTGGCGCCTGGTCAGCCCCATACCGCGCGCGGCGTCGATCGTCTCCTCGGGCACGGAGTCTATCCCCGTGACCACGTTGCGGATCAGGATCAGGAGCGAGTAGGCCACGAGCGCGATGATCGCCGGCGTCCGTCCGAGTCCGGTCAGGGGCACGAGCAGCGCGAAAAAGGCGAGGCTCGGTATCGCGAAGAGTAGCCCGGTGAAGAAGGTGACCGGCGCGTAGGCCCTCCGGTAGCGGGCCACCGCGACGCCGACGGGGAGCGAGATCAGGAGCGCTATCCCCACCGAGACGAACGAGAGCACGACGTGCTGCAAGAACGCCGGCAGTATCTCGTCGAAGACGTTCTCCCCGACCCATTCCCAGTCTATGAGCGGCTGCTCTTCTTCGTCTACGTAGAAGTCCTGCAGCGCGAGCGGCGCCACCGGAGATGCGCCGCTACCCACGCGGCGCGTCCCCCGAACCGGCCGAAGCCCCGCCCGGCGCCACGCCCGTGAGCGCCTCGATGGCGCCGAAGGTCAGCAGCCGCTCCTGGCCGTCCTTCTCGACCACGGCCCGGCTCTGCCCGGAGCCGATGAGCTGCGAGAGCGCGTCCCTGACGGTCAGGTGGTCGTCTATGCGCGGAAGGTCGCCGGTCCCGCCGCCGTTGGCCGGCTCGAGGGGCATCTCCCCGACCCTGGTGAGGGAGAGCCGCTTCAGGATGCGGTCGGACCCGACGAACGAGGAGACAAAGTCCGAGTTCGGGTTCGAGAGGATGGCCGCGGGGGCGTCGTACTGGGCGAGGAAGCCCCCCTCCTTGAGGATGGCTATTTTGTCGCCCATCTTTATCGCCTCGTCGATGTCGTGGGTGACGAAGACGATGGTCTTGCGGATCTCCTGCTGGATGCGCAGGAACTCGTCCTGCAGCCGCTCGCGGTTGATGGGGTCGACCGCCCCGAACGGCTCGTCCATCAGCATGATCGGGGGGTCCGCCGCCATCGCCCGCGCCACCCCGACGCGCTGCTGCTGCCCGCCGGAGAGCTCGGCCGGGTAGCGGTCGCGGTAGTCGCCCGGGTCGAGGCCGACGAGGTCGAGCAGTTCGTCGGTGCGACCTTTTATACGGTCTTTGTCCCAGCCGACGAGGCCGGGGACGGTGCCGATGTTGTCGGCGATGGTGCGGTGGGGGAAGAGGCCTATCTGCTGGATGGCGTACCCGATCTTGCGCCGCAACTGCGTCCCGCTCATCGACGTGTTCGGCTCGCCGTCTATCAGGATCTCGCCGTCGGACGGCTCTATGAGGCGGTTGACCATCCTCATGCTCGTGGTCTTGCCGCACCCGGACGGGCCGACCAGAACGCAGATCTCCCCTTCGAGCACCTCGAAGGAGAGATCGTTTACGACCGGCCGCTCGGACCCCGGGTACGTCTTGCTTACGCCCCTAAACTCGATCATTGCACCTCCTGTGGGTCCAGAGGTAATACTGCTCCCTGTAATCTCTTATCTCCCTCAAACCAAACCACGGCCCCTTCCAAAGCCCGAAAAAACGTTCCGGGAAGTATACGGTATTCCCTACGCCATGGTCCGCGTGTCCACCAATCATAGTCGTTTCGGGGTATACACCTGAACCTTGAGCGCGAGAACCGACAGACCGACCATCGCCCTCGCCGGGGGCGGCCACGCCCACCTCTATGCGCTGCGCCGCACGGCCGAGCTCGTTCGGCGCGGCTTCGACGTGACGCTCGTGGACCCGCACCCCCACCTCCACTACTCCGGCATGGCGACGGGCATCATCTCCGGCTCCCACGCCCCCGGCTCGAACCGCATAGACGTACGCCGCCTCGTCGAGCGCGGCGGGGGCCGCTTCGTAGAAGGACGAGTAAATAAAGTCCTACCCGAAGACCGAACCCTCGTCCTCGAAGACGGGACGGGCGTCGCCTACGACGCCGTCTCCTTCTGCCTCGGCAGCGGGACGCCCTCCGTGGGATCCGAAGTCCCGATCAAGCCCGTCGAGAACACGGCGGGGATCCGGACCCGCATCCTCGACCTCGGGCGCGCCACGGACCCGCGCGTCCTCGTCGTCGGGGGCGGGGCCGCCGGCTGCGAGGTCGCCGCTAACGCCGCCGCCCTGATGAAGAACCACGGTCTAGACGGGACTATAACCCTGGCCGAAGCCGGACCTGCCCTTCTCGAATCCTCCCCCAAGAAGGCCCAACGCCTGGCCCTGGAGCACCTCCGCGCCGGCGGCGTCGAGGTGCTCCTCGGGCAGGCGGCCAGGCCGGAAGACGGCGCGGCCGTCCTGGACGACGGGCGCAGGATCGGGGCCGACCTCATCGTCGCCGCCACGGGCGTCGAGCCGCCGGGCGTCTTCCGCCGTTCCCACCTACCGACCGGCGACGACGGCGCCCTCTGGGTCAACCGCCACCTCCAGAGTCCGGGGGACGGCCGTGTCTTCGGCGGCGGCGACGCGGTCGCCTTCCGGGGCGGGCGGCTCCCCCAGCTCGGGGTCTTCGCCGTCCGCCAGGCCCCGGTCCTCTACCACAACCTCCAGGCCGTCATCCGGGGCGAGCCTTTGGTTCCCTTCGAACCGCAAAGACGCTTCCTCTATATCCTCAACCTCGGCGGCGCGACAGGCCTCGCCATCTACGGCAACCTGGCCTGGCGGAGCCGCCTCAACCTGGCGCTCAAGAACCGCATAGACAAGCGCTTCGTGGCGATGTACCGCGACTAAACGCCGGGCCTTTCGCGCGTACGCCGAAAACCCGAACCGCTGCCGTGACCCCCAAACCCCATGTAGGGGCGGGTTTCAAACCCGCCCGCGCCCCGGGAGACGCGGCACGAAACCGGCATCCTCGAAAACGACCGCGCGGCAACCCCGCGGGGGGTGCGGACCGGGCCTAGTTCTTTCTACCGATGCCGAGGAGGAGGTAGAGGATCCCGTACAACCCCGCGGCCGTGAGGGCGACGGTGTAGAAGCTGTTCGGGTTGAGGTATTGCCGGATCGCCGGTACGGCGGCCATTATGGCGGCGGCCGGGGATTCGAGGAGCCGTCCGAGGCTGTAGATGGCCTCGGTCAAGATGTTCGCGCCGCCGCCGATGCCCACGTAGAAGAGGGCGACGTGGACGAGGATGAGCAGGATGACGAAGCCGAGTATCGTGCGGAGCAGCGACATTCCCTAGCTGCCTCCCTTCGCGGGCGCCGTTAGGAGGCGGCCCGTCGGTAGCCGGAACGGTTCTCCCTGGTGGTCTTCTCCGAGCCCTCGGGGGGTGGGGCGCCCGGCCTCGTCCTCACCGTCGGGTTTCGTCGCGCGCCGCCGGCGAGGAAGAAGGCGGCGCCGGCGACCAGGAAACAGAACAGCCCGATCAGGGCGGTCACCCCATCACGCATGATGACGCCGCTCGCGCCCGCGGCCCCGGAGACCCACCAGCCGGCGAAGAGGCGGCCCGCGCCGCGGTTCTTCTGCTCGGTGGACATGTACAGGCCGAGCGCTATACCGCCCAGGCAGACCAACAGGAGCACAGTTCCTATGGCGACCAGGAGAAAGCTCACCCCGCCATACTACCGGACGGGGAAAGGTTTTACACGACCGCCCACTAGGCGCCGCCCATCGCCCGCCGGTACGCCTTCATGGCCCCGAGAAACGCCTCCCACGAACGCCCCGGGCTCTCCAGACGGTTGCCGTACAGGGAGAGCTTGTGGACGAACTCGTGCAGCGCCGATTCGTCGTCGGAGACGCAGCGGGGGTCGGCCACTATCAGGACCTCCCAGTCCTCTTCTTCCTTTATGTTGTTGATGGCCTCTTTGAGGGCCGGCTTGTGGTAGAGGAGGGTGCCCGGGGCGTCGCGGTCCTCGTACCGGGCGACGACCTCGTGGCCGTTGCCCGTCGCGTGGGCCTCGCAGGCCTCCGTCTGGTCTTGCTGGGAGGGCAGTATCCCTTCCGGGTCTGTCCTGGTGTAGAGGGCGGCTCGGGGCATGACCGGGGCGATGATAGCACGGGGTTCGTCTGGTAAGATTTCGGCTGCGAAGGGGCGCGTCGGGACGTGGCGCAGTCTGGTAGCGCACTCGGCTGGGGGCCGAGTGGTCGCCGGTTCGAATCCGGCCGTCCCGACTCTTCGCGGCGGAGACGTTTACGGGAAAAGCTGAGAAAGGCTTACGGGGCTTTGGACACGATCTACCTTCTGCTCGGCATCTTGGGGTTCTTCGCGATGATCGCCGCCTTTTTCTTCGGCGGCTTCCTGCTGCTCGACCTCTTCTGGAGCCGCCGCGGGGGCGACGCTTAGCCCCGCGTTCCCGTTGAGGACCGCCTGAACGCTTGATCCCCTCCCTCAAAGACCTGCGCCTCGTGGAGACGGACTGCCTGATCCTGCACGAGGCCCACGACGAGACCCGCCTGGCCCGCCTCCGCGACCGCATCGAGTCCGAGGACGAGCAACGCAACCCCGTCGTCGCCTCTCCCCACGAGGACCGCTTCCTCGTCCTCGACGGCGCCCACCGCGTCCGCGCCCTGAGGGAACTGGGCTACCCCTTCGTCCTCGTCCAGCGCGTCGAACCCCCGGAACAGGCCGAGGGCTGGGCGCACCTGATCGAGGACCTCTCCCTCCCGGAATCCGGAGAGGCCGACGGCATCGAGTCATCCGGGGAGCCGTCCGCGGACGCCTTCGCGGAGGTAGACACGAGGGACGGGACCGTGTTCTTGCGCTCCCGCGAGGCGGGGCCCGTCGCCCGGGCGCGCGCGCTGTGGGAGATCCAGTCGCGTTACCCCGAGGGGGACACCATCCGGCGCGTCGAGCCCGACGGCCCGGTCCGGCTCTCGGGGCGGGAGGCCCTGATCCGTTACCGCCCCTTCGCCCCCGAGGAGCTGGTCGAGATCGTCGGCTCCGGCGCCGTCCTCCCCGCCGGCGTGACCCGCTTCCGCGTCCAGGAACGCGTCCTCGGCGTCCGCTACCCCCTCGACAGGATGCGCCACGGCAACACCCGAACCCGCAACGTCGAACTGAGAAAGTTTATCGCCGAACGCTGGGAGGCGAACCGCGTCCGCCTCTACCGCGAGCCCGTGGTCCTTTTCGAGTAGGGCGCGACCCGGTGGAGACTTCGGGGCTCGTTCCGTTCGGGAGTCGGGAGAGACCGTCTGAAAATCGTCATGCACGATCATAATCGTCTTCTTCGACAAGACCCCTCGTTGCACGCCACCCGACGACTCAGAGGGCGCCGGCGTGATGCCTCAGACGGCGCGGGGTCGCCACGGCTCGCGCTCGTGCGCGAGCCAGACCAGCTCGGGGTCGAGCGCGCGCACCCGCAGCCGGCCTTCGGTGGGCGGCTCGTCGAACTCGCCGTGCCACACCGCTACGTCGCCGCCGACGATGACCGGACGCCCGCCGGTCTCGACGACGACCATCTGCATGCCGTCGGAGTGGCCCGGTGCCGGGACGAGTCGGAGCCCGGGAAGCAGCTCGAGCTCGCCGTCGACCGGGACGTACCGCACGCCGGGCGCCTCGACCCACTCGCGGATGGTGTAGCCGTCCTTGCCGCGCGCGTCGTCGAGCTCCCGGCGCTGGACGTAGATCGGCCTGCCGGCGAAGAGGTGGTTGCCGCCGCAGTGGTCGGCGTGCAGGTGCGTGTTGACGACGATGTCGACGCCGGCGAGGTCGAAGTCCTGCTCGTTCAGTGGCCGGAGACGGGGATCGAGGGCGGCCTGGACCGCCGGGTGCGGCTCCGTCATGCCGGTGTCGACCAGCACGCGCGCGTCGGGGTGGTCGATGACGTGCACGTAGAGCGGCATCGGCTCGCCCTCGGCGAGCAGGTCGGCGACGAGGACCGGCGTGACGGTGATCGGGGCGGGGGCGTTCATCGTGCACCCACCGCCGCGGTGGTGGTCGATACGTGGGTCATGATGGCCTCCTTTGCCGGTTACCGGCCGGCGCGTGGCCGGCCGCACCGCCTCGCCGTCGGCAATACGTCTCCTTGGCGCGAGAAGGGTACGGTATGTGTACGGTGTTCACAACGGGGACTTTGGTCCGTGTTCCGGTTGTGGCTCGGCCTTCCCCCGCCGGCCCGACGGTGGAGCCGGGTTTCTTTACGGAACACCCGTGTTCCGCCTGCCCCTCGGTGGAGCCGCTGGGGCCCGGCGGCCCGTGCGCCCCCGCCGTTGCGGTGATGCTTCGCGCGGGCAAGCCTCCTCGCCATCGGGCGCGCCATGGCCAAGTGGATGAAGGCCTCGCCCGTCGAGCACAGCCGCTCGTGGTCCTTGGCCATGCGCCGGTTGTAGGAGATCCACGCGAAGGTGCGCTCCGCCACCCAGCGCCTCGGGAGGTTCTCGAAGGCCGGACGCTCGGGCAGCTTCTTGAGATCCATCCTCCTCCCGTCTTTGAACCACTCCCCGGCCCAAATCTTCAAGACCTTCTCCGGCGGCGGTTTGGGGGAGCGGTTCACGATCTCGACCTCCACGCC
>CAXUFZ010000019.1:0-23516 GCA_964250345.1 uncultured Rubrobacteraceae bacterium
GCCGTGCATGCGCCTCTCCTTCTCTCGTTTCTTTATGTCAACTTCGACATATAGTACTCTACGACCTGCTAACCTGTATGTCAAGACTGACATAACAGAAAACTGGAGGAGAGATGACGACGCTTGGGTATGCGATCCTGGGTTTGTTGGCGCGGGAGGCTTCGAGTGGGTACGACGTCACGCAGAAGATGAAGGGGCAGGTCGGGTTCTTCTGGGGGGCGGGGCACAGCCAGATCTACCCCGAGCTGGCGAGGCTCCAGGAGGGTGGCTTCGTGACGCACAGCGTCGTGGAGCAGAGGGAGCGGCCGGACAAGAAGGTCTACGAGATCACGGCCTCGGGCCTGGAGGCCCTCAAGGAGTGGGCGGTCCGGCCGCCGCGTCCGGGGCCGACGAAGGACGAGTTGACCCTGAAGGCGTACTCGGTGTGGCTCGCGGACGGGGGAGAGGCGGCAAAACTCTTCCGCGAGCAGGGGCGCGGGCACGAGGAGCAGCTCGCGCGGTACGAGGAGATCCTGGCCTGGATGGAGCGCGAGTGGGCTGGCGACCTCGACGACCCCGCATCGCCGCGCTTCGCCTCCTACGCTACGCTCCGCCGCGGCATCCTCTACGAGAAGGGAAACGCCGAGTGGTGCCGCTGGCTGGCGGAGACCGTCGCAGAAAAAGCGGAGGCCCCCGCGACGAGCTAGGCCGCGAGCGGCGCGACGCCCGACCGAGAACGTCTCTGCTACGCTGGCTCCGGGACAGACCAAACGAGGAGCGAGAACCATCCGCACGCGGCGGCATCCGAACCACGACGAGTTGGTCTCGGAGGTCGGGACGTGGTACGCGAGGCCCGCGCCCGCGATGGGCTTCGAGGTGGAGGAGCGGCGCTTCGGCTTCTACCAGCGCCAGAAGGACACCGGCCGGACGCGGGCGACCGTGAGGCGCCTGACCGCCGAAGAGGTCCCCGACTTTATCCAAGATTTGAGACGGTACTCCGGCGAAGACGAGGTCCGGTTCTACGTGGACGACCGCGAACTGGACGGGCGCGTCGGGCCCGCCCTCGCCGCGCGCGGGTGCGTCCCCGAGATGGCGGAGACGTTCCTGGCCCACACGGGGGGGACGCCGCCGCGGGCGTCCGGGGACGTGGGCGTCGAGGTCGTCGACGCAGACACCATCGAAGAGGCGACCAGGACGGCGATGAAGGGTTTCGCGGACAGCGAGGCCGAGCCGGACGGCGGGGAGCTTCGGCGGCGGCTGGCGCTTCGCCGGGCGGAGATGGGGGGCGAGGGGCGGTTCCTGCTCGCCAGGGTATCGGGCGAGCCGGTCTCGGCGCTCGGGTTCTACGAGGGGGAGGATCGCTTCGTGTTCAACCTGGCGACGCGCTTGCCGTTCCGGGGGCGTGGGATCGCGAGCCGGCTGCTCTCGGAGGTGCTCGTTGGGGCTGGGGAGCGCGGTTGCCGGTCGACGATCATAAACGCCGACGAGGCGGGGCGGCCGGCGGAGCTCTACCGGGCCTCGGGCTTTACCGACGAGGTCTACTGGCGCAGGAAGTACCGGCGGGGCCCCGGGATAGGAAGGTTCCGCTAGAATTCGGCGGGGATTCCGAACACCGGAGGTTTATGGAGCTACGGACGTACAAAGAGGGGGACGAAGGGGCGCTGGCGCGGCTCGTGGTGGCGGCCTTCGGGGGGAGCGACGCCTGGGCCCGCGACTACTTCGACGCGGAGAAGAACGCGAGGCTGGATCCCGCCCAGGTCCACGTCATCGAAGAGGACGGCGAGGTCCGGGCGAGCGTCACGGTGCTGCCGATGGAGGTCTTCGTGGACGGCGGACCCGCGGCGATGGGCGGCGTGGCGGCCGTCATGGCCCACCCGGCCTACAGGCGCCGGCGCCACGCGGGCGACCTCATGCGCGCCGCTTTGCAGGACATGCGGGGGCGGGGCCAGCACCTCTCCCTGCTCTCGCCGTTTGCCCACTCCTTCTACCGCTCCTTCGGCTACGAGCTCGCCACCGAGGCCATCGAGTACACCCTCAAACCCACCGACCTCCCGACGAGCGCCGAGCAGAAAAACCTCCGGGCTTACCGCGAAGAGGACCTGCCCGCCGTGATGGATCTCCTCGAAGCGGAGAGCAGAGAGCACCAGCTCTGCGCGCTGCGGAGCGGGGCGCACTGGCGCAAGGTCCTCGGTCCTAGAGACGTCGAAGCCGCCGTCTACGAGGACGGTGGTAACGTGCGGGGGTATCTCGTCTACAAGATGTCCGGCTGGCGCGAGGGCAAGGAGCCCGTCCGGCGCATCGAGGTCCAGGAGCTCGTGGCCGCCTCACCCGAAGCCCGGCGCGCCCTGATCTCCTTCCTCGCCGCCCTCGACCCCGACACCTTCGACATAAGGCACTGGACCAGCCGCGGGGACCCCCTCCACCCGTACCTCCAGAGCTCTTACGTCGAGGCCAAGGTAGAACCCGACCAGATGCTGCGCCTCGTGGACGTCGAAGGCGCCCTGAACCTCCTCGACAGAGAAGGCGGCCCGCTCGTCCTCGAAGTCTCCGACGACACACTCCCCGAGAACGCCGGCGAATACACCGTCGGAAGCGGAGAAGTAGTCCGGGGGGCCGAGGCCGAGGACCGGGTCGCGCTCGACGTGCGCCAGCTCGCCCAACTCTACGCCGGGTATCTCCCCGCCCGCCAGCTTGCCCGCCGCGGGCTCATCGAGCCGAGTTCGCCGGGGACATTGGAGACTCTGGAGCAACTCTTCCCCGTCGGCGACCCGTGGCTGTTCCCCCCCGACCATTTCTAGGAGAGGGATCCGGGCCGCGTGATCCGGTCGTTCCCCCGGTACGGTGTCCGTCGTCGGCGGAGGCGCGCGGATAGGGGGTGGGGGTGGCGGCCGTCGCCGGTAGTATCTTCCCGGGGACGGCAGACGAAGGAGGTGGCGCGCGTGAGGGAGCGGTCCGCGGGGTCGGACATCGCCCGCCGGCGCTTGTCGAGCCAGCGCATCGAAGGCGAGAAGTTCGATCAGCCCGAAGAAGCGGTGCGGTGGCTGGGCGCCGTGCAGGCGCAGGATTACGCGCAGGCGTTGTGGGCTATTGGGCTGCGGTTGCGGTCCGCGACCGCGGCGGACGTCGAGCGGGCTATCGCCGACGCCGGGATCGTCCGTACCTGGCCGATGCGGGGCACGATCCACTTCGTGCCGGCGGAAGACGTGGGCTGGATGCTCGAGCTCGCGGCGTCGCGCATGATCTCCAGGGACGGGCGAAGGCTGAAGCAGTTGGAGCTCGACGAGGGGATCATGGCGCGCTGCGGGGGGATCTTCCACGGCGCGCTCGGGGGCGGCAAACGATTGTCCCGTCCGGAGATGATGCGCTTGCTCGAGGACGCGGGCATCCGCACCGACGGCCAGCGCGGCTACCACATCCTCTGGTACCTGTCCCAAACCGGCCTGATCTGCCCGGGCCCGATGCGGGACCGTCAGCAGACGTTCGTCCTGCTCGACGAATGGGTGCCCGAACCCCGTAGGCTCTCCCGGGAGGAATCGCTCGCCACGCTCGCCGGCCGCTACTTCGCGGGCCACGGGCCGGCGACCGTCCACGACTTCGCCCGCTGGACCGGGTTGACGGTCACCGATTCCAGGGAAGCGGTCGAGGCGGCGCCAAAACTCGTCTCGGAGAGGATAGACGGCAGAGAATACTGGATGTCGGAAGACGCCCCGTGCCACGCAGCGCGCGACGAGCCCGGCGTCCACCTGCTGCCCGGCTTCGACGAGTACCTGCTCGGCTACAAAGACCGCGGCGCCGTGCTCGCCGCCGAGCACGCGCCCAGGATCGTCCCCGGCGGCAACGGCGTGTTCCTGCCGACGATCGTCGTCGGCGGGCAGGTCGTCGGCACCTGGAGACGAAAGCTAAAGAAAAATTCCGTGGGCATAACCCTCAACCCCTTCGCGCGGCTCGGCGACGCGGAAGAGCGGGTCGTAGAGGCGGCCAGATCCTACGGCGACTTTCTCGGGTTGCCGCCCTCGCCGATAAAGGTAGAGACCAACGGGTAAACGCCTCCCCACGCCGGTGCCGGACGCAAGAGGGCCGCGCCGCACCGGCCACGTCCCTCACCCCGAACACGCCCGCTGAGGACGCACCCTGGAGGTGCCGCTGAATTAAACTGTCGCCAGGACGGGCCGTTGGAGGCCCCGCGAAGAGAGGTCAGACGGGCTGAAGTCCGAAGCTCGGGATCCGAGAAGGAGGCCACATGAAGACCACAGGCACCGTCGGCTACGCGGCGATGTTCGAGCAGTTCCATCCGACGGACCTGTTGAAGTGGTGCAGGCAGGCCGAGGAGTCCGGCTTCTCGTCCGTGATGGCCTCCGACCACTTCCACCCGTGGACGCCCGAGCAGGGCGAGAGCGCGTTCGTGTGGAGCTGGATGGGCGCCCTCGGCGCGACGACGAACCTGCGTTTCGGCACCGGCGTCACGCCGCCCGGCTTCCGCTACCACCCCGCCATCATCGCCCAGGCCGCCGCGACGCTGGAGGCGATGTACCCGGGACGCTTCTGGCTCGGCCTCGGCGCCGGCGAGGCCCTCAACGAGCACGTCGTCGGCGAGTACTGGCCCGAGGCGCCCACGAGGCTGCGTATTCTCATGGAGTCGATCGAGGTCATCCGCAGGCTCTTCTCCGGGGAGAAGGTCAAGTACGCCGGCGATCACGTCCGGCTGGAGAGCGCGAAGCTCTACACCATGCCCGAGACGCCGCCCCCGATCTACGTCGCTACCGCCGGCCCCATCCAGAGCCGCAGGACCGGCGAGTTCTGCGACGGGATCATCACCGTCGGGGCGGCGGACGAGAAGATAAAGATGCTGATGGAGAAGTTCGAGGAGGGGGCGAGGAGGGCGGACAAGGACCCATCCACGATGCCGCGCATGATCCAACTGCACGTCTCCTGGGCCGAGAGCCAGGAGCAGGCCGAGGAGCAGGCCGTAAAGGAGTGGCCGAACGGCGGCATGCCCTTCCCGAAGGCGGACATCCGCAACCCCGAGGACTTCGCCGCGATGGCCCAGCAGGTCTCCATCGAGAACTTCAAGAACCGCGTCCTCACCTCGGCCGACCTCGACGAGCACCTCGAACACATCCAGCACTACGTCGATCTCGGCTTCGACGAGGTCTACGTCCACAACGTCGGCCGCAACCAGGAGGAGTTCATCCGCGCCTACGGCGAGCGTGTCATCTCCAAACTGCGCTGGCCGGACAACGCCGCTTAGGTTGTAGCGGAGAGGCTCAACAGAACGTTAGAATACTGTTTGGCTTGTAGTTAGCTTACGCACACGTCTGGGCGCACGAGTACAAGCGTTGGTGGAGAAAGGACGGACACAAGTGGTCGGCTCCGGTCGATGGGCGGAGGGAAGCCTCGCCGCACGCTGCACGACGTCACGTACGCAGGCGATCGCTGCGTTTATGGAATGGCTTGCGGCATACAAATACACACCGCTGGAGTTGCTAGAACCGGCCGTGCTGGACGACGTCAGCCAAATTTGCGTACCCTACTATCGATTCGTCGCAACGTACAGCGCTGATTATTCCGTCTCTATCGGATACTACCGCCAAGAGCAATACATCGAGCATGAGACGGTCTATGAAAATGGCAAGAGCAGGCAAGTAGCGCGCACGAAGACGCGCCTGCGAACCGACTGGCATCCCTATAAAAACGAGGTCAGAGACACCTTCGTAGAAGTGGTGCCCGATCAAACACTTCACGGCAGCGATTTTGAGAAGTTTCTGCGCGAGACGCCTTTTGCAGTTAAGGAACTAGCATCGCCTTCCTCCTTAGATAGCAAGGGGCAAGTCTTACCTTTCGCGTGTTCACCACAGGAATCTTTTTCTAGACGCGTTGAGGGCACGATAGGCGAGCGTGCCTCGTCAAAGATCAAGAAATCACTGCCGGGAGACACATATCGCGATTTGCGATACGAGTGGGTCAGCAGTTACGAGTATCAGAGGGTCTACCTCCCCTTCTGGTATTTTACTTGGGAGTATCGCGGGACGATGCACGGAGCCTTGGTCGACGGCCGACAGGATGCCAGAGTTGACGGACGCCTCCCGAAAGACGACGAATTGCAAAGAAGCGCAAATGAAACCTTGAGGCCGCTCTGGATTGCTTTGAGCACAGGATTGCTGGCCTGCTTACTAGCTGTGTTCGTTGGCGCGTTATCTGGGATTGCGCCTTGGATATATACAGGGGTGGCGGTTACCATCTTAGTGTTCGGCGTCCTATCTCTGCGTCGCCGCAACTTGATATTGTCGGAAGCTAGAAACCGCCGCCAACAGGCGGTCGCACGAGTTTTGTCTCCAGAGCTACGAGGCGCGCAAAACGCGGATCAGCATGGTGGGCAAGAGGAGGATTGACCCCCGCTCTCGTAACGGCGGGAAGAGAGCTGTGAGTATCGATTTGGGACTCGCAAACTACACAAAACAAGCAGCTCGGGGGCTGCTAGCGCGAGGGGGTCCACGTCTACAACGTCGGCCGCGACTAGGAGGAGTTCACGCGGGCCTACGGCGAGCGCGTCGTCCTCAAGCTTCGCTGGCCGGAAGGGCGGTAGCCGGTTAGCCGCCGGCGTTGCGGCGCGTGGCGAGGAAGCTCACGGTCGCCGCGCCGCAGCCGAACAGGACCATGAACAGCCCCCACCACAGGTTGAGGTTGAAGCCCAGGCTCTTGTCCGTCTGCTCCGCGGGCCCCAGCAGGCCGTAGGCCACGAGCATCGCGCCGATGACCAGGATGATCGCCACGATGTAGTACCCGATTGCCATCGCGTTGCTGCCCCCGGCGGACCGCCCGGCGGACCGTTGCTCCCGCCCTTCTCCTGCGGAGGCTTTCTCGCTCGTCATGGCGACTAACTAGCTACTTTGTTGTATGTAGCAGATTGTTCCATTGTTTTCTCCCGGTCGAACCGCCGTCAGGAGCGGTGTCGGCCGGCGACTCTTCCAAAGTTCGAAGGGCCAACGGCCTTCTGCCGGTACAAGACCGTGGCGATCGGGACGGTCGAAAACTGGCCGGCCGGCTAAAGTAGCGGGACACCGGCTTCCCGTAGCATTCTGCCCCACACGCGGCGGCTACGAGAGGCGGTTCCTTTGGCGGTAGTTGGGCGGGACGGGCGGTTCGATCCCACGTTGTACAACCATGACCTCGCGCCGATCCCGGAGGAGCGTCGGGATTGGAGTTGGATCAACTACTCGACGGTGTGGATGGGGATGGTCCACAACATCGTCGCCTACGAGACTTCGGCCGCGCTCGTGGGCCAGGGCTTCAGCCCGCTGTGGGCCTTGATCGTGGTGGCCGTTGCCAACGCGGTCCTGATCGGGGCGATGTGGCTCAACGGGGTGGCCGGGGCGAAGTACGGGCTGCCTTTCCCGGTCCTGGTGCGGGCGGTCTTCGGGTACAACGGGGCGCAGATCCCGGTCCTCGTCAGGGGCTTCGTCGCCATCTTCTGGTTCGCCGTGCAGACCTACGCCGGCAGCCTGGCGGTGGACGCCATCCTGGGGCTCGCGATACCGGGCTGGGCGGCGTTGGGCGAGGTCTCGGTGATCGGGATGCCGCTCAGCGTGGCGATCTCCTTCGCCGTCTTCTGGGTCCTTCACGCCTACGTCATCAACCACGGCATGGAGCGCATAAAGTTCTTCGAGCTGTGGGCTGGCCCGCTGGTCATCGTGCTCGGCCTCGCGCTGGTCGTGTGGGCGGTGAACGTCGCCGGCGGGGTCTCGCCGCTGTTCTCGCAGCCAGGCACGCTCTCGGGCGGCGAGTTCTGGGTCACGTTCGGCGCCTCGGTGACGGCGCTCGTGGCGGTCTGGGCGACGCTCATCTTGAACATCCCGGACTTCACGCGGTTCTCGCGCTCGCAGCGGGACCAGGTGATCGGGCAGACCATCGGCCTGCCGGGGACGGCGATAGTCTTCGCCGTCATGAGCATCGCCATCACCGCCGGCACGGTCGTCGCCTTCGGCCGGCCCATCGCCAACCCCGTCGAGCTCTTGCAGCAGTTCGACAACCCGGTCATCCTGCTCGTCGGGGCGGGGGCGCTGCTCGTCGCGACGCTCTCGGTCAACGTGGCGGCCAACGTCGTCTCGCCGGCTTACGACCTGATCAACGTCTTCCCCCGCCACCTGAACTTCGCGCGGGCCGGCATGATCTCGATAGTCCTCGGCGTGTTCTTCATGCCGTGGCTCTGGTTCGACAACGCCGGGAGCATCTTCGCCGTCCTCACGGCCATCGGCGGCGCCCTCGGGCCGGTCGCGGGGCTCATGATCGTGGACTACTTCTGGGTGCGCCGCGGCAACTACGACGTCGGGGACTTCTACAACCGCGGCGAGTCTTTCCAGTACTCGGGCGGGTGGAACCTGAGGGCCATAATCTCCCTGGCCGTCGCCCTGGTCGTGGTCTTCGCCGGCCTCTTGCTGCCGGTCCTCGGTCTCCCGCAGTTCGCCTTCCTCTACACGTACTCGTGGTTTATCGGACTCGCCGTCGCCGGCGGCCTGTACGTGTTGCTCATGCCCCGCCGTCCAGCAGAAGACGCCGAACCCGCCTTCGACGTCGCCGAACGGACCGAGATCGCCGAGGAGATGAGATAGACCCCGCGCCGGGCCCTGGGCGCCGCCATACGTCGTCACGCCGTCCGGCGTCCTCGGGGCCGCCGCCGCGGACGGTCGCGTCGTCGGCGTGGAACCGGATACCGGAGGTCCCGCCACGACGGAGATCGACGCCGCGGGCCCGCACGTCTTCCCCGGCCTGATCGCCCCGCGCGTCCATCTCCACGAAACCAACCGTACCGGCCGGGAAGGCTTCGCCACCGGCAGCCGCGTCCTGGCGACCGGGGGCGCTACCACGGTCTCCGACGCCCGAAGATGGACCCAGGAGCCGGCGGGAAGGCTCGCGCGGCCCGCGGATTGACGGGCGGGCGCGGGTTATGCGACAGTAGACGAACCTGCGACGACCGACGGGAGGGAGAGCATAATGGGCAGGCTTCTTTTTACCGGGGGAACGGTCGTCACCGCCGAGGGCAGCTACCCCGCAGACGTGCTCGCCGAGGACGGGAAGATCTCCGCCGTGGGCGCGAACCTCGACGCGAACGGGGCGGAGGTGATAGACGCCTCCGGCAAGCTCGTCATGCCGGGCTTCATAGACGCCCACACCCACATGGACATGCCCTTCGGCGGAACCATGACCGCCGACGACTGGGCGACGGGAACGGAGGCCGCGGCCGCGGGCGGCACGACGACCATCGTAGACTTCGCCCTGCAACAAGAGGGCGGCACGCTCGCCGAGGCGGTCACCGAGTGGAAGGCGAAGGCCGCCGGCAAGGCCGTCATCGACTACGGCTTCCACGTCGCCATAACCGACCTGCGCGATGACATAAAGGCCGAGCTTCCGAGCCTCGCCGAGAAGGGCGTCGCCTCGGTCAAGATCTTTATGGCCTACAAGGGAACCCCCCTCTACACCGAGGACGACGACCTCTTCGAGACCCTGCAACTCTCCAAAGAAGCCGGGGTCTTGGTGCTCGTCCACGCCGAGAACGGCGACGCGATAGCGAAATTGCAGGAGCAGGCGCTCGCCCGGGGCGACACGTCCCCGAAGTTCCACGCCCTCACCAGGCCCGAAGCGGTCGAGGCGGAGGCGACGAACCGGGCCATACGGCTCGCCGAGGTCGCGGAGGCCCCGATCCTGGTCGTCCACGTCTCCTGCGCGGGCGCCCTGGAGGCCGTCCACCTGGCCCACGAGCGCGGACAGACCGTCTACGCCGAGACCTGTCCCCAGTACTTCGCCCTGGAGTACGAGGACCTCGCCAAAGAGGGCTTCGAGGGCGCCAAGTACGTCTGCTCGCCGCCGCTACGCGACCCGTCCAACCGGCCCGCGCTCTGGAACGGCCTCAAGACGGGCGACCTCCAGATCTTCGGCTCGGACCATTGCGCCTTCAATTATGAGGGCCAGAAGGAGCTCGGCCGGGACGACTTCACCCTGATACCCAACGGCCTCCCCGGCGCCGAGGAACGCGCCATGACCCTCTGGACCCTCGGCGTCCGCGAGGGCAAACTCTCTGAGAACCAGTTCGTCGCCGCCCTCTCGACCAACCAGGCCCGCATCTACGGCGCGTATCCGAAGAAGGGAACGCTCGCCCCCGGCGCCGACGCCGACGTCGTGCTCTGGGACCCGGAGCTCTCCATTACGGCGACCGTCGAGAACCGGCACGGGAACGTGGACTACACGCCCTACGAGGGCATGACGTTCACCGGCGGGCCGGCGGCCGTCTACGTGCGCGGGAGCCTGGTTTACAGGGATGGCGAGGTCGTCGGGGAGCGGGGGTCGGGGCGGTTCGTGGAGCGGAACTTTACGGCGACAAAAGGATTGGAGGCTCGCGTATGACGAGTCCAGACGAGTTGCTCAGGCGTCACAAGGCGGTGATCCCCGAGTGGATCTCGCTGTACTACGACGAGCCGATGGAGCTCTCGCACGGCGAAGGCTTCAGGGTCTGGGACTCCGAAGGCAACGAGTACCTGGACTTCTTCGGCGGGATCGTCACGACGATCAGCGGGCACGACATCCCGGAGATCGTGGAGGCGGTGCGGGAGCAGGCCGTGAAGATCCTGCACTCCTCCACGCTCTACCTTATAGAGAACCAGGTCAAACTGGCCGAGAAGCTGATAGAGCTCTCACCTATCTCCGGCGACCAGAAGGTCTTCTTCGTGAGCAGCGGCTCGGAGGCGAACGAGGCGGCGCTCCTCTTCGCCACGCAGTACCGCCGCTCCAGCGAGGTCCTCGCGATGCGCGGCTCCTACCACGGCGGCTCCTTCGGCACCATGGGCATAACCGGCCAGAGCACCTGGCGCCCGACGAGCCGCTCCGCCCTCGACGTCACCTACGCCATGCCGCCCCACCACTCCTACTCCTCCCTCTACGCCCGCTACGAGAAGGATGAGGAGTTCGCCCGGGCCTGCGCCGACGACATGCGTAACCTCATCCGGACCGCCACGACCGGCCACGTCGCCGCCCTCATCGCCGAGCCCGTGCAGGGCGTCGGCGGGTTTATAGAGCTGCCGCCGGAGTACATCCGGGGGGTCAAGGAGGTTCTCGACGAGACGGGCATCCTGTACATCTCGGACGAGGTGCAGACCGCCTTCGGCAGGACGGGCTCCCATTTCTGGGGGATCGAGGAGTCCGGGATCGAGCCGGACATGATCACGATGGCCAAGGGCCTCGGCAACGGCCTCGCCATCGGCGCCGTAATGGGCCGCGCCGAAATCGTCGACTCGATGTCCGGAAAGCTCCACCTCGCCACCTTCGGCGGCAACCACGTCTCGACCGCCGGGGCCCTCGCCAACCTGAACTACATCGTAGAGAACGACCTCCAACGCAACGCCGACGAGGTCGGCGGCTACCTGAAGGACCGCCTGGTCAAGATGGCGAAAGACAGCCCCGTCGTCGGCGAGGTTCGCGGCCGGGGCTTGATGCTGGCGCTTGAGATGGTCGGCCCCGAGGGCGAACCGAACCCGCGGGCGGCCGTCCGCTTCTTGCAGGCCTGCCGCGAGCGCGGCGTCCTCGTCGGCAAGGGCGGCATCGGCGCCAACGCCGTCCGCATCTCGCCGCCGCTGACGATCACCCGCGAGGCCGCCGAACAAGCGGCCGACGCCTTCGAGGAGGCCCTGGCCGTCACCGGCGAAGCGGCGAAGGTCGGCTAGTGCAAGCCGAAGGCGTGGACGCCCGCCGCGCCGTCGAGGAGCTCAAGGAACTCGCCGACCTCACCGGCGGCCCCGACGGCGCCCGCCGCGTCGCCTGGACCGACGAGTGGACAAAGGCCCGCGAGTGGTTCAGGTCGAAGCTGGAAGAGATCGAGGGCGTCACCGCCGTCGAGACCGACGAGGCCGGCAACATCTGGGCCACGGCTCCGGGTGACTCCGAGAAGGCCGTCGTCCTCGGCGGCCACATAGACTCCGTACCCAACGGCGGCTGGCTCGACGGCGCCCTCAACGTCGTCGGCGCCCTCGAAGTCATGCGAGCCCTCGCCCCCCGGCGGCGTCCCGCAACCCTGCGCCTCGTGGACTGGGCCGACGAGGAGGGTGCCCGCTTCGGCCGGAGCCTCTTCGGTTCCGGGGCCGCGGCCGGCGCCCTCGCGCCCGACGACGTCCGCGACCTCAAGGACAAAGACGGCACAGCACTCCCGGACGCCCTGCGCGAGCACGGCGTCGACCTCGACCGGGTGGGCGAGGCCGGGAAACAACTGGAGAACGCCGTCGCCTACCTGGAGCTCCACATAGAGCAGGGCCCCGTCCTCGAACGCATGGGCCTGCCCTTGGGCGTCGTGCTCGGCACCTTCGGGGTCGAGCGGCACGCCGTCCGCTTCACCGGCCGGCAAGCCCACTCCGGCTCGACGCCGATGGACGTCAGGCGCGACGCCTTCGTCGCCGCCGCCCGCTCCGCCGTCGAGTTCCGCGACGACGCGGCTCGCCGCGACGACGTGCGGGCCACGACGGGTTTCGTCAACGTCGGCCCGGCCATCGTCACGGCGTTCAACGGCTGGTGCGAGACGTCCCTGGATCAGCGCGCCCTCGACCCCGGGGTTCTCGCCGACATGCTCGACACCGCGCAGGCCGCCACCGAGCGCATCGCCTTCGAGGAGGGCGTCTCCGTCGAGTGGGAGCGTCTCTGGCAGATAGAGCCCATCCCCTTCGACGAAGAGCTCATCGGGCTCGCCGACGAGGCCGTGAACGAGGTGGCCGGCGTCTCGCACCGGCTCCCGAGCGGCCCCCTCCACGACGCCGCCGAGATGGCCCGCCTCATGCCGACGGTCATGCTGTTCGTGAAGAGCCTCCGCGGGCTCAGCCACACCAAGGACGAGGACACGCGCGAAGAGGACATCGAGCTGTCGGTGCGGGCGTTGCACAGGTTGACGGAGAAGGCGATGGAGTGGGCCAAAGGGCGGTGAGTGGTGAGGTAGTGAGTAGGGAGTAGAAGAACCACTACTCACCAATCCCTACTCACTACTCACCGGAGCGAAGCGACAAAGGGAGGAGCGAAGTATGGAGCGTGGGGAACTTCGAGATTTCGGCTTCGACGACCGGGCGGAGCTTTCGCGCATCAAGGCCGAGGTCATGTCGTCGAGCCTGTACAACGAGGATCTGGCGCCGACGGGCCCCGAGGAGCGGACGTGGACGACGTACAACATCGCGGCGCTCTGGATCGGGATGGCGATAGTCATCACGACCTACTCCCTGGCCGCGGGCCTCATGGCCGCCGGCATGAACTGGTGGCAGGCGCTGCTCACGATCTCTCTGGGCAACGTCATCGTCCTCGTCCCGATGCTCCTGAACGCCCACGCGGGGACGAAATGGGGCGTGCCCTTCCCCGTCTTCGTTAGGGCCTCCTTCGGGGTGCGGGGGGCGAACTTTGCGGCGATAGCGCGGGCTTTGGTGGCGTGCGGGTGGTTCGGGATACAGACCTGGATCGGGGGTCTGGCCCTCAGTTCTTTGATGGGCGCCGTCTGGGGCGGCTGGGGCAACGTCCCGGGCAACACGGCCATAGCCTTCGCGGTGTTCTGGCTTATACAGGTCGTGATCATCTGGTTCGGCGTCGAGGGCGTGAAGTGGTTCGAGGCCGTCTCCGCGCCGCTACTTATCGCCGGCAGCCTGGCCCTCCTCGCCTGGGGCGTCTCGGCGGGCGGCGGGTTCGGGAACATCCTCTCGACCTCCTCCAACCTCCAGACCGGTGACGCGCCGTTCTGGGCGTTGTTCTGGCCGAGTTTGGCGGCGAACGTGGGTTACTGGATCACGGTCTCCCTCAACATCCCGGACTTCACCCGCTACTCCCGGAGCCAGCGCTCGCAGGTCGTCGGCCAGGCGATAGGACTGCCGATCACCATGACCGCCTTCTCGTTTATCGGGATAGCCGTCACGGCCGCGACCGTCGTGGTCTTCGACGAGGCCATCTGGAACCCCGTGGACCTCATTACCCAGCTCCTCGCCAACGCGCCCATCCTCCTCATAATCGCCATGATCGTCATAGCGATAGCCCAGATCTCGACGAACATGGCCGCGAACGTCGTCTCGCCCTCGTTCGACTTCTCGAACCTGGCGCCGAAGTACATCTCCTTCAGGATGGGCGGCCTCATCACGGCCATCCTCGGCATCGTCACGTTCCCGTGGGCGCTCTTCAACAACGTCGACGCCTACATCTTCACGTGGCTCGTCGGTTACGGGAGCCTGCTCGGGGCCATAGGGGCCGTGATGATCGTGGACTACTGGATCATACGCCGCCGCCAACTCGACCTGGCCGACCTCTACAAGCACGACGGTCGCTACGCCTACTCCGGCGGCTGGAACTGGCGCGCGATAGTCGCCGTCCTCGTCGGCGTGGTCCCCGTAATCCCCGGTTTCCTGAAAGCCGCGTCCACGCCGGGCGGCATCATCGAGAACCCGACCTTTATAGACAGCCTCTACACCTACGGCCTCTTCTTCACGTTCCTCGTCGCCGGGATCGTGTACCTGATCCTGGCCCTCGCCACCGGCCGCTCCACCGAACAAACACCCGAACCCGCCCGCGAGCCGGAGACGGCGTAGGGTAACCGATGCCGGACGCCACGACCTACGGTCTCTTCGTCCTCGCCGCCCTGGCGCTCCTCGTGGTGCCGGGCCCCGCCATCTTCTACATCGTGGCGCGCGGCGTGGAGGGTGGACGCCCCGCGGGCATAGTCTCCTGCCTCGGCATCCAGATCGGGACGCTCGTGCACGCGACGTTCGCGGCCGCCGGCCTCTCCGCCATCGTCGCCTCCTCGGCCGCCGCGTACGCCGTGGTGAAGTGGGTCGGGGTCGCCTACCTCGTCTATCTCGGCCTCAAGAACCTGTTCGGGCGGGATGAGAACGACGGTAACGTCGAGGTGGAGCGGGAGCCGCTCTCGCGCGTTCTCGTCCAGGCCGTGCTGGTGCAGGTCCTCAACCCGAAGGTCGCGCTCTTCTTTCTCGCGTTTCTGCCGCAGTTCGTGGACCCGTCGCGCGGGCCGGTGTGGACGCAGACCCTGATCCTGGGCGCCACCCTCGCCGCTATCGGCCTCTTCACCGACGGCACGTTCGCCCTGCTCGGCGGCACGGCCGGCGGCTGGCTCAAGCGCCGCGGCTCAGGCATCAGCAGGATCGGCCGCTACGTATCCGGCGGCGTCTACCTCGCCCTCGGAGCCGCGGGCGCCGTCGCCGGCTCGGGAAGGGACTGAGCGCGTGGACTTCGCCGTAACCCTCCAGACAAACCCCCCCGCCAGCCGCGTCGTCGAGCTGACGAAGAAGGCCGAAGGCTACGGCTTCACCCACGCCTGGACCTTCGACTCGCACGTCCTCTGGCAGGAGCCCTACGTCATCCACTCGCAGATGCTCTCCGCCACGGAGAACATAATCGTCGGCCCCTTCGTCACGAACCCCGTCAGCCGCGACCCGTCCGTCACCGCCTCCACCTTCGCCACCCTCAACGACATGTTCGGCAACCGCACCATCTGCGGCATCGGCCGCGGCGACTCCGTCGTCCGCGTCCTCGGTCGCCGGCCGACCACGCTGCGGCAGCTAGAAGACGCGATGCACACCATCAAGGAGCTCGCCGAGGGCCGCGAGGTCGACTACAACGGCTCGCCGGTCAGCATCCCTTGGATAAAAGACGGAAAGCTAGACGTTTGGATGGCCGGCTACGGCCCGAAGGCCCTGAGCCTCGTCGGGCGCCGGGCCGACGGCTTCATCCTCCAGCTAGCCGACCCCGTGATTCTCGAATGGACGGTGAAGCACGTCCACGACGCCGCCCGCGAGGCCGGCCGCGACCCTGCGGAGATAAAGATCTGCGTCGCCGCCCCCGCCTACGTCGGCGACGACCTCGCCTACGGGCGCGACCAGTGTCGCTGGTTCGGCGGCATGGTCGGCAACCACGTCGCCGACCTCGTGACGCGCTACGGCGAGAACAGCGAGGTCCCCACCGCCTTGACCGATTACATCAAGGCCCGTCAGGCCTACGACTATTCCCACCACGGTCAGGCCGGCAACCCGAGCACCGACTTCGTCCCCGACAATATCGTGGACCGCTTCTGCGTCCTCGGGACCGTCGACGACCACGTGGCGAAACTGACCGAACTAAAAGACCTTGGCGTGGACCAGTTCAACATCTACCTTATGCACGACGCGATGGACGAGACGCTAGATATCTACGGGCGGGAGATCATGCCGCAGCTGGGCGCGAGGTCTGCTAGATAGCTATAGTAATCTTTGCCCACACAACCCAAGGTGTGTCAAACTGCAGACAGCGTAGCGACTTGCTGTCTGACGAAAAATCCGCTTAACTGTTGTAGATGACCATACATCCAGAATTAGCTGCAAACCTGCCACTAAACGAGAGTGAGATATACCAAGGAGACGCATTCTTACTGACCGAGCGAGTTCCAGAGGCAAGTATTGATCTAGTCGTCACTTCTCCACCGTATAATATCGGTAAATCCTACGAACGAGGAATGTTCGAATCTGCTGACGACTACAAGGACAGAATGACAAGGTTTGTGGGAACGCTTTCTCGCAAGTTGAAGAATACCGGAAGCGTCTGCTGGCAAGTAGGTAGCCACGTAAGGAATGGGAGACTTCTTCCGCTGGATTATCTTTTTTTCGAGATGTTCTTGAACAAGGGCTTCATACTACGAAATCGCATCATTTGGCGCTTTAATTTCGGTTTCAACGCGATACACCGTTTCTCAGGTCGTTATGAGACATTACTTTGGTTCACAAAATCCGATGACTACACATTCAATCTAGATCCGGTCAGGGTTCCTCAAATCTATCCAGGGAAAACTAAGAAGACTGCAGCCGGTCATCAACCAAGCGGAAACCCGAAAGGCAAGAATCCGTCTGATTTTTGGGAGTTTGAGCCTCATGAAGCGTTCCTTGGTGAGCCTGTTTGGGACATTCCTAATGTAAAGGCCAAGCATCTCGAGAAAACCGACCATCCCTGCCAGTTTCCGAATGAGGTAGCAGATCGGTGTATCCTCGCATTTACGTCGAGTGGAGACAAGGTTTTAGATCCATTTGCTGGTGTAGGTACGGCCATTTCGTGTGCTGAAGCGCGGGAACGTATCGGCATAGGTTTCGAGTTGGATGGCAGTTATGCGAAAGAAGCGAAAGACCGCCTCGCACTCGCTCGCGCAGGTCGACTTGTAGTTCGGCCGTCTGGACAACCGCCACATCGGCCGAACCCTAACGATAAGGTGGCAAGGGTTCCGTCCGACTGGCTAAACACCGGGTAGGCAGTTGGCTAGAAAGAAAAAGAACAGGCTCAGTGCCGAAGAGAAGAAAAAGAGGACGCTTGAACGCACGTTCAAGCGTCAAGTAAGATCCATCTTCTCGAAATCAGGATTCGCTAGAATACCTGACATATCGGATAAAGCGTTTACCTACGAAGGGACTACGAGTGACTTTGATGACGCTTTCGTCTATGAAAACCTCGTCGTCTTTTGCGAGTACACCTTAGGTAACGAAGCCAACACTGGACAACATTTCAAAAACAAGGTCCATTTGTACAACAAGATATATGATGAGCCTAAGCAGTTTCTAGAGTTTTCTAGAGAGCGTTTCCCGAAACTTGACCAGTCGATCTCGACAAACTACCACAAAGATCAGCTCAGACTTCAGATCGCCTACTTTTCTGAGCATGAACTCAAGTCGGCTCATTCTGACCTTGAACCGCGCGTGGTTACTGCATGGCGCGGAGTCATTCAGTACTTTCGGAGCCTTGCAAACACAGTCGAAAAATCGGCTCGATACGAACTTTTCCGTTTCTTAAGGATTCCTCCCAGCGAAGTGGGGGACAAAGGCCAGATCGAAAAATGGGAAGGAGAAGTGCCGCATCCTGGTTCACTGCTTCCAGAAACCCGCTCGGAGTTTCCGAAGGGGTACAAAGTCATCTCCTTCTACGTGACCCCAAGCGCGTTATTGAGGCGTGCGTATGTTCTACGACGTGATGGTTGGAGGGACTCTGAGGGTCTCTATCAACGAATGATAGATAAGGGAAAAATCTCGTCAATAAGAAATCACCTCAAAGAGAAAAAGCAAGTTTTCGTCAACAATGTTGTCGTTACGTTACCCTCAGAAACGCGGCTTGACGATTCTAGAGGGGAGAACACCGATCCAGCCGAGATAGACGAAACGACACCGGTAGACGTCAAGCTAAGGGACCGAGCAAACTCGGTTGGAATCATAGATGGTCAGCATCGCATCTTCGCCTATTATGAAGGTGTCAATGACGATAGTGATATAGCTGTTCTTCGTAATCGTCAAAATGTATTGGCGACTGGCATAATCTATCCAGAAAACACGTCCGATGAGGCCAAGATGAAGTTTGAAGCTGAACTCTTTCTAGAAATAAACTCCAATCAGAATTCTGCCAAATCGGATCTCAAGCAGGCCATATCAGTAACAATTCGTCCGTTCTCTGTGGACTCTCTCGGCAAACGAGTTGTGAACAACCTGTCCAAACAAGGTCCTTTGGAGGGGTTACTGCAAAGAAACTACTTCGAAACTGATCTTCTTAAAACATCGTCGATGGTTTCCTTTGCGTTAGCTCGCCTTGTAAAAATAGAAGGCGATGAATCGCTATTTCAACTCATAGATTCCGGTCTGGCAGTTCGCATCAGAGGCAAAGACGATCTCGAAGCGCTAACCGAGTACGTCGACTTCTGTAGTGGGGAACTGCGTAAATTTTTGGGGGCAGCGAAGTCAAACCTAGATTCTGATAAGTGGTCCATAAAAGCCAAAACGGGATCTGGCGTCTTAACGGTTACCGCCGTTAATGCCCTAATCATTCTCTTCAGAAGGGTTGCTATGAGAGACGGACTTTCGAGTTTTGACACTTACAGACGTAAACTATCCGGGCTAAGTTTATTCGACTTTGGCGAATATAGTTCGAGTCAATACAACAGAATGGCTGACGCAATTCTGGAGGACATTTATGATAGTTAGAGTACTCTAGATACAGAATCTGTCAGTCTCCACTCTCTATCCTGATGAAGACGGCAGAGTTCCAGGACTCGCGAGTACAAGTCTTCCGGAATCACAACGATCTCAACGCTAAGATAGTTTTCGATGGCTTCCAACAAAGTTACAGCCACCGCACGGTAGCGGAGCCTGGAGAGCGCGTTACCGCTCTCGAGTATCACAGCCCGGATGGTAGTCAGGTTTGAGTTATCGGCTTCTACCTAATTTGCCCACTCAACGTTCTAGCTGGTGTCCGAGAGGGATGGCTGCGCTGAACGTGAAAAGGGCTTCTGACCGACGCCTCTCCGAAGATCGGACAGCTCAGATCAGTACACGCAGAGCGTAAAGATCGGCCGCTGGCATTGCACGCAACCCTTCGATTATTCTGGGGTACCGCTACAGAACGAGCCGGGGAGGGGTATGGAAGAGGGAAGGTCGTCGGGGCCGCTGGTCGGTGTGATCATGGGCAGCGCGTCTGACTGGGAGACGATGCGGCACGCCGCCGAGACCCTGGAACGCTTCGACGTCCCGCACGAGAGGCGGGTCGTGTCTGCCCACCGGACCCCGGACCTGATGGCCTCGTACGCGAAGGAGGCGGAGCATCGGGGCCTCGAAGCCATCATCGCCGGTGCCGGAGGGGCTGCCCACCTGCCCGGCATGGTCTCTGCCCACACGACGCTGCCGGTCCTCGGCGTCCCCGTAGAGAGCCGGGCGCTGAAGGGCGTGGACTCCCTCCTCTCCATCGCCCAGATGCCGGCCGGCGTCCCGGTCGGCACGCTCGCCATCGGACGGGCCGGCGCCACGAACGCCGCCCTGCTCGCCGTCTCCATCCTCGCCAACAAACGCCCGCCCTTGCGCGAAGCCCTCCGGCGCTTCCGCGAAGAACAGGCGGAGAAGGCCGCGAACTCCGAACTGCCGGACCCGGCGTGAGCGGACCCCTGCCGCCCGGCTCCGTCGTCGGGGTGCTCGGGAGCGGCCAGCTCGGCCGGATGCTGACGCTCTGTGCCCGCAGGATGGGCTATAAGGTCCACGTCTTCTCCCCCGACACGGACAGCCCCGCCGGGCGCGTCGCCAACCGAGAGTGGAGCGCCCCCTACGACGACCTCGACGCCGCTCGCGGGTTCGCCCGCGCCGTGGACGTCGTGACGCTGGAGTTCGAGAACATCCCGGCGGAGACGGTGGAGGAGCTGGCTTCGCTGGTGCCGGTGCGGCCGGGGTCGCGGGCGTTGCGGGCGGCGCAGAACCGGCTGCGGGAGAAGGAGTTCCTGCGCGGCGCCGGCTTCCCGGTGGCGGCGTTCCGGGCGGTGCCGGATCGGACCTCGCTCGACGACGCCGTGGAAGAGGTCGGCGTTCCGGCGGTGCTCAAGACGGCGGGCTTCGGCTACGACGGGAAGGGGCAGTCGAGGCTCTCCGGCCCCGAAGACGCGGACGGGGCGTGGGGCGCGCTCGGGGACGAAGCCGTGCTGGAGGCCTGGGTGGACTTCGAGGCGGAGGTCTCTGTCGTCGCCGCCCGCGGGCTCGACGGGTCGTTCGCGCACTACGGCGCGGTGCGGAACACCCACAGGTGCCACATCCTCGACCTGACCGTCGCGCCCGCCGGTCTCCCGCCCGAGACGGAGCGGGAGGCCGTCGAGATAGCGGCCGGTATCTTCGAGGAGCTCGGGATCGTCGGGACGGCGTGCGTCGAGTTCTTTCTTACGGGGGATGGGGGATTGCTGGTCAACGAGATCGCGCCGCGGCCCCACAACTCGGGCCACTGGACCATCGAGGGCGCCGCAACCTCCCAGTTCGAGCAACAACTCCGCGCCGTCTGCGGCCTCCCCCTCGGCAGCACGGATCGCAGGCCCGCCGCCATGGCGAACCTGCTCGGCGACCTCTGGACGGGGGGCGAGCCGGACTGGGCGTCGGCCCTCGCCGTCCCGGAGGCCGCCCTCCACCTCTACGGCAAGAAGGAGCCCCGCCCCGGCCGCAAGATGGGTCACATCACCGCTCTGGCTTCTACCCCGGAAGAAGCAGCTCGCCGAGTGCTCGAAGCCCGAGAGAAGCTGAACCCCCGGGAGTCGTAAACCCAAAGGCTTTTCCGACTCCCGACTCCCGATGCGGGGCGAAGCCCCGCGCCTCCCGACTCCCGAACGCACGGAAGAAGCGGACCGCGCCCGGGTCCGGCGTCATTCCGCCGCGTCGACCAAATATCCTTCCGCGTTCGGCGGGCCCCAGACGTAGCCGGCGTAGTAGGCGCCGGTGGGGGTGTTGAAGATGACGGCGCTGCCGTTGTAATCGAGGACGGTCTCGGAATCGATGAAGCGCAGGGTGACGGCGTCGAGGTTGGCGTAGCGGGCTTTCACGTCGCGGGTGATGAGGGTGAAGTCCCTCTGGCCGCGGGAGCGGGTGTCTACGAGGAGCAGGGCGCCGCGGGCGCCGTCGCGCTGGTCGCGGTTCTGCTCCAGGATCTCGTACTCTGGCGCGTTGCCCACGCGTTCGAAGGCGCCGATCCTGCCGTCCGGCACGTCGTCGGCGTCCCCGCCCCCGTTGGGGTCTCCGGTCCCGGAGGGCGCGTTCGCCAGGGCCGGCGGCCGGAGGTCCGGCGTCTGGACGGCGCTGACCCTGTCGTCCTGCCAGAGGAAGATGGCGCAGGCCAGCATCGCCGGGGCGGCGAGGAGTGCCAGGACGAGGCCGGTCTTGCCCATGCGGGGCAGTGTAGACCGGGCGGGGGCCCGGCGTCGTAACGGGCTCACGATGTTGGGCGCCGGTTGTACTAAAATAGGGAGGTAGCTGAAAATTCGTATACGAGGTGTTCGTAGATGGCTCAGAAGACGTACGACGTGGTGATCGTGGGTTCCGGCCCGGCCGGGTACACGGCGGCCCTGTATGCCGCCAGGGCGAATCTGAACACGCTCGTCTTCCAGGGCTTCGAGAGCGGCGGCCAGCTCATGCTCACCTCCGACGTCGAGAACTACCCCGGCTACAAGGACGGCGTGATGGGCCCGGACATGATGGACGAGTTCGAGGCCCAGGCCGCGCGTTTCGGCGCCGAGATGCGCCCGGACAACGTCGAGAAGGTGGACCTCTCCGAGCGCCCGTTCAAGCTCTGGGCCGAGGGCGAGGAAGAGCCGGTCGTCGCCCTCTCCGTCATCGTCGCGACGGGCGCCCAGGCCAAGTGGCTCGGCCTCGAGAGCGAGGAGCGGCTCTTCGGCAAGGGTGTGAGCGGTTGCGCGACGTGTGATGCGTTCTTCTTCCGGGGCAAGAAGGTGGCGGTCGTCGGGGGTGGGGATACGGCGATGGAGGAGGCCGGCGTGCTCGCCAAATTCGCCGACGAGGTGTACCTCATCCACCGGCGCGACGAGTTCCGGGCGTCCAAGATCATGCTCGAGAGGGCCGAGAAGAACGAGAAGATCACCTTCCTGACCGACACGACGGTCGAGGAGATCCTGGGCGAGACGAGCGTCGAGGGCGTCCGCATAAAGGATGCCAAGACCGGCGAGGAGGATACCCTCGCGGTGGACGGCTTCTTCGCGGCCATCGGCCACGCGCCGGCGACCGGGCTCTTCGAGGGTCAGGTCCGCATGGACGACTCGGGCTACCTCCTCCAGGAGGAGCACACCATGACGAGCGTCCCCGGCGTCTTCGCCGCCGGCGACGTCTCCGACACTCGCTACCGCCAGGCCGTCACCGCCGCCGCCGACGGCTGCCGCGCCGCCATCGACGCCGAGCGCTGGCTGGAGGAGCAGGGCGAGGCCGAGAACGCCGAAGACCCGGGCGTGTGGAACGCCGAGAAGGACGAAGCGGTCCAGACGGGCGCCGTCTAAAAACCCCGGCGACGGCCGGGCAAAATCCTGAGGAGAGCCCCCGGTACGGAAAACCGGGGGCTCTCCGGCGTCCGGCGCGTTCCACCCCTCTGATCTCTATAATGCGCCGCCTGGAACCGGATGGGGAAGGGAAGCCTTGGGCAAGAAGACCATACTGCTCGTCGAGGACGACGAGGACCAGGTGCTCCTGGCGATGCGCGCGCTGCGCGAGCACGGCATCGTCGCCGAGGTGGACGAGGTCGTGGTCTCCGGCGACGGCCGGGACGCCCTCGACTACCTGTTCGCCACCGGCCACCACGCCGGCCGCGACGCCGAAGCCACCCCCGAGTTCGTCCTCCTCGACGTCCAGTTGCCCGAACTCGACGGCCTCGGCGTCCTCCAGCGGCTTCGGGAGGACGAGCGGACGCGCCTCGTGCCCGTGATCCTCTTCTCCTCCTCCAGCGAGCACGAGCAGATCGTGAAAGGCTACGAGCTCGGCGCCAACTCCTACGTCACCAAACCCGCGAACTTCGAACGGTTCTCCGAGGCCATGCAATACCTCGGCTGGTACTGGCTAAACTTCAACGAGACGCCGTAGACGGTACGGTCTTCGGTTCGACGACGTAGTCCGCCGGAAGCGACCGACGCCGGGATGACGAACGCACCCGAACGAAAACCCGGGACGCCCGTCCGATCCACCGACCCTTGTAGGGGAAGCCTCGCCACGAACCCCGCGACCTATGGG
>CAXUFZ010000020.1:0-2822 GCA_964250345.1 uncultured Rubrobacteraceae bacterium
GCAGGGCGGCCGTGCCCTCGTCCTTGGCGGCCACGCTCCGGAGCACCGGCGGCGCTTCGGCGTAGATGCGCCGGTAGAGGTCGAGCCCGTCGGGACCGCCGTCGAGGGCGGGACGCGGGTCCCAGTCCCGCACCTCTGGGGGGAGCGCGTCTACTTCGGCGCTCTCGATGTACGGCGGGTTCGAGACCAGCACGTCCACGGCGCCGCGGAGGTCTTCCAGGCCGGCGACGACGTCGGCTCTGTGCAATCGGACCGGGACCCCGGCGTTCGCAGCGTTGCGGCGGGCGGTGCGCAGGGCGATCTCCGAGACGTCGGTGGCGTGGACTTCGCAGCGCGGGCGCTCCTGGGCGACGGAGATGGCGATGGCCCCCGTGCCGGTGCCTATGTCTAGGACGCGGCAGGGGTAGCCGCGTCGATCTATCGCCCCCAACGTCGCGTCAACGATGCTCTCGGTATCGGGACGGGGGATCAGGGTTTCCTCGTCCAGATCCAGGACAAGGTTGCGGAAGTAAGCCCGGCTGAGGATGCGCTGCACGGGCTCGCGCCCCGCGCGGCGGGAGATCCAGGCCCCGTACGTCTTCGCCTGGTCGTCGCTGAGCGGTTCGTCTACGAAGGGCAACTCCCCCCGCTTCACGTCCAGGATCTCGGAGAGCAGGATCTCGGCTGACGCGGCGGGCTCGGGGACGTCGCGATCCTGAAGCTCGCGGATCGCTTCCCTGGCGGCGTCCCTGGCGCGGAGGCCGGTCCGCACGGGTCAGCCCGGCGTGCCGGCGGCTTCGGCGGCGAGCTTCTCGGACCGCTCCCTGGCGGCGAGCGCCTGCGTGAACTCGCCCAGATCCCCCCCGAGCGTGGCCTCCAGGTTGTGGGAGGTCACGCCGACGCGGTGGTCGGTGATGCGCCCCTGGGGGAAGTTGTAGGTGCGGACCTTCGCCGAACGGTCTCCCGTGCCGACCTGGGCCTGGCGCATCGCGCCCTCCTGCTCGGCGCGCTCGCGCTGCTCGCGTTCGAGGAGGCGGCTCTTGAGGATCTTCATCGCCTGCTCCTTGTTCTGGAGCTGGCTCTTCTCGTTCTGGCACGTCACCACGAGGCCCGTCGGCTTGTGCGTGACGCGGACCGCCGAGTCCGTCGTGTTGACGCTCTGCCCGCCGGGACCGCTGGAACGGTACACGTCGATCTCCAGCTCGCCGGCATTGATCTGGACGTCCACGTCCTCGGCCTCGGGCAACACCGCCACTGTCGCCGTCGAGGTGTGGATGCGGCCCTGGCTCTCCGTCTTCGGGACGCGCTGGACGCGGTGCGTGCCGCCCTCGTGCTTGAAGACCGAGTACGCCCCGTCGCCCTCCACCTCCAAAGAGACCTCGCGGTAGCCGCCGACCTCGGCCGGGCTCGAGGAGAGCGTATCGTGCTTGAAGCGGAGGCGTTCGGCGTAGCGGGAGTACATCTCCATCAGTTCGCCGGCGAAGAGAGCCGCCTCGTCGCCACCCGCGCCGGCCCGGATCTCGATGATCACGTCCTTGTCATCGTTCGGGTCGCGGTCGATGAGCTCCATCCGAATCGTCTCCGAGAGCTCCCCGATCTTCTCCTCCGCCTCCCGCGCCTCGGCCTGGTAGAACTCCCGCTCCTCGGCGTCCTCGGCCTGCGGCAAGAGCTCCAGCGCCTCCCTCTCGGCCCCGACGGCTTCGAGCAGCTCGCGGCTCATCTCGGCCCCGCGCCTCATGCGCGCGTGCTCCTTCGCGACCTCGGCGTAGTGGCGCTGGTCGTTGAAGATGTTCGGGTCCGAGAGTTCTTCGGTCAACGCGTCGTAGCGGCCGAGCGTCTCCTCGGCCAAACGTATTACCTGTCCGTCCAAATCAGATCACCAGCTTGTTCGTGGCCTCGTTCGGCTCGATCTTGGCCTGCTCCTCCATCGCGAGCACCTTCTTCAAAGACGCCATCGCCACCTCGACCATGTCGTCCGAAGGCTCCCGCGTCGTCAACTTCTGCATCTGAAGGCCGGGCCACACCAGAATTTTCACCAGCGGGTTACCCTCATTTCTGGCGCTCCACATGATGAACTCGAACGCGATCCCTGCGACCAGCGGAATCACGATGACCCGGCTCGCCAGCATGTACAGCCAGCCTTCAACGCCGAGCAACGAGAACGCGAGAATCGAAAGAACCAGCACGTACAGGACGAAGCTCGTGCCGCAGCGGACGTGGCTCGTGTCCAGTTTGTGGGAGTTCTCCGGGACCAGCTCTTCGCCGCGCTCGTAGACCTTTATCGCCTTGTGCTCGGCGCCGTGGTAGGCGAAGAAGCGTTTTATGTCCTTACTGATAAAGGAGATCCCGACGATGTAGAGGACGAAGATCCCGATCCTGATGACGCCCTCGATCAGGTTAAATACCACCGGGTTGTCTATGTTCGCCCCGAGCAGCGCCCCGATCCCCTTGGTTCCAAAAACCGGCGCGGCCAAAAACAGCCCGAAGCCGAGCACGAGCGCGAAGAGCATCGTCCCCGCTATCTCCTTCTTGGAAAGCTCCTCTTCCTCGCCGAGCGCGATGTTGGTCGAGAGCGTCAGCGCCTTCATCCCGAGCCACAGCGTCTCACCGAGCGAGACGGCGCCGCGGATGATGGGGAGCCGCAGGATCTTGTTCTTACGGGTTACCGAGCGAAAAGGCTCGGCCCTGAGCTCGACGTCGCCCGAAGGCGCGCGGACGGCCATCCCCCAGAAATTGGGAGAGCGCATCAGCACGCCCTCCATAATGGCCTGTCCGCCTACACGCACGAGAGATCTCCTCCAAGACTATCCCATCCCCCGTCGTCCGGGAGTCGGGAATCGGGA
>CAXUFZ010000020.1:2832-5463 GCA_964250345.1 uncultured Rubrobacteraceae bacterium
GGCGCGCCCCCCCCCCCCCCCCTGGCTCCCCCCCCCCCCCCACCCCCGAAGCGAGCCGAGGGCGAGCGCCTCCCGACTCCCGAACGCCCAAGGCAACGAAGTCATCGTCGGGAAGCGCCTAACGGCTCTGGCGGGCCCTGCGGCGGTTCTCGAAGCGCTGCACCCGGCCGCCGGTGTCCACGATACGCTGCTTGCCCGTGTAGAACGGGTGGCTCGCGCTGGAGATGTCCAACTCCACGAGCGGGTACTCGTTGCCGTCCTCCCAGGTGATCGTGCGGCCCGTCTCTATCGTCGAGCGGCTCAGGATCGAGAAGTCCGCGCTGTTGTCCCGGAAGACGACCGGTCGGTACTCGGGATGGATGCCCTTTTTCATACTTCTCCCTCTTCTCTTCTACGCCACGGTTCTACCGTTCGGTCCTACAGTTTAACCACGAAAAAGGGAAGGTCCCAGATTTCGGGACCTTCCCCAAAGAGTTGCTAGCCTCGGACGCGCTGGATCTCGCGGAGGAACTCGGCGTTCGAGCGGGTCTCCTTGAGCTTCTGGATCAGGAGCTCTATCTTCTGCGCGCCGTCGAGGGCGTTGAGGATGCCCCGCACCTGCCAGACCCGCTGGGCCTCGGACGGCTCCATGAGCAACTCTTCCTTTCGCGTCGAAGAGTCCTCGATGTTGATGGCCGGGTAGATCCTGCGGTTCGCCAGCTTGCGCTCCAAATGGATCTCCATGTTACCCGTGCCCTTGAACTCCTCGTAAATAACCTCGTCCATCCGGCTCCCGGTCTCGACAAGCGCGCTCGCCAGGATGGTAAGCGACCCGCCGTCCTCGATGTTCCGCGCCGCCCCGAAGAACCGCTTGGGCGGGTAGAGGGCCGCAGAGTCGACACCACCGGACAAGATGCGTCCGCTGGCCGGCGCGGCGAGGTTGTAGGCCCTCGCGAGGCGGGTGATGGAGTCGAGGATCACGACCACGTCCTCGCCCTCCTCGACGAGGCGCCTGACGCGCTCCAGCAGGAGCTCCGCGACCGCGATGTGGTTGTCCGCCGGCTGGTCGAAGGTCGAGGCGACGACGGTAGCCTCTTGGACGCTGCGCTGCCAGTCGGTGACCTCTTCCGGCCGCTCGTCGGCGAGCAGGACGAAGAGCTTGGACTCGGGGTAGTTGGCGGCGATGGACTGCGCGATCTGCTTGAGGATCGTGGTCTTGCCGGCCTTGGGTGGCGAGACGATGAGGCCGCGCTGACCCTTGCCGATCGGGGTGACGAGGTCCATGACGCGCGGGGCGATATCGTTCGGCTTCCACTCCAGGCGCAGCCTATCCTGGGGGAAGAGCGGCGTCAGGTCGTCGAAGTTCTGGCGGCGGCGGCCCTTCTGGGGCTCCTCGTCGTTGACGGTCTCGATGCGGACCATCGCCGGGTACTTCTCGCCCTCCCTGGCCTGCCGGATCTGGCCGACGATGTGGTCGCCGCGCCTGAGGTTGAAGCGCTTGATCTGGCTGGTCGACACATACACGTCGCCCCGGCTCTGGCTGTACCCGCCGGTCCTCAAAAATCCGAACCCGTCGGGCAACACGTCGAGGATGCCGCTCTGCGCGTTCTCCTCGCCGTCGTGCCCGTCCCGGTCCTGGCGCTGGCCCTTCTGCTGGTCCGGCCTCCTGCGCTCCTCGCGCCGCTCGTCGCGCCGCCCTTCCTGACGCTGCGGCCTGCGCTGCTCGGGCGCCGGGGCCTCGGGCTCGGCCTGCGGCGTCTCCACGGTCGCGGCGCCGTTGCCCGCGGGCGGCTCCGGGAGGGTCGCCACGCCGGCGTCCACGGGCTCGGCCTGTATCTGTGTCTCGGTGGCGGTCGGCGCGCCGCCGTTGGTCGTGTCGGGCGCGGGCTGGCCCGTCGGCTGGCCCGCCTGTTCGGTGGCGACCTGGTAGATCATCTCGGCCAGCTCGGGCTTGCGGTACTTGCGGTACTGCTTGATGCCGAGCTGCGAGGCGATCTGGTGCAGGTCGCTGAGTCGCTTGCGCTCGAGGGTTGCTTTCTCGGTCATGCGGATGTCCCACCTCTCCTGTTGTGCAACGCGGGAAGGGTCCCGCTCGGGTCTCTAGACGAATCTCTCAAAGTCAAAGCTGGAAGCCCACGCGCCCGACATCGGGCCCCGGGGCGTGGATGGTGTCCCCGGATCTTACCACAAGGTCTTCCACGCACATCTCCAGCGTACGAGTCCGCACGTCGAGTCCCAAACGGCCCTATCTCCCCGATCTGCAGCCGACCTTCGAAGCGCCCGACCGGCAAAGTCGCCACCCCAGCGACGGCCACAAACCCTTCGGCCGCCAAGGCTACGGTGAACCCCGAACGGGGCATCTCTCGCTGGCAAGTTCTCACGGACCTCCCATACCGGCCGCGATCACGAAAGACGGGCGCCTTCAACGGCAGGGTCTTCGCTAGGACGGCGCGGAGTGGTTCGTTACCCCAAAGGAATCGGAACCGACGTACGAACAAAAAGATTATACACCGCGTTCGTGGGCGCGACTACCGCGTTGTGTCGGATCGGCGCCTCGTGTTCGCCGCTTCCTTGCGCCGGGAGTCGGGAGGGGGGGGGCGGTGGTTCGAGGGGGGGGGGTGGGGGGGGTGAAAGCAAATAGGGTGTGGGAGG
>CAXUFZ010000020.1:5473-22369 GCA_964250345.1 uncultured Rubrobacteraceae bacterium
CGCTTTGCTCGCTTCGGGAGTCGGGAGGCGTAAAGAGCTATCAGGGTTTCCGACTCCCGACTCCCGATTCCCGACTCCCGGGGTTTCGAACCCGCCGTGCGAGCCGCAGCAGCTCCTCGTCGAGGCCTTCGCCGACGGGGTCGTTGTCGCAGTAGACCACGGGCTTGCCTTCCTCGGAGCCACGACGCGTCACCACGTCCACCGCCGCGGCCTTTATCTCCGTCAGGTACGTGTCCACTTCCGGCATCCCGTCCAGGTCCGACGCGAGCCGCTTCCGGTCGGAGAGGTTTCCCGACGCGGCCACGACCTCGCAGCCGTGTTGCTCCTCCAGATGCGCCGAGAGTTTGCCTAGCACCGTTTCGGGCGCGGTCGAGACGTAGGCGACCCGCATCCCCTCTATCTCCCCGACGGGGCGCGGGCGGAAGACCGTCGGGATCACGGTCAGATCCGGCCTCACGTCATGCACCGCATCCACCAAATCCCGAACTTTCTCTTCGTCCGCCATCGGCTCCTCGCTCATGGTCAGGAGGAGGAGGTCGGAGATCAGGAGCCGGTAAGTCCCGAGATAGCCGACGACGTACTCGGGGTCCTGGTGCGCCCCGGCGACCAGGATGCGCCCCTCGACCCGGACCGGCGGCATGGCGGCCCCGGAGCCGTCGAAGACCGTGACGCCGGTGTCGAGGCCGTTGGCGATCTCCGCGCCTTCGAGCACGTTGGAGACGAACGGCTCCCCGGCGAGCCCGCCCCCGCACCGCCGGCACCCGACGGTCGTCACCCGGCTAAGGGCCGCCGTCTCGTAGTAGTCGCTCGCCGCGTGCGCCCCGCGCCCCAGGGCCTCCAGCAGGTACTCGCTCCCGACCTCAAGCTTGTGGCCCTCGATGACCTCGGGATGGGGCGGGCCGCCCCGACCCATCGAGACGACGCCGGGCGCGAAGCCTTCCCGTTCCAGCAGCCTCGCCAGGTAGCCGGAGATCGCGGTCTTCCCCACCCGCTTGCCGGTCCCGATCACCGCGAGCGAGGGCTTGGTCGAGACGTCGCGGAGCTCCGGCGGCCTGAGCTCGAAGTCGCTGCCGACGTAGCGGGCCCCCGCGGCGAGCGCGAGGGAGGCTATCTTCATCCGCTCCCGGTAGCCGATGACCGGCTCGTCCGAGAGGTCCGCGACCACCTCGACCTCGTGCTCCGCGAGCGCCCGCCGGACCGCGGAGGCGGGGTCCTCGCCGTGCACGAGCGGGAGGCCGTAGTCCGTGCCCTCCTTGAGCTTCTCCGTGCCGCCGAGAAAGGCCGCGGCGACCCCGGTGGCGCCCAGGGATTCTTCGACGCTTCGCATCGCGTCGAGGACTACGGGCGGGTAGTGTTCGCCGTCGATCAGGAAGAGCGCGCGCAAGCCGCCTCCCGCGCTAGTCGCCGCCGAGCGCGACCTCCGGGTCGGCGCTGACCTCGGCGTCGATGCGCTCCTCGTAGCGGGAGTACTGGTGGGTCTTCGAGTCGAAGTCCACGGTCAGCTCCCGGTCCTTGAACGGGTACTTGCGGAAGACCTGCACGCGCCCGTCCTCGATCTCGATGATGTTGTAGCAGGGCCGCGTGTTGCCCCGCAGCCGGGTCGTCGAGGCGGTCCCGGCGTTCACGATAAAGAAGTCTTCGAGCTTCCAGGAGTAAGGGACGTGCTTGTGGCCCGAGAGGACCAGGTCCACGCCGACGTCGTCGAGGAGTTCCAGGACGTCGCCGGCGTCGAAGATGATGTTGCGTTCGCGGCCGGTGCCGGGGATCGGGATCAGGTGGTGGTGGATGACGAAGATCTTGAGCCTGTCCCCCGCCCTGGAGAAGGATTCGTGGATAAAGTCGTAGTGCTCGCGCCCGACCCGACCGTCGTTGAGATCCGGCTCAGAAGAGTCGATGCCGACCATCACGGCGTCGTCGAACTCGATGCGCGAGTACCGCTCGCCGAAGAGCCGCTCAAAGTGGACGTAGCCGACGTTCCTGGAGTCGTGGTTGCCCGGGATGACCATGACGTTGTCGCATTGGAAGCGACGGACGTACTCGGCCGACTCCTCGAACTCCTGGCGGTAGCCCGCATTCGTCAGGTCGCCCGAGACCACGACGGCCGCCGGGTCCATGTCGTTTATCTCCAGGATCGAGCGCTCCAGAAGGTCCGGGATAAAGTACGGGCTCCCGCAGTGAATGTCCGAGATCTGGCAGATCGTCAACCGCCCGTCCGCGCCCATGTCCTCCCCGTCGCTAGAAAAGCCCCGAAACGCCCGAAAAAGTATAGCAAAGCCGTCTACAGCGCCGCTCTAAAGGCACTACGGCGGTGCCGGTTTCGGGGATCACCGCGGGACCGGAAGCGGCTACATCTTCTCCGGCGCGTTCACCCCGACGAGATCCAGGCCCGTCCGCAAGACGGTCTTCGTCGCCGCGCAGAGCGCCAGACGCCTCGCGCGCACGTCCGGGTCGTCCACCAGGACGCGGTGGACCGTGTAGAACTGGTGGAAGCGGGTGGCGAGGGTTTCGAGGTAGGTCGGGATCGGGTGCACCTCGCGCCTCTCCGCGGCGTTCTGGATCACGCGCGGCAAATCCAGCAGTTGCAGCACGAGCTGGCGCTCCTCGGGCGCGAGTTCTCCGGCGGGCATCCCGTCGAGGTCGTCCGGCGTCGTCCCGGCCCTCTCGAAGATGCTTGCTATGCGGGCGTGGGCGTACTGGACGTAGAAGACGGGGTTCTCGTCGGACTGCTTGACGGCGAGTTCGAGGTCGAAGTTGATCTCGCTCTTGTGCGACGACCGCACGTAGAAGTAGCGCGCGACGTCCTCCCCCACCTCGTCGAGCAGCTCGTCCAGCGTCACAACGTTGCCGGCGCGCTTGCTGAACTTGACCTGCGCGCCGTCGCGCACCAGCTTGACGAGGCGCAGGATCTCGACGTCCAAGAAATCCCGCGGCAACCCGAGCGCCACGAGGCCGGCCCGTATCCTGGGCCCGTACCCGGCGTGGTCGGAGCCGAGCACGTTGACCGCCGTCTCGAACCCCCGCTCGTACTTGTCCACGTGGTACGCGATGTCCGGCGCCGCGTAAGTGTAAGAACCATCGCTCTTGACGAGCACCCGGTCCTTGTCGTCCCCGAACTCCGACGAGCCGAGCCAGCGGGCGCCCCCGCTCTCGTAGATGTTCCCACGTTCCTCCAGCTTGCGCATGGTCTCGTCGACGGCGCCCGACTCGTACAGGCTCTTCTCGTTGAAGTACCTGTCGAACCGGACCCGAAAACGCTCCAACGTGCGCCTGATGTCGTCCATGCACCAGCCCGCGGCGAAGGCGCCTATCTCCCGCAGGGCCTCGTCCCAGTCCATCCTCAGAAGCGCGTCGTCGCGCTCCCGGGCAAGGTCGCGGGCAATGTCGACGGTGTAATCGCCTTGGTACAAGTTTTCGGGGTCCGAGACGGGCCATTCCTCGTCATAGAGCGCGGCGTACCGCGCGGCGACGGACTCGCCGAAGAGCCGCATCTGGTTGCCGCCGTCGTTGAAGTAGAACTCCCGGGACACTTTGCGGCCCGCCGCCTCCAAGATACGGGCGAGCGAGTCCCCGTAGGCCGCGTGCCGGCCGTGCGACACGAGAAGGGGCCCAGTCGGGTTGGCACTCACGAACTCGAGCTGTATAGGCGCCCCCGAAACCTCTCGCCGGCCGAACCGCTCCCCCTCCCGCAACAAATCCTCGACCTCGCCGCAAAGCGCCTCCGACGAGAGCCGGAAGTTCATAAAGCCCGGCCCCGCGACGCCCGTCTCTTGGACGAACGGCGCGTCGAGCGCCCCGACGAGATTCTCCGCCACCTCCCGCGGGCTGCGCCGGAAGACCCGGGCGTTCACCAGCGCGACGTTCGTGGCGAAATCGCCGTGCTCGGGGTCGTTCGGCCGCTCCACGTGCACGCCGTCCAGCTCGATCCCGTAAGCCTTCCGGACGGCCTCCCTCACGGCGCCCGCCAGGCGCTCCTCGAAGCTCACTTCCCGCCCCCCGTCAGCCCGTCCAGCAACCGCCGGTTCCCGTCGGCCATCTTCTCGGTCTCTTCGCGGTCGAACTCGGACAGCAGGGCGAACACGTCGCCCTCCGCCGCGTTCTCGGGGAAGACCTCCCGCGGCACGTCGAAGGTTTGCCCACCGTCCGGGTACGGCAGCACCACCGCCCATTTCCCGTTCTCAAACCTGTCTATTTGCACGCGCATATAGGTAAATATAGCATTTAGGTATCGCGTATCGGCTCCGCTTTCGCGTTTCCCGACGCACGCCCCCGTTCGACGAATAGGCGGCACCGTCCAAACAGGCCGCCCGGACTGGCGACACGGTCAGTTTGGCGGGACGCGCCCAACAAGAGGCCCTGACGCTGCAATCGACCGGAGGAAGGAGCCCCCTACCAGTGGTACTTCTCGCCGCGCTCGATCTTGACGGCGCGGTAGAGCTGCTCCAGGAGTACGACACGGGCGAGGGCGTGCGGCAGCGTGATCTCCCCGAACGACCAAACCTCGTCCGCCCGTCCAATCAACTGTGGTGAAAGCCCGAGCGGCCCTCCGACGAGCAGCGCGACGTCGCTGCGGCCGGAGACGCCCAGCGAGGCGAGCCGACGCGCGAGGGCTTCGGAGGGGTGTTGCTTTCCCCGTTCGCGGTCGAGCGCCACGACGTGGGCGCCGTCGGGGATACGTTTCAGGAGCCTTTCGGCCTCGGTCGCGAGGACTTCGCCGGAGGAACGACGGTTGATGTCTTCTTCTGGGACCTCGACCATGTCGAGCGGAAAGTAGCGGCGGAGCCTCTTCGTGTAATCGTCGGCGGCGGCGGCGGGCCAGCCCTTGAGTTTGCCTACGGCGACGATGGTGGCGCGCCGGATCAATCCAGGCCGAAGAGCTGGCCGGGCTCGGCGGTGTCGGCGCGGGCGTAGCGGTAGACGTACTCCGGCGCCTCGGGCGGTAGGCCAACCTCGATCCAGGGCGTCGGATGCTTCGCCAGCGCTGCCCGCACCCGGACGCCGCCGTGGCCCGCGGCCCGCAGCGCGCCGTGCACCGTTCCGCAGGCGCGGGCCGGGGAGTTGTTCTTCTCGGAGAGGTGCGCCAGCACGAGGTCCGAGAGGCCGTGCGGCGCGAGCGCCAGGGCCGCGTCCGCCGCCTGCCGGTTGGAGAGGTGGCCGCTCGGGGAGGAGATCCTACGCTTGAGCCGCGCCGAGTACGGCCCCCGCGCGAGCCACTCCGGGTCGTGGTTGGCCTCTAGCACGACGGTCCCCGCACCGCGCAACCAGCGCAGAACCTCCGGCGCCACCTCGCCGAGATCCGTCGCCACGGCGACCTCGCCACCCTCCCCGGAGACCCGCACCCCGTACGTCGGCGAATCGTGCGGCACCTCGAAGAAGGTCGCCACGACGCCGCCGACCTCGAACTCCGCGCCGGCCTCGACGCCGGTCGCGGCGAGGCCTTTCAGCCCGGCCTCCACCTCTCTTGCGGCAAGGACGGGTATACCGAAGTCGTGGCAGAGGGACCTCGCGCCGCAGGTATGGTCGGCGTGGGCGTGCGTCAGCAGCACGGCGCCGACGTTGCCGAAGCCGCGGCCCACGCGGGAGAGGAGCGCCTTGAGCCTTCTCGGCGAAAGCCCGGCGTCTATGAGGAGGCCGCCTCCGCCCGATTCCAGGTACGTCGCGTTGCCCGAGCTACCGCTCGCGAGGACGGTCAGCCGCAAGTGTTCCTTTCTCCCTCTGGTCTCCCGCACGGAAAATCTTAGCACGGTCGGGGCTACGTTCCGGCGGTCCTCTCAACCGGCCCTCCCCGGACTATGAGGCGCTCGTTGTAATCCGGCAAGATGCGGGGACGTCCCGCGCGCCGATCTTGGGGACCGTCAGGCGCGGCATCTTGCTTCCGGGTTCCCGGCGGACCCGAACGGCCTGGGGAGGCGAGCGTGGGGCTGGTGGATCAATCCGGAGAGCCCTGGTCAGTGGGCTTCTCCGGCTTGTCTTTGCCGAAGAAGTCCCTGTATTCGGGGGGCCCGCCGGCCTCGACGTTCACGATGTCGCCGTCGCCGGCCGGCGTCTTCGCGGTTTCGGGGACGGTCACGTTGAAAGATGCCCCGTTCGGCATCGCGGCGCCGTCTTCGTTGAAGACCTCCCACCGCCCGCGCCCGGCGTCGTAGCGGACGCCGACGGGGTGGTCGTTGTAGACACCGTCCCCTCCCCCGGGGTTCCGGTTCTGCGTAACAGACGGTTGCGCTTTCGGCCTGCCGTTGAGCGCGGCATCGTCGAGGTAGGTGCCCCCCGAGGAGGCGTTGTCCGGTGTCGCGCGGTGGACGAAGCTTTCGTCTGCCATGGGGACGACGACCTCGAAGGCCGTGCCCTCTGGTATCGGCGTGCGGTCCTGGGCGAAGATCGCCCACCGGCGGGCCTCGGGCTCGAAAAACACGCCCACGTTCCTGCCGAACGACGCCCCCGTGCCCGCGGTCGGCTCGACGAAGACGGCGGCGTTCGGGTCGCCGTCGATGCTGGGGTCCGCGAGGTACGTGTAGTCGCCCCGGCTGTTCTCTTCGGTGGCCCGGTGAATGAACGCCGCCTGAACGACCCGGCGGGCGACCGTCGGGGTGGTGTCCGCCGAGCCGTCAGGGTCGGACCGCCCGGCCGTCTCCCCCGCCGCGTTGGTCCCGTCCTCTCCCCAACCTTCGCCGCCGGCGGCGCGGTTGATCTCCTCTTCGCTGGCGGTCCGCTCCGGGGGCGCGACCACGGCGCCGTCTTCGTTGCCGGGCGACCTCTCCTCACAGGCGGGAACTACGAGCAGCACGAAGAGGAGCAGGACGGGTATCGTCCTGCTCCTCTGTAGAAGAGTCCGGCGCGTGGTGGCCGGTCTCCGCTCCGACTCGGGGCCAGGCCCGGCCGGAGTCGCTCTAACCGCGGTTGTCTTCGTTACCGGTCTCCGTTAGGAAACGATGAACGGCGAGACGGCCGCGAGGACCTCGTCCTGGGTAAGGGCCGCCGGGAAGGCTTCCACGGCGGCGGGCAGGCCGTAGAGCAGGTTGTTGATAGCGACCACGTGCTCGCCCTCCACGCCCGCGATGCTGCCGGCCGCGGCCAGGACGTCGGGGCTCGTGATCAGGGGCGCGGCCCCCAGGTAGGCTCCCACGCCCGTCGGCTCGAAGGTCGCCGAGAGCTCCAGGATGGCCCCCTGGCTGTGGAACGTCTCCTCCGGGAAGACGAACTCCGGATGGGCGACGGGCACCCCGCCGAAGCTCTCGATCAGCCCGATGAGGGCGTCCACGTGCGCCGACTCGTGCTCGTAGAGGTTGCCGACCACCGCGAGGGCGTCGCCGTAGAGCACGCCGGAGTCCAGGGCGAGGCCGTAGAACTCCATCTCCAGGTACTCAAGGGTCAGGGCGAAGTTGGCTATCTCCAGGTCCGCCGCCACCGCGGCAGCGCTCGCACTCGCGCTGGCCGAGGCGCTCGCGGAAGCGCTAGCCGACGCGCTAGCCGAAGAGCTGGCGCTGGCGGAAGCGGACGCGCTGGCACTGGCGGAGGCGCTGGAGACGCCGCCGCCCGAGTCGGCGAACGCCTGGCGGGACAAGAGCAGCGAGCCGCCGGCCGCGCCGGCGCCCACCGCCGCGAGGGTCTTGAAGAAATCCCTCCGGCTATTGGGCCGCGAGGCTAGCTCCTCGGGACCCGGCACGTTTACTTTGTGCTTCTCCATGTTCGGTCGTCTCCTCCTTTAACCCGTGATCCCGAAGGGCTCTACCGCCGCCTGGACGTCCGCCAGGGGCAGGGCCTCCTCGAAGGCCACGTCGTTCGGCGGCACGATCAAGTTCATTATGCTGATCGCGCAGCGGTGCTGGCACTCGGCGTTGTGGATCGAGATGGCCGAGGCCAGGATCTCTTTGCTCTCCAGCGCCGGCGCCGCGGCTTGGTAGGCACCGATGCCGACCGGCTCGAAGGTCGCCGCGTACCCGAGGAACGTCGCCGGGTCCGCGAAGGTGTCGGCGGGGAAGGTGAACTCCGGCTCCGCCGGCACGGCCTCCCCGAGGCTCTCAATCACGCCAGCCAAAGCCTCAGCGTGGGTGAACTCGTGGTCCCGGATCTCCGCGATCTGGTCAGCGAACCGCCTTACGAACAGGCCGGAATCCAGACCTATCGCGTAGAAGTTGCCCTCCAGCAGCTCCAACTGGTACGCGAACTGCAGGATCGCCGCGTCGCCGAGACCCTCGTAGGTCGTGTACGGGGCCGCCTGGGCGTTCGCCCGGTTGGCGAGGGTAAAGCCCCCGACGCCCATGGCGGACAGCGCGGCTCCAGTCCATGCCGCCGTCTTCAGGAAGTTCCGCCGCGAGATGTCCCGATCTAGCCCGATCAGGCCGCGGCCGTCTACTTCACTCATCTTCCTCCCTCTCTCCTTGCCCGATACGCCTTCCGCCTGCAACAACTCTTCTTGCCTTTCACCAGCTTTACGAAGCAAGCCGAACGCTGGATCACGGAATAGTAAGATATTTGTAAGCCCGCCGCAACATTTCTCAACATATTAGGGTACCGGGGGACCACGAGTTCGACATGCACAGCATGATCCGATCCGGCCGCGCCCGCGTAGCTCCCGTAGAATGTTGTTTATGGCCCATCCAGGCAGGCAGTACGCGCAACTGGCGGACGAGGACCTCATGTCGCTCATCGAGGGCGGCGACTCGGAGGCCTTCGCCGCGCTCTACGACCGCCACAGCCGGGCGGCCTACTCCCTCGCCTACCGCATGATGGGCGACCGTCAGGCCTCGGAGGACCTTATTCAGGACGCTTTCTTGAAGGCGTGGCGCGGGGCGAGGAGCTACCGGGCCGAGCGGGGGAGCGTGCGCACCTGGGTCCTCTCCATCGTGCACAACCGCGGGATCGACCAGCTCCGCTCGATGGCGAGCCGGCGGCGGACCCAGGACAAGGTCGAGGCCTCGGCGCCGCGGTCGCAGCCGAGCGAGGCCTTCGCCGAGACGTGGCGCAACTCGCAACGCGAGCAGATCCGTGAGGCCCTGGACACGCTCCCCCCGGAGCAGCTCAAGATACTGGAGCTCGCGTACTTCTCCGGCTACACGCACGTCGAGATCTCCAACCTCCTCGACCTTCCCCTCGGCACGGTCAAGGGCCGTATGCGGTTGGGACTCAAAAAGATAAGGGACTATTTCGACTCCCGCGACGTGGCGGTGCCCCGATGAACGACGCCCGCTTCCACGAACTGAAAGACGCCTACGTCCTCGGCGCCCTGCCGGAAGACGAGCGCGCCGACTTCGAGGACTACCTTGCCTCGCATCCCGAGCGTCATTCGGAGGTCGAGGAGCTCGGCGGCGTCGCCGGGATGCTGGCCTACGCCCCGCCCGAACACGATCCACCCCCCGAACTCCGCGCCAGGGTGATGGACGTCGTCGAGTCGGAGGCTGGGGTTCCACGCGCCGTCCGCCGGCGGCCGTCGTCCGGGGCCGGCCGGTACGCGGGCGTTCGAAACCTGGCCCTGGCCGCGGCGGCCGTGCTGCTGGTCGGCCTGATCTCCTGGAACGTGCTCCTGCAAAACGAGGTGGGCGACCTGCAAGGCCAGGTGGACGAGGCCCGGACCCAACAAGAACGGGCAGAAGAGGCGCGGGCGTCCGGGGCCGGCGCGCAGACCATCGAGCTCGAAGGCTCGTGGGCCGAGCAGGGCACGAGGGCCGAGGTCGCCAGGATAGAGGGCAACCGCGTCATCTTGGTCGTGGAGGACCTGCCGTCCGTGCCGGAGGATAGGACCTTGCAAGTGTGGGTCATCCACGACGACGTCCCCCAGCCGAGCGGCCTCTTCGAGCCGTCCGGCAACATGGCCGCGACCGCGGTAACCCATCCACTCCAGGAGGGCGACACCGTCGCCGTGACCGTCGAGCCGGCGGGCGGCTCGGACCAGCCGACCACCGACCCCGTGCTCCTCAAAGAGATCTAGGCTCGCGGCGGACCTCCGCGCGTCGCGCGGCGGCCCTTTTCCGGCGTTTACTTTTCGCCCCGGCGGGTAGGGAGCCTTGCAGGGAAAAGGAACAGACAAAAGGAGCGGCTATGTCCGTAGCGAGGGTCACCGAGCTAAGCGCCACGTCCACCACGAGCTTCGAGGACGCGATACAGGAAGGCGTCACCCGTGCCACGTCCACGCTTCGCGGCGTGGAGGGTGCGTGGGTCAAGGACATGAACATCCTGATCGAGGACGGCAACATCACCGGCTACAAGGTGAACATGGCGGTCACCTTCGTCCTTGAAGGCGGCTCCTAAGAAGCATCGAAGCTGGACGGTCGCCCCCGCCGCCGCGGCCGGGGCTTTCTCGTGCCTGCGGCCTTCGAGATGATGTAGGCGGGCCGCGGGGTTGAGCGTCTGGGCGTTCGTCGGCGCGGTCTCCGTCGCGGCCGTTCTAGGCGCTTACCTGGGGCAGCGGTTGCGGGTCCCGGCGGGCCTCTTTATAGGTGCCATGGCGGGCGTCGGGGTGTGGCTCGCGGTCCTGGGCCTCCCGGATGTGCGGACGCCCCCGCTGCTCGACCAGGCCTTGCAGGTCATGGTCGGCGTACTGGTCGGCTTCAGGGTCTCGGCCGACGCGCTGCGGTCGGGGGCGCGGTCCCTTCTGCCGGCAGCCGCCCTCGCGGTCGTGTTTCTGGCCTCCGGCGTCGCCGCCGCCGTGGCCGCGGTTCTCCTCACGGGGATATCCCCCGTCACCGCGCTCTTCGCCGCAGCACCTGGTGGCCTCACGGAGATGGCCTCCGTCGGGGCGAGCCTCGGGGCAGATGGCCCAGCGGTCGCGGCCATACACCTGGTGAGGCTCCTGCTGGTCGTCTTCGCGGCCGGCCTGATCCTGGCGCGCCTCAGATCCTCCGGCCACGAACGCACCACTGCCGACGAGACCCCGGAGGAGCCCGCCCCGGAATCCCCGGGCGGATGGGCGAGGCTAATGTCGGTGGCGGGCGTCGGGCTCGCGGGGGGCGTGCTCGGGCTCGCGCTCACCGCGCTCCCGGCGGGCGGCGTGATCGGGGCGCTCCTCGGATCCGGGTCCGCCCGCTTCCTCATCGCCGGGAACCTCCCGGAGAGGCACTTCAACGCGCTCGTGCAGGTCTACGGCGGCGCGGTCATCGGCCTCGGCCTCTCCGCCGAGTTCTTCCAGACGCTCGCCCAGCTCGCCGGGGCCGCCGTCGTCATCAACTCCATCCAGATGCTCGTCTGGGCCCTCGCGGGCTACCTGCTCGTCCGCATGTTCCGCTTCGACCCCCGGACCGCCGCCTTCGCCGCCGCCCCCGGCGGCATGGGAACCCTCATCGCCCTAACCGGAGAGACCGACGCCGACCTCGTAACCGTCGCCTTCACCCACCTCTTCCGCCTCACCGCGACCATCGTGGCCGTTCCGCTCGTGGCGGCGGGCTTCTTCTGATGCGGGAGCCGGGTGAAACTCGCGGCCCCCGCTCGTCGGGAGTCGGGAGGCGCTCGCTTTCGCTCGCTTCGGGAGTCGGGAGTCGGAAAAGCCTTATGGGGTTAACGACTCCCGATTCCCGACTCCCGGGGGTTCAGCACCCGGCGCAGCCAGCCCGGACGTTGTATCTTTTCGGCATGATCCGTCTGGGGTACGCGGCGCAGAACATGACGATACCGGCGACGACGAACCACTCGCTGCGGCTGGCGGGCGTGCGGGACGTCGAGAAGGTGCGCGGGCTGGTCTGGGAGAATTTGCTCGCGCTGGAGACCATCGTCCGTTGGAACGCCGAACACGGCGTCGCGCTGTTCAGGATCGGGCAGGGTCTTGTGCCTTTCGCTTCGCATCCGGCCTTCCCCTACGATTGGGAGGAAGAGCACGGCGACGATCTACGCGGGATCGGGGGGCTCGCCCGCGACCTCGGCGTCCGCCTGTCCATGCACCCGGCGCAGTTCATCAACCCTGGTAGCCCGAATCCCGAGACGGTGGGACGCAGCCTCGACGAGTTGCGCTACGCCGCAAGGGTCCTCGATCTTCTCGGCGCGGAGGACGGCGTGATCGTGCTGCACCTCGGCGGCGCCTACGACGACCGCCCGGCCGCCATCGAACGCTTCGTGAAAACGATGGGACCGGAGAGGGACATCCTGCGCTACCTGGCCTTGGAGAACGACGAACGCGTCTGGACCGTGGCGGAGGTGGTCGACGCCTCAGAAATTCTCGGTATACCTACCATCGTGGACAACCTGCACCACTCGCTGAACCCCGGCGGGCTGACGCTCCGGCAAGCGCTCGACCTCGCCCTACCAACCTGGGAGCCACGCGGCTCGCGCCCGAAGCTGCACTTCTCCAGCCAGGACCCGGCGAAGCGCCCCGGCGCTCACGCCTTTGGGGTCGAAGACGGGGACTGGCGGGCGCTACGGGGGGCCCTCGACGGGCGCGGGGCGGACGTCATGGTGGAGGCCAAAGGCAAAGAGCTCGCGCTCCCGTGGGCCGGCGTCGCCGTGGCCTAGAGAAGAAGGAGAACCGTTGCACCAGAACCCGGGCAGGGGCGAGATCGCAGAGTTGCTCTCGGAGGCCGAAACCGTAGCGGTGGTCGGGCTCTCGGACAGACCGTACCGGACGAGCCACGCAATCGCCCGCTCGCTTCAGGCTTTCGGTCTCCGCATCTTCCCGGTCAACCCGAACCTGCGCGGCCCCGAACTGGGCGAAGAACCGTTCGCGAAGGTCCGGGATATTCCGCAGAGGGTGGACATCGTAGACGTGTTCCGTAGGAGCGAGGAGGTGATGCCGGTCGCGGAGGATGCCGTCGCCGCCGGCGCGAAGGTCTTGTGGATGCAGTCAGGCGTAGTCAACGAGCGGGCCGCGACTTACGCGCGCGAGCACGGCCTGACGGTTGTCATGGACCGCTGCCTCAAGGTGGACTACGCCGCGCTCGTCGGTCGCCGGACCAGGACGGATCGGGGGTAGAAGTGGCGAGGGTGTGTGTCTTCGACGTGAACGAGACCTTGTTGGACCTGGGCGCCCTGGACCCACACTTCGAGCGGGCCTTCGGAGACGCCGGCGTCCGGCGGGCGTGGTTCCAGCAGCTCCTCCAGTCCGCGTTCGTCGCGACGATCACGGGCGCGTACTCGGACTTCGGCGCCGTCGGCGCCGCCGCGCTGCGGATGATCGAAGACCGCCAGAACATTCGCCTGTCGGACGAGGACCGGCAAGCCATCCTCGGCGGGATGCGCGAGCTGCCCCCGCACCCGGAGGTCGCGGGGGCCCTGGACCTGCTGCGCGACGCGGGCCTCAGGCTGGCCGCGCTGACCAACTCGACCGCGGAGGTGGCCGGGGCGCAGTTGGCGAACGCCGGGCTCTCGGGCCGCTTCGAGGAGATCCTGTCAGCCGACGCCGTAAGCCGCCTGAAACCCGCGCCCGAACCCTACCGCGCCGCCGCCGGGAGCCTGGGCGTCGAGATCTCCCAGGTTCGCCTGATCGCCGCCCACTCCTGGGACGTGGCCGGCGCCCTGCGAGCCGGCTGCGCCGCGGCCTTCGTCGCCCGCCCCGGCATGGTGCTCGACCCGCTCGTCGAACCGCCCGACGTCGCCGGCTCCGACCTCACCGAGGTCGCCCGCCTCATAGTCGGCGCGGAGGCCCCCTAGCCGTAGACGAAACCGCGACCGTGAACGCCGACCCGGTGCTCGTCTTCGTCTACGGCACGCTCAAGCGGGGCGAACGCAACCACGACGCCTACTGCGGCAGGGCAGTCTCGGTGGAGAAGGCGACGGTCCGCGGGCGGCTCTACGGCCTGCCCGCCGGCTACCCGGCCCTGGTCGTCCCGGAGCACGACGTGAGGGCGGTCGGAACCGCGGACCCGACGCGCGACGCGGCCGAGGCAAGCCAGCATCCCGCCCCCGACACGAGGCCGACTGGGACCTCCAGCGTCTATGGAGAACTACTGGCTTTCGACGACCCGCAGGTACGCCTGCCGGCCCTCGACGCCCTCGAAGAGTTTGTGCCGGGGGATCCTTCGAGCCCCTACCGCCGCGCCCTGATACCGGCGTTCACGGAGAACGGCGCGACACGACTAGCGTGGGCCTACGTGGCGAAAGAGAAGGCGGGACGTCATCTCCCCTCCGGCCGCTGGCCCGGCGCGTAAGGGTGCCGGTGAAGGACGGAAGTTCACCGGAAGTCGTGATGCCGATTATGCCCGACGCAACAACGCCCCACGGCGCGGACCGCGGCCCCGATTCGCTGCGGTGACGCGGCGGTGTCTTGCCGCGTCTTTTCGGGCGTGGGCGGGCTTCGAACCCGTCCATACACCCCGGGGGTTTTTGTGTAGCAGCCCCCCCCACGGGGGCCGGGGCCCGCCGACTCCCGATTCCCGACTCCCGGCGGTTCGCTAAGCGAACCGCTTACTGCTCGTCGGCGTCCACCACCTCTTCGATGATGGTGCGGCGGCGGATCTTGGTGCGCCCGCCTTCCTGGAACGTCTCTGTCTCCTCGGTCTGGCGGGAGGTTGACGGCCGGCCGGTGGTCGAGCTCTCCTGGCCGGAGGTGCCGGTGGAACTCGTGTCCTGCTGTTCGGAGGTGGTGTCGGACTCCTGGTGCTGGTCGCGGTCCGTCGTCCCTCCGGCGGCGCCGCCGGTCGCGGCGGCCTCCTCGCGGTGCGTCTCTTCGCTGGAGGAGGTGGTCTGGTCCCCGTATTCGCCCGTACCGCGGTCGCCCCCGGTAGTCTCGGTGGTCGAGCCGCTCCGCCCGCCGTACCCGGTGTCTCCGCCGGACGATTCGCCGCGGTCTTCGCCCGAAGACGTCTCGTACCCGGAGGACTCTTGCTCGCGGTCCGTGGCCGAGGAGCCGCCCGTCTCCATGCCCGGCGTCGAGCTTGCGGCCGCGCCGCCGGTAGCCGCGGCGCCGGAAGATTCGCCGCCGTATGAGCCGCGGTCGGAGGAGCCCGTGGAGCCGAGCCCGAAGTGGCCGCGGATGCGCTCCTCGTAATCGGAGGTTATGTCGTCGTCGTCGCTGAAGCTCGGGGCGTCCTTTACGTGGTCCTTTGACTCGGAGACCTCGATCGACCTGTCCTGCTCGTTCACGCGGACGACCTCGGTCGGGATGAGGGTGGACTTGGTGCCGAGAAAGCCCATCTTCACGCCGATGTACTCCTCGTTGTCGGACTCGTCCACGAACAGGTCGTCGACCTTGCCGATCTTGCTCCCCTGGTTGTCGTAGACGGTGTAGCCCTCGTACTTCTCCTCGAGTTCCCGCAAACGCTCTTCATTGGCCACGATGTCTCCTCCTTGACCCGTGTTTGACAGATGCGGGATTGCGTACCCGCGCGCCGACGCGAACTAAACATGCCGCCCACCCCGTCGGACCGCGAGACCTTGCTAAACTGTCGCCGGGCTTTTCTAGGGGGTGGACGGGTGGCTCATGGCGGGGACGACACGAGAATCCTTTCTTTGGACGTGGGCTCCTCGTCCGTGCGCGCCGCCCTGCACGACGCCTCGGGCGCCGGCGTCGAAGAGACCGGGGTCAAGCTCGACTACGAGTTCGACTACACCGCCGACGGCGGGGCGACAGAGGACGCGGAAGAACTCTTCGACCTGGTCGTTCAGGCGATAGACGGCGCCATCTCCCGCAGCGGGGGGGCCCGCTTCGTGGGCGTGGCCGCCAGCACGTTCTGGCACTCCGTCCTCGGGCTGGGCGCCGACGGCAGGCCCTCGACGCCCATCCTAACCTGGGCCGACCGCCGGGCGGCGGACGCCGCGGCCACGCTGCGCGGTCGCGTGGACGAGGAGGAGGTTCACCGCCGCACCGGGTGCGTCATCCACTCCAGCTACTGGCCGGCAAAGCTGCTCTGGCTGTCCGAAAAAGACCCCGACGCTTACGCGAATACAGAGCGCTGGGTCTCCCCCGCCGACTACTTCTACAATCGCTTCTTCGGCGACGGGCCGGTCGTCGGGACCTCGATGGCGTCGGCCACCGGCCTCCTCGACCAGAACAGCCGGCGCTGGGACCCGGAGATGCTCGAGGTCCTGTCCGTGTCCGAGGCGCAACTACCGGCCATCTCCGATGAGCCCCGACGCGGGCTGCGGGAAGAATGGTCCGGGCGGTGGCCCGCCCTCAAAGACGTGCCGTGGTTCCCGGCGGCTGGGGACGGCGCGTGCTCCAACGTCGGGTGCGGGGCCGTGGACAGCGGCCGGCTCGCGCTCATGGTGGGCACCAGCGGGGCGATGCGCGTGCTCTGGAAGGCGGACGACGTCAAGGTCCCCGAGGGCCCGTGGTGCTACCGGGCCGACGCCGGGCGGTTCGTAATGGGCGGCGCGCTCTCCGACGGCGGCAACCTCGTCGAGTGGCTCAGGGAGACCCTGCGCCTGCCCGACCCCGAGGAGACCGAGAGGCTGCTCTCCGGGATGAAGCCCGACTCGCACGGCCTCACGTTCCTCCCGATCCTCAACGGCGAGCGGGGCCCCGGGTGGGCGGATCGGGCCAACGGGACCATCGCCAGCCTCTCCATGAGCAACAAGCCCATAGACATCTTGCGCGCCGCCATGGAGGCCGTGGCACTCCGGTTCTCCCTCATAGCCGGGATCCTCGAAGAGGCCTTTCCCGGCGACAAAGAGGTCATCGCCACCGGAGGCGGCCTCTTCAACTCCCCAACATGGACCCAGATCATGGCCGACGCCCTCGGCAAACCCGTAAAACTTTCCGGCGTCGAAGAAGCCTCGAGCCGCGGCGCCGCCCTACTCGCCCTCGAAGCACTAGGTATCCAGAACATCGAAGACGCCGAAGTCCCCCTCGGCGAGACCTTCGAGCCGAGCCCTGAGAGCCACGAGACGTACCTCCGGGCCCTCAAGCGCCAGCGGAGCCTCTACGAAGCGGTACTGAGGGAGGAATAGGATTGCCTGTAAGCGGGCCGCCGGGCGTCGGGGCCGCGTGGTAGCAGCAACGTTGTGGGGGGGGGTCGCGAGGCGCCCCTACGGATGGTGTGG